>NZ_BBOX01000104.1 GCF_001553455.1 Streptomyces hygroscopicus subsp. hygroscopicus
CGCGCCCAGCAGGTACGACACCCGGCCCGCCGCGACGGAGTGCGCGTTGCCCGTCATCACGTACGGGTTCTCCACCAGCGCGTCGTCCATCGTCCGCAACAGGTAGTCGTGGTGGGCGATGCCGAAGAACACACCTGTCTGCGACCCCATCAGGGAGGCGGGCGGGATCCCGGCGTGTCCCAGCGCCTCCCAGGACATCTCCACCAGCAGGCGGTGCTGCGGGTCCATCGCCTCGGCCTCGTACGGTGTGATCCCGAAGCCGCCCGCGTCGAACCCGCCGATCTGGTCGAGGAAGCCGCCCCAGCGGGACACCGTCCGGCCCGGCACCCCGGGCTGCGGATCGTAGACCTCGTCGGCATCCCACCTTCCCGGCGGGACCTCCTGGACGGCGTTGCCGCCGTGTTCGAGCAGACGCCACAGCGCGTCCGGGGAGTCGACCCCGCCGGCGAACCGGCACCCCACTCCCACGATCGCGATCGGTTCGGCCGGGGTCCTTCGCCCTCGGCCGTCCGGATGAGCGGCGGACCGGTGCTGGGTGGCGCGGCTAGACATGGGGCACGCTCCCTTCGTCGGCGACCGGGGTCACCGTCATCGGCAGACTGCGGGGGCGCGGCATCGCCGCCGCCACGCGACGCACGTGGCCGGGGACCGGGACGAGCCGCCACCGGGTGAGGATGGTGGCCAGGGCGATCACCGCTTCCGCCTGGGCGTATCCCTCGCCGATGCAGCGGCGGTTGCCGGCGCCGAACGGGATGAAGGCTTCGCGCGGGGGAAGGCTGTCCCGGTCCACCAGCCACCGCTCAGGGGAGAACGCGTCCGGCTCCGGGAACGCGCCGGCGTCGCGGTGCAGGTCGGACTGGCTGAACATCACGTCGGCACCGGCGGGCAACGCGACCCCGCCGAGGACGACCGGCGTCGTGGTGCGCCGGAACAGCATCAACAGCGAGTACCGCCGCAGCACCTCGTTCACCACGGCACGGGTGTAGCGGAGGTCGGCGAGGTCGTCGTATCCGGCGGGCCGGCCGCCGAGTACGTCCCGCAGCTCGGCGCGAAGCCGTTGTTCGACGGCGGGGTGCTCGGTGAGTTCGTGGAACGTCCACGCCAGGGTGGCCCCGGTCGTCTCGGTTCCGGCCATCATGATCGAGACGAGTTCGTCCCGGATGAGCTCATCGCTCATCGTCTGCCCCGTCTCCGGATCACGTGCCGCGCGGAGGAAGGACAGCAGGTCGCTGCCCTCCACACCGTCGGGCTGACCGCTGCGGACCACCGCGTCGACGGCCGACCGGAGCCGCCCCGCCGCGGCCAGGAAGCGCCGGTCGAACCCGGTGACCCGGCACAGCCACGCCGGGAGCACGGTCCTGGCGACCATGCCACGGGTGAAGAGCGGCAGCGAGTGGAGAATGTCCCGCACCACGGAACGGGGCAGCCGGCCCGAGAACATCGATCGCACGAGCGTGGTCAGGGTCAGCTCGATCATGACCTGGTCGAGGTCGACGCGCTGACCGGGACGCCAGGAATCCGCCAGCGACTGCGCCTCGCCGCTCATCGTCTCGGCATACACCTTGATCATGTCTTTGTGGAACAGGGGCTGGATGATGCGCCGCTGGCGCCGGTGCAGTTCGCGCCCGGAAGCCAGCAGCCCGTTACCGCTCAGCGGGTGGACCGCGTCGTAGACCATGCCCTTGTCGAAGGAGCGTGCGTTCTCCACCAGGATCTGATGTGCGAGCCGCGCCGTGGTGAGGAAATGGATGGGGCGCCGGCCCATGTAGATGCGGACGATGTCACCGCGGTGGCGAAGCGACGTGAAAAACGTGAACGGGTCCCGCATGAGCGGCCACATATGCCCGAGCAGGGGCAGCCGACCCGGTGCGACGGGGGCGGACCGGCGGGGGCTTTCCCGCGGGGCGGATCGCGGGGGGCTTCCCCGCTCGTGCCCTCTTTCGCTGACAGGACACCTCGGCGCGTGGTTCGCCGGGAATTCGTCGCTCATTCGTATCCCTCCGGCCGGATCCGGCCTTCGTCCGCCGTGACGCCGTCAGGTCCGGTGAGCGGACCCGGACGTCGCCTTGCTCACCTTTCAGGGCTCCGCGGAGTGTCGCCTCACCTCATACGCGGGTTCATACGCGGGACAGCGCACGCGATGGGCCCACCGGACGCCGCGGGCGGCGCGGTGGAAGCTCAAGCGTTGGTGTTCGCGGCATCAACCGGGTTATTGCGAAAGGGGACCCCATCGACTACGCAGGCCCTCGGGAGACGCTCGATATGGCACTCAGGCGAGCCGCGGTTGTGCTGGACATGACAACTATATGGTGGCGTGTACAAGTGTGCTCGGCGACAACCGGCGGGCAAGTGTCGTAATCGGCCAAGACCAAGGCCGCGGGCCGAGTGATCGATGATGGATGTCCACCCGCGGCACGCTCTGCCGAGGAAATTCCCTCGCCCCGTATAACGGCAGCTCAGTGCTTCGATTCGGGATGGCGTCGCCGAGTCCGCGGCCCGCCGGCCCGTTTCCCGCTCTCCGGGGCATGCGAAGGGAATCGTGAATTCCTGTTGTGTCGGTATCGGGTGCCGGTAAAGGACTCTTGTTCGCGAAGGAGTCATGTCCGGGGGACCGAAGCGGGCACATCGGACCGCGGTGAGGATCTGGCCGGATGTACCCCTTGCCCGGTGGATCGATCAGTCCGGCCCGGGCCCGCGTCCGGCCGGGCCCCGGCCGGACGTTGTCACGCGCCACGTCGGCGGAACCGCTCGTGCGACGGTCACCGGTCGCGGACGGACCGCGCGTGGACCACCGGCCCGGGGGCCCGAAACGCCGGATGTGCCGGCCCTGGCGGGCGAGGATGAACTTTTTTGGATATCCGGGTGACGTAATCCGTCACTCCGCACGACAGCCGCGCCTGCGCGCCAGATCTGCGGGTGTTACCCCTTCGTGATGCGCGCGGTGCCGGATCGCCCGGCTGTGACCAGGAGCGATGCAGGATTCCGTCATTGACGGGGGAAAAGCCCTGATTAGCGTCCGCCCCATGACCCACCGAGCCCCCGTGGACACCATTGATGACCTGGACCGCCGTGTCATCGCGGCGCTCCAGCTCAACGGTCGCGCCCCGTGGAGCGCGGTGGCCCGATGGGTGGGCGCCAGCGAGACGACCGCCCAGCGGCGCTACAGGGCCCTGCACGAGCGGGGCGTGCTGCGGGTCGTCGGCACCCTGGAGCTGGACCGCACCCGGGAGGGCTCGTCCATGCTCGTCCGGGTGCAGGCCAGGCCCGGGCGCGGGCTGGACCTCGCGGACCAGCTCGCCGTCAGCCCGGACGTGCGCTTCCTGGCCGTCGTCACCGGCGCCGCCGATCTCATCGTCGATTTCGTCGCCCGTGACAACGAGGAGATGATGCGGCTGCTCTTCACCGACCTGCCCGGGGCCGACCTGATCACCAGCACCGAGGCGGTCGCCGTCATCCGCGCGTTCACCTCCGCGTCGATGTGGGACACCGGGCTGCTGCCCGCCGAGGCGGCCGCGGACCTGCGGCCCGCCACCCTCGCGTCGTCGTGCGACCGCGCCGACTGGGACGAGGCGCCAAAAGCGCTCACCGGTCTGGAGCAGGAGGTCGTCGCGGCCCTCAAGGAGGACGGCCGCGCCCAGGTCAGCGCCCTGGCCCGGCGCCTGGGCCACACCGAGTCCGGTGTCGCACGGGCCATGGACCGCCTCATATCCCGCGGCATCCTCCAGTTCCGGACCCTCGTCGAACCGGCCCTGCTCGGGTACGACGCGGAGTTCATGGTGTGGCTGTCGATCGAGCCCGACCGGCTCGACGCCGCGGGGCGGCAGCTCGCGCGGCATCCGGGAACCAAGTTCCTGGGCGCGGCGACCGGGCGCTTCAACCTCGTCGGACACATGGTGCTGCCCCGCCGCACCGATCTGTTCCGCTACACCAGCGAGGTCATCGGGGCACTGCCGGGGCTGATCGCCTCCGATGTGACGCTGCACCTCGCCACCCTGAAGTACTCCTGGCACCGGATGGTCCCCACCGTCTGAGCCACCGGCCGGCCGCCGGGCACACCGCCCGCGGGCGGCCCCGCCCTCCCCTCGTCCGCCCTCTTCCCGTCCCCCGACCCCTGTGGAGACCCACCATGCCCACTGACGATTCCGGCCTGCCCCCGGAGAGCTGGCGCTGGTCCGAGCAGACCTGGCGCGGCCATATCGACGCGGTCCGCGCCGGACGGCGGCTGGTCCCCGACCGCTGGCCCGGCGGCGCCCGGGTCGCGGTCGCCCTCTCCTTCGACCCCGACCACGAGACGATTCCGCTGCGCGACGGCGAGACCAGCCCCGGTCGGCTCGCGCAGGGCGAGTACGGTGCCCGCGCCGGCGCCCCGCGGATCCTGGACCTCCTCGCCCGCTACGGCGTCCCCGCGACCTTCTTCATGCCGGCCGTCTCGGCCCTCGTCCACCCCGAGGAGGCCCGCGCCTACACCCGTGACGGGCACGAACTGGCCGTCCACGGATGGATCCACGAGCGCAACACGCTGCTGGGCCGCGACGACGAGAAGGACCTCACGGCGCACGCCCTGGACACCCTCACCACGCTGACCGGCCGGCGCCCGGTCGGCATCCGCACCCCGTCCTGGGACTTCTCGGACTCGACCCTCGACATCATGCTCGACCTGGGCTTCGCCTACGACTCCTCGCTCATGGCCGACGACGAGCCCTACGAGATCGTCGCCAACGGCCGGCCCACCGGCCTGGTGGAGATCCCGGTCGACTGGATCCGGGACGACGCCCCGTACTTCACGATGGATCGCTACGGGTCCGTCCGCCCGCACAGCCGTCCGCGCGACGTACGGGAGATCTGGACGGACGAATTCGACGCCGCCTACCGGGACGGCGGTGTCTTCCAGCTCACCCTGCACCCCCACGTCATCGGCCACCGCTCGCGCCTGGTGGCGCTGCGGGAACTCCTCGACCACATCGCCGCCCACCCCGGCGTCTGGTACGCGACGCACGCCCAGCTCGCCGACGCGGCCCGCGCCGTGCTGACCGGCCGCACCGCGGCCGGCTCCGCCGCCGACACTCCGGAGCGCACCCCATGAACACTGGATCCGCCACGCCCACCGGCCCCCTGCGCCAAGGCGGCGCCGTCCCCGCCACGTCCCGGCTGAGCGGCGCCCAGCGCAAGGCCATCGTCGCCGGCACCATCGGCAACACCGTCGAATGGGTCGACTGGGCGCTGTACTCCATCTTCGCCAAGATCATCGCCGATGAGTTCTTCCCGAAGGGCGACGGCGCGGTGGCCCTGCTGTCCACGCTCGCCGTCTTCGCCGTCGGATTCGTGATGCGCCCGGTCGGTGCCGCCGTCCTCGGCGCCTACGCCGACCGCCGAGGACGCAAGAAGGGCATGACCCTCACGGTCGGCCTCATGGCGGGGGCCGGCTTCGTCATCGCGATCACCCCGTCCTACGACAGCGTCGGCGTCGTCTCGCCGCTGCTCCTGCTGGTCGCCCGGCTCGTGCAGGGTTTCTCCGCCGGCGGCGAGTTCGGTTCGTCCTCCGCGTTCCTCGTCGAGTCGGCCGCCCGTGGCCGGCGCGCGTTCGCCGGATCCTGGCAGCAGGTGTCGGTCGCCGGCGGCGTGCTCATCGCCTCCCTCCTGGGCACCCTCACCACCTCGGCGCTGAGCGACGACGCCCTGCACTCCTGGGGCTGGCGCGTCGCGTTCGTCCTCGGCGGCCTCCTCGGACTGGTCGGCCTGTGGCTGCGGGTCTCCGTGGCGGACACCGACTCCTTCACCCAGGTCCAGGGCGCCGGCCGGACCCGCACCAATCCGGTCAAGGCCATGTTCGTGGAGCACCCCGGGGCCGCCCTGCGGGTGGCCGGCATCACGGTGGCGGGCACCCTCACCTACTACATCTGGGTCAACTACCTGCCCACGTACGCGAATCTCACCACCGGCATCCCGCTGAAGACCGCCCTGCTGTCGCAGACCCTGTGTCTGGTCGTCTTCGTCGTCGCGCTGCCCTTCGTGGGCGTGCTCTCGGACCGCGTGGGACGCAAGCCGACCATGGCGGGGTTCGCCGGCGGCTTCGTCATCCTGGCCTGGCCCCTGCTGCACCTGCTCGGCAACAGCTTCCTCAGCCTGTTCCTGGTCCAGCTCGTCGGCATGCTGCTGATCCTCGGCTACTCCGCCAACTGCGCCGTCATCATGGCCGAGCAGTTCCCGGCGGAGGTGCGCGCCACCGGTATCGCCCTGCCGTACGCCCTCGCTGTGGCGCTGTTCGGCGGCACGGCGCCCTATCTGACGACCTGGATGCACGAGAGCGGCCACAGCGACCTGCTGTGGATCTACGTATCGGCGGCCTCGCTGATCTCCCTCGTGGTCTACCTCACGATGCCGGAGACCAAGGACAAGGAGTTCAGCTGATGACCCACGTCCTCGTCACCGGCGCCGCGGGCGGCATCGGCGGGGCGATCGCCGAGGAGTTCGCCGCCCAGGGCGCCTTCCTCACCCTCGTCGACCGCGACCCCGCCGCGCTCCGCCGGACCGGGACACGCCTGGGAACCCGTACCGCCACACGCGCCGCGGACCTGACCGACCCCGACGCGCCCACCGCCGTCGTGGAAGCGGCCTGGGCGGAGACCGGCCCCGTGGACATCCTCGTCAACGCGGCCGGGGTCTACCCCTCCCTGGACATGGCCCAGGTGGACGCCCCGGCCTGGGACCGGCTGTTCGCCGTCAACCTGCGCGCCCCCGTCCTGGCCACCGCCGCTTTCGCCCGGCTCGCCGGCCGGCACGGACGGCCCGGCTCGGTCATCAACATCTCCTCGGGTTCCGCGCTGCGCGCCCGGCCCGGCGGAGGCCCGTACGCCAGCTCGAAAGCCGCCCTGGAGATGGCCACCCGCGCCGCCGCCCTGGAACTCGGCGCGCACGGCATCCGCGTCAACGCGGTCAGCCCCGGGTTCGTCCCGGTGGCCAGCGACTGCAACCCCGTCTCCGCCGAGTACGCCGCGGCCATCGGCACCAACCCCCTGAACCGTCCGGGCACGCCACAGGACATCGCCCGGGCGGTGCGTTGGCTGGCCGGCCCCGACGCCTCCTGGATCACCGGCGAGGTGCTGCGGGTGGACGGCGGCTCCAGCACGGGCGCCCTGCACCTGCCCCGGATCTGGCAGCCCGGCGACCCCCGCGCCACCCCGCCCGCCCCGGTGCCGACGGCCGCGACCACGGAAGGACACACCCGATGAACGACACCCAGCCGGAGCGGCCCGGATACACCGTCGTCGGCGCCGGAGCGATCGGCGGCACCCTCGCCTTCGCCCTCGCCCGGGCCGGCCACCCGGTCACCGTCGTCGACACCGACCACGCCCACGTGGCCGCCATCCGCACCCGCGGACTCGTCGTCGCCCGCGGCGGCACCCGCGAGAGCGTGCCGGTCACCGCCACCACCCCGGACGAGTTCGACGGCACCCTCACCCGCGTCCTGCTGGCCGTGAAGGCGCAGGCCACCGGCGCCGCGCTGGACTGGATCGCGCCCCGCCTGGCCCCGGACGGCTACGTCGTCTCCCTGCAGAACGGCTTCAACGAGCCCCTGATCGCCCAGCGGCTGGGCGCCGCCCGCACCGTCGCGGCCTTCGTGAACATCTTCGCCGACGTCATCGAACCGGGCGTCGTCCTGGACGGCGGCGCCGGAGCCCTCGTCATCGGCGAACCCGACGGCGGGCCGGTCAGCCCGCGGGTCCGGGAGCTGGTGGCCCACCTGCGGAGCTGGGGCCCGGCCGTGGCCAGCGACAACGTCGAGGGATACCTGTGGGCCAAGGCCGGGTTCGGCGCCATGCTCGCCGCCACCGCCCTCGCGGACGCCCCCATGGCCGACCTCATCGACCGGCACCGCCCCGCCATGGCCGCGCTCACCGGCGAGATCTTCGCCGTGTCCGACCGCCTCGGCATCACCCTGGAGGCGTTCGACGCCTTCGAGCCGCATGCCTTCCGGCACGGAGCGGACCCCGCTGTCCGGAACGCCGCCTTCGACCGTCTCACCGCATGGCTGCGCACCCAGACCAAGGACCGCAGCGGCATCTGGCGCGACCTCGCCGTACGCCACCGGCCCGTCGAAGCCCCCACGCACTACACCGACGTCTTCCGCCACGCGGCGCGCGAGGGCCTGCCCACCACCCTGCTGCACACGGTCGTGAGCGGCCTGCGCCGGCTGGAGGGCGCCGCACACGACATGTCGGAGTCACGGCTGGACGAACTGGACCGGCTGGCCCAGGCCCCCGCCCCCTCGCTGCCACTCGGTCCCGACCAGGCCGAAGCGGTCCGGCAATGGCTCGACGCCCACCGCGAGGACATGGTCGCCGACCTCGCCGCCTACACCTCCCAGGGCAGCGCCAGCGACGATCCGCGGGCCCTGGACAGCTGCCTCGGCTGGCTGCGCGGCTGGCTCGACCGGCGCCTCGGCGCACCGGACACCGAGGAGACCCTGGTGCGGGAGGAGGCCGGAGACATCCTGGTCCGCCGCTACTCCGCCCGGGACACCACCACCCGGGACGGCCGCCCGGTGCTCCTCCTCGGCCACTACGACACCGTCTGGCCGACCGGCACCCTGGACACCTGGCCCTTCCGGCGGGACGGCGACCGCATCAGCGGACCCGGCGTCTTCGACATGAAGGCCGGCCTGGTCCAGGCGGTCTGGGCACTCCGCGCCCTCGACGCCCTCGGCCTGCCCCGCCCGGCCTGCACCCTGATGCTCAACGGTGACGAGGAGACCGGCAGTCTCGCCTCCCGGGACGCCATCGTCGCCGAGGCCCGGGACAGCCGGCTCGCCATGGTCTTCGAGGCCGCCGCCGACGGTGCGATCAAGACCGCCCGCAAGGGCGTGGGACTGTTCACCGTCACGGTCACCGGCACCGAGGCCCACGCCGGTCTGGACCCCACCGCCGGAGCCAGCGCCGTGGACGAACTCGCCCACCAGATCCTGCGCCTGGCGGACCTGCGCGCCCCCGACGCGGGCACGTCGCTGAACGTGGGCGTGGTGGAGGGAGGCACCCGCAGCAACGTCACCGCGGGGCGCGCCGTCGGCCACATCGACGTCCGCGTCGCCACCGCCGCCGAACAACGACGCGTCGAAGACGCCCTCGCCGCGTTGCGTCCGGTCGACCCGCGGACCCGTGTGGAGGTCACCGGCGGCTGGAACCGCCCCGTGTTCGAACGGACGGAAGGGGTGGCCGCGCTCGCCGGGCTGGCCCGCCGGTGCGCCGCACTGCTCGGACACGACCTGCCCGAGGCATCGGTCGGCGGAGCCAGCGACGGCAACTTCGTCGTGGCCCAGGGCACGCCGGTCCTGGACGGTATCGGCGCGGTGGGCTCGGGCGCGCACGCCCGCTCCGAGCACACCTCGGTCTCGGGCATGGTGATACGCGCGGCGCTGGCCGCCACGGTGCTGGCGGCGCTGGCAGGGGAATGAACCCGGCCGGCGGGCCGGGTGCCGCACACCCGGCCCGCCGGCCGGCCCGCGACGGGGCGCCGGCCCGGTTGCCCCGGAACCCGGCCGCCTCCGAGGGACCCTCGGAGGCGGCCGGTGAGGGCGTCGGGGGTGTCCCGGACCCGGGGCGCGGTGCCCCGGGTCCGGGAGGACGGATCCCGGCCTCGGCAGGCCGCGCCGGAAGGCGCGGGCACCGCCGGGGTCGAGGACCTCGTCGTTCTCCGTCGGGGTCGAGGACCTCGTCGTCCTCCGTCGCGGCCGAAGGTCTCGCCGTCCTGCGCCGGGGCCGAAGTCCTCGCTGTCCTCTGCCGGGGCCGAAGGTCTCGCCGTCCTGCGCGGGCATTGCTGGGGCCGAGGACCTCGTCGCCATCCATCGCGGCCGAAGTCCTCGTCGTTCTCCGTCGCGGCCGAAGAAGGCTCGCCGTCCTCCGCCGCGGACCACCAGAAGAGGCACCTGGCTGGTGCGGACGTACTCGTGCACCCTGGGGTGGGGCACCACATCGGCCGGGCGGTCCCGGAGGAGCCGCGGGCTGATCCGCCGTCGCCCGGACGGCCGAGCGGTGCCCGGCCGTGGGGCCAGGTACCGGGGCTCCATCGGGCTCGGGGCGGCGGCACCGTCGTTCCGGGTCCGCACGCGCGCAAGACGGCTCCGGGGGCCGTGGCCGGTTTCGCGGACGTGACGTTCCGGTGGTCCCACGGGCCGGTCCCGTCCGTGTCCTGCTGTCCCTGGTGGGGGAGCCGGGGAGGGCAGGTGGCGGATCCGGCGGTACCACGGGCCGATCGTCGAAGGAAAGGCTGAGCATGGCCTCCGCACCCGGTGACTACACGGGCCAGAGCGCCGGCGAAGACTCACGCACCCCCCTGCGCGACTTCCTGCGGACCGAGACCGGCAGCGCCGCCGTCCTGGTGGCCGCCGCGCTCGCCGCGCTCGTCTGGGCCAACACCGCTCCCGCGGCCTACGCGTCGTTCTGGCAGACCCACCTGTCCGTCCGGATCGGCGCCCTCGGTCCGTCGCTGCCCCTGCGCGCGTGGGTCAACAGCGGACTGATGACGCTGTTCTTCTTCGTCATCGGGCTGGAGGCGCGCCGTGAGTTCGACATGGGCGAGCTGCGCGACCGCAGGAGGCTCGCCCTGCCGCTCGCCGCCGGGATCAGCGGCATGCTCGTACCGGTCGCCGTCTATCTGGCGATCAACGCCGGCCGGACATCCGCACACGGCTGGGGCGCGGCCATGTCCACCGACACCGCCTTCGCCCTCGGGATGCTCGCCGTCGTCGGCCGGCGCATGCCGAGCGGGCTGCGGGTCTTCATCCTCACGATCACCGTGGTCGACGACTTCCTCGCCCTGGTGGTCATCGCCTTCGTCTACAGCGGTCGGGTCAGCCGGCCGGCGCTGCTGGTCGCGGTCGGCGTGTTCGCCGTCATCCTGCTCGTCCGCGGACTCGGGGTGCGCAGGGGAGTGGTCTATGCGCTCCTCGCACTGGCGGCCTGGGGCGCGCTGCTCACATCGGGTGTGGACCCCGTGGTCATCGGCCTGGCCATGGGGCTCCTGACGTACGCCTATCCCGCGGCACGCGCCGACCTGGAACACGCCACCGGTCTGTTCCGGAGGTTCCGGGAGCAGCCGACGCCCGAACTGGAACGTTCGGTGCGGGCCGGTCTGGCGTCCGCGCTCTCCCCCAACGACCGGTTGCAGGGCATGTACCACCCGTGGACCAGCTATGTCGTCGTGCCGCTCTTCGCCCTGGCCAACACGGGCATTCCGCTGAGCGCCGACCAGCTGGGGCGCGCTTTCACCTCACCCGTCACCCTCGGCATCCTCCTCGCCTTCGTCCTCGGCAAACCGGTGGGGATCGCCGGGGCGACCGGACTGGCCCATGTGCTCGGCCGTGGCCGGGTCCGTCTGCCGATCGGCTGGGGAGCCGTCGCCGCGGGGGGAACCCTGGCCGGGGTGGGTTTCACCGTCTCCCTCCTCATCGCGACCCTCGCCTTCCACGGAACGCGGCTGGAGGACGCCAAGGTCGGCATCCTGAGCGCGGTGATCGGCTCCTTCCTGACCAGCCGGCTCGTCACCGGGATCGTCGCGGCGCTGCCCCACCGTGCGCGGCAGCGGGCGCTGCTGGGCAACGCCGAGACCATCATCGACCTGGCGGTGCCGGTGGACCCCGACCGGGACCACGTGCGAGGGCCGCGGCACGCGCCGGTGACGGTCGTCGAGTACGGCGACTACGAGTGCCCGTACTGCGGCCAGGCCGAACCGATCGTCCGCGAGCTGCTCGGCGGCTTCGGTGATGTGCGGTACGTGTGGCGCCACCTGCCCCTCACCGATGTGCACGTGCACGCGCAGGCGGCGGCCGAGGCGGCGGAGGCGGCGGAGGCGGCGGCCGTGCAGGGCCGGTACTGGGAGATGCACGATCTGCTGCTGAGCCACCAGGGCGCGCTGCGCCTGGACCATCTGCGCGGGTACGCCGCGGACATCGGACTGGACGTGGGGCGCTTCGAGCGGGACGTGCGTTCCCACCGGGGTGTGCCGCGCGTGGCGGAGGACGTGGAGTCGGCGGACCTCAGCGCGGTCGCGGGCACGCCCACCTTTTTCGTGAACGGGCGCAGACACCACGGTGCCTACGACATCGGCAGTCTGTCGGCGGCTGTACGCGCCGCCCGTGAGCGGGCGGCGGTCATGGCCCGCTGAGAGCGGGGACCGCCGGGAACGCGGCACTTCGCGGTTTCCCCCGTCCCGAGCCCTGGTCCGAACAGCGCGTCGGCGTACGAGGGTTCATGGCCCGTGCCGCACCGCGTGGCCGCAAGGGGACCCGGGCCGCCGGGCCCAGGGCGGCCGCGCGCCACCGGCCCCTCCGGCGCCGCCCGCGCGAACGCGCGTGTCCCACGGCCGTCGAGGGGACAGGAGACCACGACCGGTCCGGCGCCGGACACCGAGCGCCCGGCGCCGTTCGTGCCGCACATGCCCGGGCGACGGCGGGAACCACTTCGCTGCCGGCCCCGTCCTCCTCTGGAGGATGTTGCACCTCGACGCCCCGCGCGTCAGGGTGGCATCGAACCATGTGGACGTCTGTGAGAAGGGCCCCGAACGGTGTCGGAGAGTTACAGGAACAGGACCATCGGCTGGACCGCCGGGGCCGCGCTGGTGGCGGCCGTCGTGGGGGTCACGGGCTGCTCGAACGACACGGACTCGGCCGCGGAGAAGAAGCCCACCGCGAGCAGCTCGACCGCGGACGGGGCGAAGGAGACGCAGAAGGAGCGGGCCAGCGATGACCCGGCGGCCTCGCAGCCCTCGGGCGCCCGCCAGACCACGGCCGAGGGGGCGGTTGCCGCATGGGTCACCGCGGTCATCGAGAACCGGCCCAAGCAGGCATGTCTGGTGATGGCGGAACCGGCCACCGGTTCGTCGCCCGCCCGGGTCGGCACCCCCTCGCTGTGCAACGGCAACACCCCCGAGGCACGGAAGATGCGAGACGGCATCGGGCGATTCCACGCGTCGTTCACGCCCAAGCGGTCCACCGGCGACCCGAAGGTGGAGGTCGCCCGGGTCCCGGTCACCGGCGGCCGGGCGGTGGTCCCCGCCGAGAAGGTCACCGTCGACGGACAGACGCTCGACAAGGTCATCCTGTCCAACTCCACCGGCCTGAAGTCGGGTCAGTTGGACGTCAAGATGGAGTCCACCAAGATCGGTGGCGCCTGGTACGTGACCAACCTCGATTTCAACGTGGGCTGACGCCGCGGCAAGGGGCGTGGCCCTGCGGCGAGGAGTGACCCCGAGGCCAGGAGAGCGGCCTTGCCGACCAGGCGCCTGGCCCCGCGTCAGGAGCGTGGCCAGCGGGACGCGTGGGCCGGGTCGCACACGGCGGCTCGGCTCGGCTTCTCCTCTCCGCCCACCCGCGGACAGGCGGGTGGAGAGGGGATCGGCGGGCCGCGTCCCGGAGCCGCGCGAGCGAGCCGGGCATCCGCGCGGCACGCCCCCCGGCAGCAGGTGGACCTCGTCTGTTAACGGACCTTGTCCCTTACGGACCGGGCTCCTTATGGACCGGGTCCGTTACGAACCCCGTCCGTTACGGCCCTCGTGCCTTACGGATCCCGCCCCTCCCTCCAGGTGTCGCCCCAGCCCGGCCCCGGGCGGCGGTTGCCGGGTCAGACGAGCGTTTCACCGCCGTCGACGGTGATGACCTGACCGGTCACGTAGTTGTTGGCCATGAGGAAGAGGGCCGAGGCGGCGGCTTCCTCGGCGGTGCCGAAGCGGCCCAGGGGAGTGGTCGATCCGGCGGCGGCCACCGCGTCGTCGGAGTCCAGCCCCGGCAGCGAGCGCAGGAGCGGGGTGTCGATCCGGCCGAAGCGGATGGCGTTCACCCGCAGCCGCGCGGGGGCGAGTTCCACGGCGAGGGCTTTGGTGAGGGTCTCCACCGCACCGGCGACCGACAGCGGGGCGGTCATTCCGGGAGCCGGACGGACCACCAAAATCCCCGAGCTGAAGGTGAGCGAGCCTCCCGCGGGAAGCCGGGTCGCCGCCGCGCGGGCGGCGGCGAAGGCCGCCTGGAGGCGGGAGCCGAGGGCCGTGCGGATGTCGTCGGCCGACAGTGCGGTCAGCGGGCCGGCGCCACTGATGCCGCCCGCGGTGACGAGCACGTGGTCGACGTGGCCCGCGCGGTCGAAGGCCGTGGCGAGGGTCTGCTCGTCCCCGCCGTCACCGGGAACCTCCAGTACGGCGTCGTCGGGGTCTTCGGCCGGGCCCGCGCCGCGCACCCGGGCGGCGGCGGCCTTCAGCCGGTCGGGGTCGCGGCCGATCAGCACGACGCGGGCGCCGACGGCGGCGAGCGCGGCGGTCAGCGGCGCCGGGCAGCCTCGCCGATGTCGGCACGGTCACCGGGAGGGCGTTCTCCTCTTCGGCGCGCACCCCATGGACGCCAGAACCGATCCCGGGCCGGGGGAATGCGCGCGATGGCCGTACCCGGATCACCGATCGCGGTAGGCCGACGGCCGCACACCCGTGTGCCGCAAGAACGCGGTGGACAGCGAACCAGGGCTGCCGAACCCGCACCGCGTGGCGACCTGGGCGACGGACAGCCCACCCGCCCGCAGGAGCCGCTGCGCCTCCTCGACCCGCAGCCGGGTGAGGTAGCGGTGGGGCGTCTGCCCCGTGGCGTCCTTGAAGACCCGGATGAAGTGGTACACGCTGAACCCGGCCGCGGAGGCCATGTCCGCCACCGTCAACGGGTCGCCCAGCCGGTCCCGCATCATCGCCACGGCTTTGCGCAGCCACGGCCCTCCGGCGCCCGAGCGGCCCACCCGCGGCGGCCGGACACCGCTGGTGAGCACGTGTACGGCGAGGAACGCCGCCGCGGACTCCGCGTACAGGTCGTCGGCCGCGCCGGCCGTGCCCAGTGACCGCAGGGTGTGTTCGACCAGCGGGTCTCCCGAAGCCACCGCGTCGGCCGCCCGCTCGTAGTCGATGCGGGCGCCGCCCAACTGCGCGACCGTGCGCTCGACGATGACACGCGGAATGTGCACCTGGAGGGTGCGCAGGGGGACTTCGGAGCGGTAGCGGCGCACCGACGCCACTCCCGGAACCGCCATGTCGAGCCGTCCGGGTATCCAGCGCCGCCGCTGCCAGGGCCCACCGGTGCGGATCTCCATGGACGCGTCGCCGGCGACGGTGAGAACCAGGTGCAGATCTCCGGTGGCGGGCAGTGCCACCCGCTCCGCCCGCGGGGTGTGGTCGAACCGCTGCAGCAGCAGCGACCGCCAGCCGAGACTGTCCCAACTGCTGAAGGTCCGCTCGACATATGGGCTGGCATCGAATCCGGTATACGGCTCGAGGTCGAAATCTGGAGCATCACACACCATGTGGAGCATAGCCACGGGGCGTGGGCGTGGAAAAACGCCTGTTCCGCCGTGATGGCCGCCGGAGCCGCGCCCTGCCGCCCGGTCCCTCATCTGTTGCCCCACGGCCATGGTGACGCCACGTCACGCCACCTCCGTCACGTCACCGAGTCGGCTCGGCGACCTCGGCGGCGGGCCGGCGCGAGCCCGGCCTGACCCTGCCGAAGTCGGTGGTCAACCAGTGCTCGATGGACTCGTCGGGGAACGGGTGGGGTTGGTAGGTGCCCGCCACCGCGGAGATGTCGGTGATCCGGTCGAGGCGGAAGGTGCGCCAGTCGTCCCGGTCGACGTCGAAGGCCACGAGGTACCACTGGCCGGCGCGCAGGAAGTGGCGGTACGGCTCGACCAGGCGGGTGGACGGCCGGCCGTGCTGGTCGGTGTAGCGGAACCGGATCCGTCCGCCCTCGGCCACCGCGTCCGCGATCACGCCGACGGTTGCCGCCGCGACCACGGCGCCGGGTTGCTGCAGCACCTCGGTGGCGAGGTCGGTCGCGGCGGCGCGGCGGCGCAGGGGGCGGGGCAGCACCTGGTCCAGCTTGAGCAGGGCGCTCGACGCGACCGACTCCTCGGGGAGCCAGGCGCGTATCAGATGCAGCCCGGCCACCAGTGCGGTGATCTCGTCGGCGGTGAACAGCAGCGGCGGGACCTTGACCCCGGGGCTCAGCCGGTAGGCGCTGCCCGGTCCCGGCCGGGCCTCGACGGTGTACCCGAGCCGGCGTAGCCGCTGGGCGTCGCGTCGCACCGTGCGGATGCTCGTGCCGAGCCGTTCGGCCAGGTCGGCAGCGGTCCACTCACCTCCCGACTGCAGCAGGGTCAGCAGGGTCAGGGTCCTGGTCGTCGGGTCGAGGTCCATGTTCTCAGCCTGCCAGGAGAGGAGGACAGCTTCCGGCCGCCTCCGCTCCTAGCGTGAAGCCGAGCCACCGAACGAGAGGACACCCATGCGGATCGCTGTCACCACCCCGACCGGCAACGTCGGCCGCCACCTCGTCGCCGCACTGCTTCGCGCCGGGGTCCGGCCGCGCGTCCTGCTGCGCGACCCCGGCCGGCTGGCTCCCGAGGTCCGGGACGAGGTGGATGCCGTGCCGGTCGACCAGTACGACGCCGACGCGGTGGTGGCCGCCACCCGCGACGTGGACGCGCTGTTCTGGGTGGACCCCACCACCGACAGCGCGGATCCCCTCGCCGACTGCGCCCGCGCCACCAGCGCCGTGGTCCGCGCCGTCACCGAGAACCGGATCGGCCGCGTCGTTTTCCAGAGCAGCGTGGGCGCCGAGAAACGGCACGGTGCCGGCGAGATCGACGGCCTGGCGCACACCGAAACCGCCCTGGACGGCACGGGCGTCGATGTCACCCACCTCCGCTGCGGCTACTTCTTCACCAATCTCGAACTCCAACTCGACGCGCTGCGAGCCGGCACCCTCCAGGTGATCCTTCCGCTCGACCAGCCCATGGCCTGGGTCGCGCCTCGCGACATCGCCGAGGTGGCCGCCGCCCGTCTGCTGTCTCCTGCCTGGTCCGGACGGTGTGTGCAGGCGGTTCACGGACCCGCCGATCTCACCTGGCGCCAGGTCGGCGCCATCCTCACCGCCGCCACCGGCCGGCCGATCAGCGTGGAACGGATCACCGACGACGCCATGCGCGCGCAGCTCCAGCGGGCCGGAATGCCCGACAGCCTGGTCGAGGCCGTGCTCGGAATGTCGACCGGCCTGCGCGAGAACTTCGTGCCCGAGCAGCGCCGCACCCTCCGGACCACCACTCCGACCACCCTCGCCGCCTGGGCCTACGACCATCTCCGGCACCGGATCGACGACGCGTCGTAGGTGGGAACACCTGGGCCTGGCCGCGACCACCGTCCACCACCGCCGCCGGTCCAGCGGCCCGCCGCCTGACGCGCGGCGCCGCCCCCACCGCGCGGCGCCGCCACCCTTTCTTGATCGGTCGATACAGATAGGTTAGGGTGGGGCCATGGCAAGGACCCGGGAGTTCGACACCGAGGCGGCGGTGAGCCGCGCGATGGAGCTGTTCTGGACGCGCGGCTACGAGGCGACCTCGGTGCGCGACCTGATCCAGCACCTGGGCATCGGGCAGGGGTCCCTGTACGCGGCGTTCGGCGACAAGGACGGGCTGTACCGGGCCGCGCTGGAGCACTACCGCACCACGCTCGCGGCGGCCGCCCTGCGCAGCCTGGAGGAAGAGGCGGATGTCCGTGCGGCGGTCCGTACGCTGCTGGCCGAGCGGGTCCGCATCGCCGTCGAGCACGGCGGCCGGGGCTGCCTGGTGGTCAACGCCGCGTGTGAGCGCCTGCCGGAGGATGCGTCGATCCGGCGCATCGTGCGGGATGTGCAGGATGCCAGCCGGGACGCGCTCACCGAGGTGCTGCGCGTCGCGGCGGAGCGCGGTGAGATCGCGGCCCGGCACGACCCGCACACCCTCGCCGCCTTCTTCGTCACCTTCCTCAACGGACTGCTGATCTCCTCGAAGATCACGCCGGACGTCCGTGCCCTCGAACCCCTCGTGGAGGTCGCGCTGGCCGCCCTCGACTGATTTTTTCCTGCCCGCAATCTGTAACGCTTGATACAGAAAATGCCGGGAGCCCGCACGGACCCGGCATCCGGCACCCCGTCCCCCAAAGCCAAGACCTCGGAGGAACCATGCCCCTCGCCCCCGCGCCCGCCCTGGGCGGCAGCCGCTGGAACACCTTCCCCGCGGCCGGCACCACCCTGACCGCCCGCGAGTTCTTCACCGCCACCGAGCCGCTGCTCCAGGGCATCATCGATGACAACGCCCTCACCAGCGCCGACGGTGAGGTGCTGGAGGCCCAGATCCGCGCGACACTCGCCCTCGGCACCCGGGAGACCTCCCTGCCGCTGGCCATCGGCCCCGACAGCGCCCCGGCAGCCCGCGAACTGGGCGCCCAGGCCGAGACGATCGGCCGCGAGCTCGCCTCCTGGGCCACCGCGGCACTGGAGAGACTGCTCACCGACCGGATCCCGCTGCCCGCCGGCCCGCTGGTCGTCCGCAGCCACTGCTACGGCCACCTGCTCACCCCTCCCGCGGCCGATCTGCTCCGCGGCCGCCGCGGCGGGCCCGTCACCATGCAGCTCTACAACGAGTGGCTGCACCAGATCGTCCTGCTGCGCGACGCCCTGCTGCCCTTCACCAACTGGCGGGACGTTCCGCTCCTGATCACCCCGACCGGGCTGCGGCACACCGAATCCGCCCGTGACACGTTCCTCACCGAACTCCTGGTCCGCCAGATCCGGCACACCAGCATCGTGGACTTCGCCCGCCAGGTCGTCACCGGCACCTCCGGCCCGGCCGGCTACGGCTTCGACACCAGCGGCGGCACCGCCCTGCCCGCCGTCCTCGACCAGCCGCTCCGCACCGCTCCCCGGTACCTGCTGACGTGGCGCCCCGGCCCGGCCGCCGGCGAAACCGTCACCTATGTCGTCGAGGTGGCCGACTACTACGCCGCACCCCGCACCCTCGTCGAGCAGCTGCCGCCCGCCACCGCACCATCCGGGCCGCTCACCGCCCGCACCGTCACCGGGCCGCCCGCCGACGGGACCCGCACCGCCCGCATCGAGGTCACCCACGACGGCACCACCGCCCACGTCGACCTCGGCCAGGCCCTGCGCGGCCACCGCTTCGCCCTCCGCGAGGACTTCGCCGCGGACGGCGCACCCACCGGCGACGGACCGTCCCGCACCGCGGAGGTGTGGTCCGCGCTGCGCGCCTCGGGACTGGTGTGGACGGAGGCGGGCGACGTCACCCTGGACGCCACCGGCCGGGACGACCTCGTCGTACTGGCCCTGCTCGGCCGGCTCTACCCGGAGAACGTCACCCTGCGCCCCGGTGGCCGCCCCGCTGCCCGGACGACCGGTGGCGGCGGGGGGACGTCCGCTGACGGCAAGGGACCGAGCCGCCTCGTGATCCTCGTCGACCCGCCGCGGGCCCGCTGACCCCGTACCACCAAGCCCACCCCAACACACCAGGAAGGTGATGAAGGACATGATGTACGACCATGACGGAAAGCCCGTCCGCACGGGCCGCGCCGCCGTCAACGGCACGAGTCTGCACTACCGGACGGCCGGATCCGGGCCCGCGGTGGTGCTGCTGCACGGTGTGCCCAAGACCAGCTACCACTGGCGTCACATCGTCCCGAAGCTGACGCCCCACTACACCGTCGTCGCGCCCGACCTTCGTGGTCTCGGGGACTCCGCCCGCCCCGCGGACGGATACGACTGCGCGACCATGAGCGACGACATCGCCGAGCTGATGGCCCGCCTCGGACACGAGACCTACGCCGTCATCGGCGAGGACTGGGGAGCGGTGATCGGCTATCAGCTCGCCGCCCGCCACCGCGACCACGTCCGCGCTCTCGTGTTCGCCGAGGCGTTGTTCCCCGGATTCGGCTTCGAGGACCACACCGCACTCACCCCCGAGAACGTCTCCAGCGGCATGCACCTGTGGCACCTGGGCTTCTACTTCCAGCCCGACGTACCCGAGATGCTGATCGCCGGGCACGAGCGCGAGCTGATCACCTACATGATCAAGTTCGAGCGCAGCCACCCCGACAGCGCCACCCCCGACGCGATCGAGGAATACGTGCGCTGCTACTCCATGCCCGGTGGCATCCGCGCGATGCTCGCGATCTACCGCGCGATGCTGCGCGACGCCGAGCTGAACCGGCAGGCCGCGAAGAAGAAGCTGGACATCCCGGTGCTGGCGCTCGGTGGTTCGGCCTTCATCGGCGACCGCAACGAGTCCCAGATGCGGATCATGGCCCACGACGTCACCGGGCATGTCTTCGACGCCGGACACGACCTCGCCGAGGAGGTACCCGAGGAGATGGCCGAGGTCCTCCTGCCGTTCCTGGCCGGACACCTGTAGCCGCACCCGGACGCCGGTGCCGCCGGTGCCGCCGATACCGGGCGGTCCGGCGGTCCGGCGCGGCCCCGTGAGCAGAGGGGCTTGAAGGCCGAGCGGCCTGGTCGGGCTCGGCCTGGCCCGGTCCGGCCTGGCCCGGTCCGGCGTGGCCCGGTCCGGCGTGGCCCGGCCCGGCCCGGTCGCGGGCCGCGGGGCCATCCGCCGGCCACTCGCGCCGCCGGACCGCCAGGCGGCGGTGTCACCAGTCGATCGCTGTGTCCATCGACTGCTGCCAGTAGGTGACCTTGAGGGAGTCGTCCACGTAGACGCCCTTGGCGGGCAGTGACGGGTGGGCGGCCGAGGGGACGTCCTCGTCGGCGGTGCGGCCCTGGAAGTGGACGGTGAGGGACTTCACGGTGTGGCCGTTCGTCCC
>NZ_BBOX01000105.1 GCF_001553455.1 Streptomyces hygroscopicus subsp. hygroscopicus
TTGCTGTCGCCGGTGTTGGTGACGGTGAGCAGCATGTGGTTCACGGGGCGGTTCAAGGGAGCCGCGACCGTCTTGGTGTTGGAGCCCTGGCAGGTGACGGCCTTGCCGCCGCTCTTGTGGGAGCCCCCGGAGCCGCCGGAGCCCCCGGTGCCGGTCTTGCCGTTCCCCGGCGCCGCGGTCCCGTCCGCGGTCGGCTTCGCATCGGCGCCGGTCTTCGCGTCGTCGTGGGAGGACGAGCCGGAGCCGGGCGACGCGGCCGATGAGGTGCTCGGCGACGCGTCCTCGGCCCGGACGCCCGATCCGTCGTCGCACGCGGTCAGGGAGAGGGCGCCGATCGCGAGGGCCGCGGCGGTGGTGAGGAGGCGGGCGCGGGAGGTGCGGACGCTGGACATGTGGGTGAGCCCTTTCGGCGGTGCGGTGGGTGTGGTGCTTGGACGACCAGAGCTTGCGGAGTGATCCGTCCCAGCCGCCACGAACGCCGGGCAGTCGGGGACACTGGAACGCGGAAACATGCTCTGACCAGGGGAAACGCAAGCGCCGTGGGATGCGGGAATGGGACGCGCCGGGCCATGGGACACCGGAGGCGGGGAACGGCCCCCGCCCCGGCCATGAGCCGTTTCGCGGTCCGCCTGGGGCGGCGGGGTCACAGCTACGGCGTCGCCGCCACCGGCAGGTGGTCGCTTTCGGTGGCGGGCAGTGTCCAGGCCGCCACGGGAAGATCCGGGCGCGGCCGGTCGGCGTCACCGGCGGGCGTTGTCACCGGCGGGCGTTGAGCCGGGCGGCCTGGCGCGTCAGGTGGCCGCGCTCGGCCAGGTTGGGCGCCTTCTGGGCCGCCTCGGCGTACAGCCGTGCCGCCGTCGCCAGGTCGCCGTCGCGCTCGTGGAGGTACGCCGCCACCGCGGTGTGCCGGGGGAGTGAGTCGTCCAGCGCCGCGAGCGCCGCCAGCCCGGCGCGCGGCCCGTCCGCCTCGCCGACGGCCACCGCACGGTTGAGCCGGACGATCGGGCTGTCGGTCAGGTGCGCGAGCTCGTCGTACCACTCGACGATCTGCACCCAGTCGGTCTCCTCGGCGGTGGGCGCGTCGGCGTGGAGTGCCGCGATGGCGGCCTGGGCCTGGAACTCGCCCAGCCGGTCGCGGGCGAGGGCCGCCTGCAGGATCGCGACGCCCTCGCCGATCGACGCGGTGTCCCACCGGCCCCGGTCCTGCTCCGCGAGCGGCACCAGACTGCCGTCGGGCGCGGTCCTGGCTGCGCGCCGGGCGTGGTGGAGCAGCATCAGGGCGAGCAGCCCCGCCACCTCGGGGTGGTCGATCACGGCCGCGAGCTGCCGGGTGAGCCGGATGGCCTCGGCGGCGAGGTCGACGTCGCCCGAATACCCCTCGTTGAAGACCAAGTAGAGGACGCGGAGCACGGTGGCGACGTCGCCTGGCTGGTCGAACCGCAGGCGTGAGACGGTGCGCTTGGCCCGGCTGATGCGCTGCGCCATGGTCGCCTCGGGCACCAGGTAGGCCCGGGCGATCTGGCGGGTGGTGAGCCCGCCGACGGCGCGCAGGGTGAGCGCGACCGCGGACGAGGGCGTCAGCGACGGGTGGGCGCACAGGAAGTAGAGCCGGAGCGTGTCGTCCGCCGCGGGCGCGGGCCCGGGCGCCGGTTCCTCATTGACGAGGTCCTCACGCCGGCGCCGGGCGGCGTCCGCCCGGACCGTGTCGAGGAACCGGCGCCAGGCCACGGTGACCAGCCAGCCCTTCGGGTCCCGCGGCGGGTCGGCCGGCCAGACCCGGACCGCCTCGACCAGCGCGTCCTGCACGGCGTCCTCGGCCGCCGCGAAGTCGGCTCCGCGGCGGACGAGGATCGCGAGCACGCTCGGTGTGAGGTTCCTCAGCAGGACCTCGTCCATCGATGAGGTCACTCCGTGATGGTGGGCGGCGCGGTCAGGAACGGGCGCACTTCGAGCCACTCGTGGATCGGTGCCCCACCCGCCCCGGGGGCGGCCGACAGCTCCCCGGCCAGTTCGACGGCGCGCTCGTAGCTGTCGACGTCGATCACCATCCAGCCGGCGATGAGGTCCTTGGTCTCGGCGAACGGGCCGTCGGTGACCGGCGGGCGCCCCTCGCCGTCGTACCGGACCCACGCCCCCTCGGGGGCGAGCGCCTGGCCGTCCACGAACTCGCCGGTCTCTTCGAGCCGGGCCGCGAAGTCATTCATGTACTGCACGTGCGCCGAGATCTCCTCCGGCGTCCACTTGTCCATGGGCACGTCGTTGACCGCTGCCGGGGCGCCGCGGTAGTGCTTGAGCAACAGGTACTTGGCCATCGTGTTTCTCCTCGGTGCTGGTGCGGCCCATTGTGGTCGCGTTCATCGCGGGGACGGAGCCGGTCACGGGTTCTCGACATCGCGGTCCGGATTTTCTTCGGATTTTTCTGAACGACCCCGGGTGAGCCGTCCCGTGGTGTCCGGGGCCACGGCACGGCGCGAGCGGGTGCGCGGCCGTTCATGGCGAAGGGGGGAGCTGTGCGCGCACCCACGCGGGGTCGGGGTTGACGTGGGGCCGGCCCGCCACGACGACGGTCGGCACCGTCTCATCGCCGTCGTTGGCCGCTCTGACCACTGCCGCTCCCGCCGGATCACGCCAGATGTCGACCCAGTGCACCTGGCGGGCGCTACGGCCCAGCCGGATGCGCAGCCGCAGGCAGTACCTGCAGCCCGGTCGCCAGAAGACGACCGGCCGGCCGTCGGCCGCGCTGCGGCGCCGCGCCTCCAGCGTACTGATCGGCCTCGGGAACATCAGGGGCGAATGTACGCCCGCGAGTATCACGAACACCGGCAGGAGCGCCGCGGCCGTGCCGGGGTTCCCCCCGGAGACCAGCTCAGCGGCGACGACCGAGCCGCTGAGCACGAGAAGTATGGGCAAGGCCCAAGCGCGTGTCATGAGGACGCAGACTAACGACTCGGGATCACCGGACCGGCGGCGGTGTGGGCGGAATGCCACGTGAGCGTGCACTGGAGTTCCGCCTGCATGGTGGGAGCCCGGACGCGCTGTGGGCACGGGTACCCGGCCACCGCGCGGCGGGCGAAGGCCGACAGCGGGGCGCGGGCGGCCGGCGGCGGAACCCGCGGCCGGGCCGCGCCCCGTGGCGGTGGAAGGACGGACGGCGGGCGGTCACCCGGACCGGGCCGGCTGGGGCACGAGTGGTCCGGGAGCGGGCCGGACGACGGCGCCCGGGGACTTCGCAACGGGAGCCTCGGCCGGGGGACGGCGTGTGAAGGTGTTCCGGTAGGCGGTGGGCGTGGTGTGCAGGACGCGTCGGAAGTGCAGCCGGAGGTTGGCCGCTGAGCCCAGCCCGCATTCCCGTGCCACCTGATCGATCGAGTGGTCGGTGGTCTCCAGCAGTTCGCGGGCGACCCCTACCCGGGCGCTGACCAGCCACTGCAGCGGTGTGGTCCCGGTTTCCTCGGTGAACCGGCGCATGAACGAGCGCTGTGACATGCGGGCGTGGCGGGCGAGTTCGCCGATGGTGAGGGGCTGGTCGACTCGCTCCAGGGCCCAGGCCCGGGTCCGGGCCAGGGAGGTGTCATCGGTGCCCGCCACGGGCGCCGGCACGTACTGGGCCTGCCCGCCGTCGCGGTGGGGAGCGGCGACCAGGCCGCGGGCCATCTGGTTGGCGGTGGCCGCGCCCAGGTCACGGCGCACGATGTGCAGGCACAGGTCGATGCCGCAGCACACCCCGGCCGAGGTGAGCACATCGCCCTCGTCGACGTAGAGCACGTCGCGGTCCACCGCTACGGCCGGGAACCGCCGTTCGAGGTCGTCGACGTACTGCCAGTGGGTGGTGGCGTGCAGCCCGTCCAGCACGCCGGCGGCGGCCAGCGCGAACGCGCCGGTGCAGATCGACACCACCCGCCGACCCCGGTCGTGGGCCTCGGCCAGCACGTCGAGCACCGCCTGGGGCGGTGGCCGCAGCGGCGGCTCGAATCCGGGCACGATCACGGTGTCGGCGGAGCGGACCTGGTCGAGTCCGGCGTCGACGACCAGCCCGAAACCGCTGGTGGTGGCGACCTGGCCGGACAGGGCGCACAGCGACAGCCGGTAAGGGGTGTCCGGGCGCCGGGCGAACACCTGAGCGGGGATGGCCAGGTCGAGCGGGGTCACCCCGTCCAGCACGAGCACGGCCACACGATGAACAGTCATGGCAGGATCCTAACGAGGGCGGGTATTCCTGCCGCTTCCTGCCGCCCGCCCGGCGGGCGTGACCGCGCGGACCTCGCCGTATCACCGCGCGTGTTCCGCAACCCGCGCCGGATTCGGCAGCCGGTTCGGCGCGCGGGGCGTCGAGCGGAGCCTCAGCGAGCCTCAGCGCGTCCGCGGGGCGGCACCCAGCGGTGCGGTGTCACGCGGTGTCCGGACGGGTCGTCCGGGGACGGGTCCCCGGACTGCCGAGGCGATGCGCCACGCCACGTCGAGGAGGCGCCCGGTCAGCGCACCCCCAGCCCGGCCCGATAGCACTCGGTCACATAGGGCATCTCCGCCGGACGCTCCGCGTCCAGCAGCGCGCGGACCCGTCCCAGCAGTTCCTCCCGTGTCGCGGGCTCCAGAGTGATCACGTAGCTGCGGGAGGCGATCATGTCCACCACCTCCCCGGCCGTCATCGGATGGTGCCAGCGGAAGCGCTGCCGCTCGACGGGGCCGAACCACTCGCCCAGGCGGTCCACTTGACGGTCTTCCGTCGGCGCCGCGGCGTAGTCGCGCAGAATCCCGTCCAGCTCCGCGACCCAGGGCACCGACAGGTCGCGGAAGTTCCACACCAGGCCCAGCCGCCCGCCCGACCGCAGCACCCGGGCGGCTTCCGGTACCGCGCGCTCCGGGTTCACCCAGTGCCACGCCTGCGCGCAGACCAGGGCGTCCGCGCTGGAGTCCGGCAGCGGGAGCGACTCTCCCGTCCCCTCCAGAACCCGCACCTCCGGGAGCACGTGGGAGAACCGCTCGCGCATCCCGGCCGAGGGCTCCACCGCCACGACCTCCCGGCCCGGGGCCCGTAGCGCGCGGGTCAGCTTGCCGGTGCCCGCGCCGAGATCGACCACGGTCCGCGCGTGCTCGGGCACCAGCCAGGCCACCGCCTCCGGCGGGTAGGGCGGGCGGCCACGCTCATAGGCGTCCGCCGCGGCCCCGAACGAGTGTGCCTGACGGTGCTTCTCCTGCTCCTCGGCTGTCGTCATGCCGGGATCCTGCCAGTCGGCCGCCCGGCCTGCCACGCGTACCGGTCGGCACGGCGGGCTCCGTCGGCCAGGCGGCCGTCGGCGCCGCCGGCCCGATCCGCTGACCCGTGCGCGGATCGCGCGGACGGATCACGGGGCGGACCGCGCGGACGCATCACGGGGATGGATCACGGGGCAGATCGTGCGGGCGGGTGGTGTAGGCCGTGGCTCAGGCGGGCTCGGACGGCGGCCGCGCGGGAAGGCGGCGGACGAACTCCATCAGCAGGGTGCCGAACGCCGCGGGCTGTTCCAGGGGCGCGAGGTGTCCCGCGCCCGGGATGACCACGACCTCGCCCGCGCCCAGATCGCGGGCCAGCCCCTCGCCACCTTCGAAGAAGTCGGGCATGTCGTGTTCGCCGACGCCGACCAGGGCGGGGACGGCGAGCGCGCGCAATGCCGCCCCGTCGTTGTCCAGCGGGTCCGTCGCCGACAACGGCTCGCCGTGGGCGAGCTGGGAGGTCAGCTGACGGCGGAGCATGCGGGCGGCGTGCGCGCGTACCTCGTCGGTCGCGTCGGCCGAGGTCCACGCCTTGACACCGGCCTGCACCGCGGCGTCCAGGTCGCCGGCGGCAAGCGCCGCCCTTTCGCTGTTCCAGGCCGCTTGCAGGCGTGGTGAGGGCGGCAGGTCATGGGGCCGGTATCCGACCAGGACCAGCCCCTCCACCCGCTCGGGTGCCGTGACGGTGGCCTGGAGCGCCACCAGCGCGCCGAGTGAGTTCCCGGCCAGGACGAAGCGTTCGGCCCCGAGGTGGTCGAGCGTGTCGAGCACGTCCTGCCAGGGGGCCACCGTTCGGCGGTCGGGCACGAGCGCGTCGCCGTGGCCGGGCAGGTCCAGGGCGATGGCCCGCACGCCCGCCTCGGCGAGCAGGGGGAGGTGCGCGCTCCACATGGTGCGGTCGGTGGGCCGGGCGTGCAGGAGGACGACCGGTCGTCCTCGGCCCGCCTCATCGGAGGGAAGCAGCATGAGCGGATCTTTCTACGGTGGGACGTTCAGCGGGTGACAGGAGGGTGGGCAGCCGACCGCCCCTCATTCGCGGCCACCGGTGCCCAGGGGGGAGCCGGTGGCCGCGGCGGGGGCGGCACTTCAGGACGTCGGCGGAGCCGCGGCCGGTTCGGTGACGGCGATTCCGGACGGTCGCGATCTGGGCGGTCGTGCGGGCCTGGCCGAGCGGGGCCCTCGTCGTGCCGGGGCCCCGGCACGACGAGGGACCGCCTCATCGCTCAGACCGCCCGTCCACCGACGCGGTCGTCGCACGGCGAGCCCGCGGGCAGTCTCCGAGCTTCGTCTGGCTTTCCACGGCAGCCACGTTAATCACGGCCGTGCGCCGGGGCGTGGGTGCGCCGCACCCACCCGGCCCGTGGCGGCCCGGCCGGGTACGGGCCCGGAGGCGTGCGGATACGGCGGGGATGGACACGCCGGGTCCTGGGCAGGGGTGTCCGGGCCCCGCCCTGGGGCGTGAGCGGCCGGGAGCGGCCCTGGGGTTTGGAGTGCGAGGCCCGCTCTGGGGTTGGAGTGCGGGGCTCGCTTTGGGGCGTGAGTGGCCGGGGCCCGCCACCCGCCCTGGGTTTGGAGCCCGGGACTGGTCCTGGGCTTGGAGCGTGGGGCCCGCTCTGGGGATGGGTGCGGGGCCCGCTTTGGGGCGTGAGTGGCCGGGGCCCGCCACCCGCCCTGGGGCTGGAGCCCGGGAGCGGCCCTGGGGTTGGAGTGCGAGGCCCGACCTGGGCTTGGAGCCGGGGATCCGCCATGTGGCCCGGCCGTGACGACCGCGGGTCCCGGACCACCGGCCCGGGACCCGCTCGCGCAGTCGCGTCAGAGGCGGATGGGCACCTCTCAGCCCTTCGGCTGGGTGAAGCGGATGCGGTTGCCGAACGGGTCACGCAGGCCGCAGTCGATCCCGTACGGGCGCTCCGTGGGTTCCTCGGTGAACTCCACGCCCTGCGACAGCAGGGTCTCGTAGGTCTTGCGACAGTCGGGGGTGGTGAAGATGAGCCAGCCGCCCATCACGCCCTTGGTCACCAGTTCACGCACCTGCTCCGCCGTCTCCTCCAACATCGCCGGGGCGCCCGGCCTCTCCAACAGGATCTGCCGCTCGGGGTGGCCGGGAACGCTGACGGCCAGCCAGCGCATGAAGCCCATGTCGACGTCCGCGGCGACCTCCAGGCCGAGCTTGCCGACGTAGAAGTCGAGGGCCTCGTCCTGGTCGAGGACGTATATCTGTGAATGCGTGATGGCGTTGAACATGGCCCCCACGCTACCGAGCGGACCGGACGGAAACTTATCCGAAACTGCTCAGTCGGCGGATGGCCCGGAGGGGACGGCCCAGGCGCGGTACGGAGACGGCGGAGGGACAGCCGGGAGACGGCTGGACGGTCAGCCGCTCGGACGCGTCCACGACATCGTGAAGCACGTCGGCACGCTCGCGGCCACCGCTTCCTTGCGGTAGGCCCGCGGCGACCGGCCGACGATGTCGCGGAACGTGCGGCTGAAGGTGCCCGGGCTGCCGAAGCCGACGTCGAAACAGATGTCCGTCACGCTGCGGTCGGTCTCCCGCAGGAGGAACATCGCCCGCTCCACGCGGCGGCGCTGCAGGTAGCGGTGCGGTGTCTCACCGAACGTGGCCCGGAAGGTACGCGCGAAGTGCGCCTCCGAGACATGCGCGATCCGGGCCAGGGCCGGGACGTCCAGCGGTCGCGCGTAGTCGCGGTCCATCGCGTCCCGTGCCCGGAGCATACGGCGGTTGGTCTCTTCTGCGGCGCGGCTCACGGTGCCCATCCCACCACGTCCCGCCGACACCGACAGCCGACACCCACAGCCGTGGGAACCGGTCCGTGGAGCCACGGCCGCGCATGGACATCGCCCCGGCGCTCGTGGCCCCGGCGCTCGTGGCTCCGGCGCTCGTGGCTCCGGCGCTCGTGGCTCCGGCGCGAGGGGCGGTGGGGCGCCGGGCGGTGGCGCCAGGGGCCGTGACGGCTGCCACCGCCCCTCGGGGGTTCAGGCGCGACCGGCCCTGGCCCGACATCGCCATGAGACACCGGGTCCGGCCACCGGGGCCGCGGTCCCACAGGCCCGGTGAACGCCCTGGTTCGAGCGTTTGAGCCGACCGGGGTGGTGCGGGCCGGAACGGGCCGCCCGGCCGCCGGGGAGGCGCCGGCCACGGTGCGCCGGAACTCGCTCGGGTTGACGCCTCGGACCCGTTTGAACGCCGCGCTGAACCCGAACGGGTCGGAGTACCCCACGGCGCGGGCGATGTCCGCGACGGTCGTGGACTCCTGCTCGACCAGCAGGTCTGCCGCGAGCGTCATACGCCAGCGGGTGAGGTAGGTCAGCGGCGGTTCGCCGACCAGGTCGGCGAACCGCTTGGCCAGCGTCGAACGCGATACCCCGGTGTGCTCGGCCAGCGCGGCGACCGTCCACGGTGCCGCCGGTTCGGCGTGCAGCAGCCGCAGCGCCTCGCCGACCACCGGGTCCCGCTGGGCGGCCCACCAGGCCGGGGGCTCGCCGCCGGGCCGGTCGAACCACTCGCGCAGCGTGCAGACCAGCATCCAGTCCAGCAGCCGGTCGAGTACCACCTGCTGGCCCGGTGTGTCGACGGCGACCTCGGCGGCGAGGTGGTCCAGCACGGCGTCGGACGTGCCCCCGGCGTCCGCGCGCAGCACGACGGGCAGCGCGTCCAGCAGTCGGCGGCTGATCTCGCCGCGCACCGGATAGGCGCCGACGATCAGGGTCGTCGCACCGTGGCCGGCGCCGGCGTCCCCGCCGCGGTCGGTCCAGCCGCGCCGGTGCTGGGTCCCGCCCTGCTCGGGCGCCGCGCAGTGCTCGCCGTACGCGATCGGTTCGGCCCGGGTGCCGACCTCGTCGACGAAGGTGAACGTCGCGGGGCCGCGCACGATGATCGTCTCGCGGGCGCGAAGCGGCTCGGGCGGACGGTGCTCCGGCACGATCCAGCCCGCCCCGCCGAGGACGGTGCACAGGGTCAGCGGCGCGCCGTCCACGAAGTGCAGGGCCCAGGGCGGGGACAGGGTCGAGCTGCCGAACAACGAGCCATGGGCCCGCACCCCACGGATCAGGTCACTGAACGCGTCCACCTCGGTGAGGTTAGACGAATACACAGGCGATCCGGCTTCTCGCCCATGGGCTCGTCCGAGCCGGTCGTGTTCAATCGTCGTCGGAAACCCCGTTCCGAACGAGCCGACGCCTTGCGCGACGTGCGCGACGTGCGCGACGTGCGCGACGTGCCCGACTGCGCGACGTGTGCGACGTGTGTGACTGCGCGACCCGCGCGACGTGTGCGACGGCCTCGGAACCATTCCCCTCGCCGATCGGAAGGGCTGTGATGAGCACCGACGCCAGTTCGCTGACCACCCAGGACCTCGAGTTCCTCCGACGCCCCCTGCACGGGTTCCTGTCCGTGGCCGGGGGGCCGCTCCCGCCGCAGCCCCGGCCGGTGTGGTTCGAGGCCACCGACGAGGGAACGATCCAGCTGTTCACGGCCCCGGACTCGCTCAAGGTGCGGCGCCTGCGCCGCGACCCCCGCGCCTCGATCGTCGTCGCCGCCCCAGTGGGCGAACGCGAGCGCTGGCTGTCGGTGGCCGGCCGTACCACGGTGGAACCCGAGGGAGCGCACGACCTGTGCGCACGCCTGGCCGCTCGCTACTGGGACCTCGAGGACCCGGTTCGCGCCGCGGACCTCGCCGCCATCATGGCCGCGGACCAGGTTCGTCTCGTCATCCACCCGGAGACCGTGCGCCGCTACCAGTATTGACCTCCCCGGCCACCCCCCCGTTCACCTGACCGGTCGCCAGGCGGCATGACGGCCCCGCACAGCTGTGTCACATCGTCGGTCGGCCGCCGGGGTGTCAGACGCCGTCGGCGCCGGCTGTGCCGTGTGCGGCGCGCCAGGCGGCGGGGGGTACGCCCGCCTGGCGTCGGAAGAACGTGGTGAAGTTGCCGACGTCCCGGAAGCCCAGGCGCCGGGCGCAGCCGCCGACCGGCAGGTCGGTGTGGGCGAGCAGTCTTTTGGCTTCCAGCAGGATGCGCTGGTCGAGGAAGGCTTTGGCGCCCGTGCCCGTGGCGGCACGCGTGGCCCGGGTGAGGGTGCGCACGTCGTAGCCCAGTGCCCGCGCGTAGTCGGCCACGTGGTGCCAGTCGGTGAAGTGCTCTTCGACAGCGGCCCGGTAGGCGCGGAACACATCGGTGTGCCGGTTGCCGGACCGGGCCGCGCCGGTCGGGGCCGGTGTGTCGGGCAGGGCGCGCAGCAGCAGCGCCGCCAGCAGATGGGAGAGCAGTGCGGGAGACGCCAGGCGTGGTGTCCGCACCGCCGCGCCGTGCTCGCGGTCGAGGTGTTCGGCCGCGAGCATGGCGAGGGACAGGCGTTGCCGGTCCAGGTGCCAGCAGGCGGGTGTGGTGGCCTCCGGCGCTGTGAAGCCGGGAAGGAAGCCGGGCCGGAAGAGGACCAGTGGGCCGTCGCAGGCGTCGATGTCGCTCCAGCGGTGCACCATGCCCGGCCGGATCCACACCGCGCTGCCTTCCTCCAGCCGGTAGTCGTGGAAGTCCGCTTCGTGGCTGCCGGTCCCGGAGCCGATCAGAGCGAACACGTGGAAGTCGGGGCGTTGCGGCTGAACCCGACGGCGGTGGCCGTCCATCGCGCGCAACGCGGCGAAGCTGAGGACCTCCACTCCGTAGGCGGATCCGACGGCAGGCAGGTACGGGAGTTGCCGGACGGTACGGTGTCCGTTTTCCACAACGAACGGGTTCCTTTCCGCCAAGGGGCGGACACCCCCTCGCATACGGTCGGTGCTGAGCCTGACAGCAGGCCAGGCTATCGGTTCCAGGCTGCGGCAGGACGCACAACCGCCGCCGGCCGCAGCGGACAGGAAAGGCGCGATGATGACGGAAACGACAATGACGGAAACGACAATGACGGTTCCCGTGGCGGGCGGGTCGCTCGACGTGCGGACGGCGGGTGACACCGGACCGGCGCTGGTGTTCGTCCACTACTGGGGCGGCTCCGCCGACACCTGGAACGGTGTGCTGGGCCACCTGCCGGCCGGGCAGGCGACGGTCCGCTTCGACCAGCGCGGCTGGGGCAGTTCGCGGGCGTTGCCCGGCCCCTACCACCTCGACCAGCTCGCCGACGATCTCGCCGGTGTGGTCGACACCTGCGTCTCGGGGCCGTTCGTCCTCGTCGGCCACTCGATGGGAGGCAAGGCCAGTCAGCTCCTCGCGGCCCGCCGGCCGGCCGGACTGGCCGGCCTGGTGCTCGTCGCGCCCGCGCCGCCGCAGCCGCCCGCCATGGTGACCGAGGAGTACCGGCAGGGCCTGTCACACGCTTACGACTCGCCCGAGTCGGTGCGGCACGCCCTCGACCACGTCCTGACCGCCACACCGCTGCCCGAGGAGGTGCGGGCCACCGCGATCCGCGACAGCCTCGCGGCCGGCGCCGAGGCCCGGCACGAGTGGCCCCTGCGTGGCATCGCGCAGGACATCACACGCGCCGCACAGCACATCGAGGTTCCGGTGACGGTGCTGGCCGCGGAGAACGACGTGGTGGAGCCGGTGCAGGTGCTGCGCGACCACCTCCTGCCCTCCATCCCGCACGCGACGCTGACGACTCTCCCCACCGCCGGCCACCTGCTGCCCGTGGAAGCCCCCGGTGCCGTCGCGGCGGCCCTCGGAGACTTCCTCGCGGCCGTTCGGCGCTGACCCGCGCGGGAAACACCTCGTGGCAGTGCGCCCCATTTGATAGGCAAGTCATCACTTGCCTATGGTGGGGGTCATGGCGGAGGATGTGTTCAAGGCACTGGCCGACCCCACCCGCCGGCGCATCCTCGATGAGCTGGTGGAACGGGACGGCCAGACCCTGTTCGAGATCTGCGGACGGCTGATGGCCAAGCACGGCGTGGGGCTGTCCCGCCAGGCGATCAGCCAGCACCTGGCCGTGCTCGAATCCGCGGGTCTGGTCGTGTCGCGGCGCCAGGGCCGCTACAAGTACCACGACCTGAACACCGAACCACTGAAGCGCATCGTGACCCGGTGGCTCGGACCCGACGCATCGGAGAGCACCCCATGAGGATCCACCTGTCCAGTGTTTTCGTCGATGACCAGGACAAGGCCCTGCGCTTCTACACCGAGGTGCTGGGCTTCGTGAAGAAGACCGAGGTCCCGCTGGGTGAGGACCGGTGGCTGACCGTGGTCTCGCCGGAGGATCCCGACGGGACCGAACTGCTGCTGGAGCCCGACGGCCATCCCGCGGTGAGGCCGTACAAGGCGGCGCTGGTCGAGGACGGCATCCCGGCCACCTCCTTCGCCGTGGACGATGTGCACGCGGAGTTCGCCCGGCTGCGCGGGCTGGGGGTGCGCTTCACCCAGGAGCCGCTGGAGATGGGCCCGGTCACCACCGCGGTTCTGGACGACACCTGCGGCAATCTGATCCAGATCGTGCACAGCGCGTAAGGGGCCACTCATGGCGGCCGGCGCCGCGGCCCGCCCCGCCACACCGGGGCGGGCCGCGGCACCGGCCCTTCCGTGCCGGAGGACGCGCTGGACCGGCGGTGTGGATCAGGGCGTGCCGGTGGGGCGGCGGGCGATCCATGTCCGGCGTGTCGAGCGCACGAGCAGGTCGTCGCGGTGGCGTACGTCCTGGGGGCCGCCGTCGAGGAGGTGGCCGAGCGCGGCGAGGTCCGCGGGGTCGATCCGGCCACGGTCCGTAAGGGCGCCACGGACCCGGCTGAGGACGAGATGCGCGTAGCGCCCGGCGCTCGCGGGCAGCGGGGCGCGCAGTTCCAGCCGATCGGTGCCCTCGTACTCGACGGCGAAGCCGGCCGCGGTCAGCGGCGTTCCCCAGTCCGCCCCGAGGTGCGGCACCTGTGCGGCGTGGAGGGCGGTCAGCGCCTCCCGGCAGCGGACCTCCAGACCGGGGCGGTCCGCCACCGCGTCCTCGGGCAGGAAGTGCGGCAGGCCGTCGAGTTCGGCCACGGCCAGCAGCCCGCCGGGGCGGAGCGCGGTCCGGACCCCGGCGAGGGCCGCGGCAGGATCGTCGACGTGGTGCAGGGAGGCGGACGCCCACACCAGATCCGCGTCCGCGACACCGGGCAGGCCCGTTCCGGCGTCCGCCTCCAGGATGCGCACCCGGTCCCCCAGACCTCCGGCGCGAGCCGTCCCCATCAGCCGGGCGAGCATCCCCGGGGAGCTGTCGACGGCGGTCACCCGGGCGGTGGGGAACCGTCGCAGGAGCGCGAACGTGCCGGTACCGGTTCCCGCGCCCAGGTCGACGATGTGCGTGACCGCGCGCCCGGCCAGCCGGGCCAGCCGGCCGGTGAGGTCGGCCAGGTGCTCGGCGAACAGCTCGGCGTCGAGGTCGAGCATGTCCGCCAGACCGCTGTCCGGATCGGCACCGTGCGCGTGGTGGCCCTCCCCGGGGGCGTGGCCATGGCAGTGGTCGTGGCCCGGGGCCGACGTGCCGTGCGGCTCGGACGGGCCGGGGTGGTGGGGTGCGGGATGTGTCATGCGGTCGACGGTACGAGGGGCTTGCGGAGAACGCATACCCTCTTGCCCATGACGCAAGGAACCGATGGTGTGGACGGCCTGGTGCGCAAGCGGATCCGCGCGCTGCGGGCCGCACGCGGCTGGTCTCTCGACGACCTCGCCGCCCGCTGCCACCTCAGCCCCTCCACACTCAGCCGCATCGAGACCGGCCACCGCCGGATCGCCCTCGACCAGCTCACCGCGATCGCCCGTGCCCTGGGGACCTCGCTCGACCAGCTCGTCGAGACCGTCGCCGACGATGTCGTCACCAACCCCACCCACGACGCCACGCGCGGCCTGACCCTGTGGGCGCTGCGCGGAGAGCCCGGTGTCACCGTGGCCCGGATGAGGCTGACGGGTCCGCCGCCGGAGGGCCTGGCGGGGCTGCGGGCCCATCCGGGCAGGGAGTGGTTCACCGTGTTGTCGGGCACGGTCGAGCTGCTGCTGGGGGAGCGGCGGCTGAGGATCGAGCAGGGGCAGGCGGCCGAGTTCCCGACCATGCTTCCGCACGCGGTGGGTGCGCTGGGCGGGCCCGCCGAACTCCTGGGCATCTTCGACCAGGAGGCCCGCCGCACCCATCTGCGCGAGCGCGCCTCGGACCGTTGAGGCACCGTCCGGCGGGCGGTGTGCCTGCCATCCGCCACCTGCCCTGCCACTGCCCTGGCCCTGTCATCTGTCCGGGTCCGCTGTTCTCAGCCGGACGTGCGTGAGACGGGCCGTGGGACCGGTTCGCCGGAGGCGGGCGCTGCCACTCCCCCTGACTGGTCCGCACCGCCTGCGGGGCTGCCCTGGTCTGGGCCCGGAGCGGAACGTACGGGGCTCAGGCCCCTACGTACGGGGCTCAGGCCCAGGCCCCTGCGTACGGGGCCCGGGCCCTCGCCCTTCCGGCAGACGGACGCCGCGCCCTGCCGCACACGCGTCGGCGGCCCGCGCCGGGGCACCCCTCCGGCCGTGTGCCGGCGGATCCGCCGCCCCGGACGGGTGCGTGGCACAGTGGTGATATGTGCGGCCGTTACGTGTCCACCCGCGCTCCACAGGAGGTGACCCGGCTCTTCGGCGTCACCGACTGGCGCTCGGAGGAGACGCTGGCACCGAACTGGAACGTCGCCCCCACCGACCAGGTCTACGCCGTCCTCGAGCGCGCCCCGCGCCAGGACGGCGGCGGGGGCCCGGTGCGAAGGGAGCTGCGGCCGCTGCGGTGGGGTCTGGTGCCCTCCTGGGCGGAAGACCCGAAGATCGGGGCCCGGTTGATCAACGCACGAGTGGAGACCGTGCATGAGAAGCCCGCCTACCGCCGCGCCTTCGCCCGGCGCCGTTGCCTGCTCCCGGCCGATGGCTTCTACGAGTGGCAGCGGCTGCGCGACGACGAGCGTGGCAAGCCCCGCAAACGGCCGTATTTCCTTTACCCGGCCGATGGGCAGGTGATGGCCCTCGCCGGCCTGTACGAGTACTGGCGCGACCCGGAAGGCGGGGACGACGACCCGGCCGCCTGGCTGATGACCTGCACCATCATCACCACCGATGCCACCGACGCGGCCGGCCGCATCCACCCCCGCATGCCGCTCGCACTGACACCGGACCACTACGACGCCTGGCTCGACCCGCACCGCGACGACGCCGACGAGCTGCGGGGGCTGCTCACCCGGCCCGCGGACGGCCACCTGAACGCGCGGCCCGTCTCGACGGCGGTGAACAACACCCGCAACAACGGCCCGCACCTCCTGGACGAGGTCACCGCGTAGGCACGCCGCGGTATCCGGTGCGGACGCGCCCCGCGCCACCCGGACGCGCCCCGCGCCACCCGGACGCGCCCCGCGCCACCCGGACGCGCCGCCGGGCCACTGCCCACGCCGGGGCGGGCCGGGCCGGGCCGGGTCCTGCGATCGGCCGCCGGGCCGAGACAGGGGCTCTCAGCCCCTGGGTGAAGGGCCACTGGTTACCCGTGGCGGGAGGGCCCATGGTGGGAAAGGCCACCGGCTCCACCGGCCGCGCAGCGCTGCTTCGCGGTGAGGGTGCCCGACGTTCGGAGCACCCCGCCTCGGCGAACCTCCGCGCCGCCACCCCGACACGCCCCCTTGAGGAAGAACGTCATGAACATCTCCGGAAACACCATCTTCATCCCGGGTTCCACCAGCGGCATCGGTCTCGCCCTCGCCCTCGCGCTGCGAGCCAAGGGAAACACCGTCATCATCGGAGGGCGCCGCGCCGAACTGCTCGAGAAGATCGCCGCGGAGCACCCCGGTATCGACACCGTCCGGATCGACACCGCGGACGCCGCGAGCGTCGCGGCCGCCGCCGAAGAGGTGCTGCACCGGCATCCGGACCTCAACGTCCTGGTCACGATGGCCGGGATCATGCGCATCGAGGACTGGCACCGGCCCGAGACGTTCCTCGCGTCCGCCGAGTCCGTGGTGACGACCAACGTGCTCGGCCCGATCCGGCTCATCGCCGCGTTCATCGAGCACCTGCGGTCGCGGCCGGACGCCACGATCGTCACCGTCTCCTCGGGCCTCGCGTTCGCGCCGCTCAAGGTCACCCCCAGCTACAACGCCTCCAAGGCAGCGATCCACATGCTCAGTGAGTCGATCCGGCTGCAACTGGCCGACACCAGCGTGCGCGTCAAGGAGCTGGTGCCGCCGTCCGTGCGTACCGAGCTGCTGCCCGGCCAGGAGGACAACGAACTGGCCATGCCGCTGGACGAGTTCGTGGCGGAGGTCATCGCCCTGCTGGAGGCCGAGCCCGACGCGAAGGAGATCCAGGTCGAGCGGGTGAAGTTCCTGCGCCACGGCGAGGCACGCGGCGACTACGACCAGGTCGTCCGGACGCTCAACGCCTCGGACCCGCACGCCAGGTGACCGCGCTTCCCGGACGGCCGTCCGGCGGCGCCCTGCCGGACCCGGCCGCCACGGACGGCAATCGATCGGCGCGCCGGGGGAAAATCCCCACCGTGCCGTCCGGACCCGCCCCACTCGACGGCCTGCTCACCGGTCCCTGATCGCCGGACAGGCCGGTCCCGGCGGAGGGCCCGGGTGAGCGCGGGGGTTGCCGAACCGGGCCCTCCGCCGGGACCGGCCCCGCCCGCTGCCCCGTGGCCCGGCCGGGGCCGTCGCGGAACGGGCCGGCCGGGTGCTTCAGCCCTTGCCGTAGAGGTGTGTGGGGAAGGCGCCCGCGGCCCGGAGGGTTGTGGTGAAGGCGCCGGCCAGTTCGGTGAGGCGTGTGGTGGCGGCCGGGCCGAGGTGGTCGTACGGGGCGGCGTCGAGGCGGTCGGTGAGCGCCTCGGCCTCATCGCGCAGCTCCGCGCCCGCCTTCGTGAGGTCTCCCGTGTCGTCCAGCAGACCTCGTTCGCGCAGCCGGTCCCGGGCGGCGGTCCACTGCTCGGTGGACCATCCGCGGGTCTGCTTGAGGACGGCCGATGTCACCGTCTGGCCGGTGGCGTTGTGCAGGACCAGTGCCTCGATCCCGGACAGGCCGGCCACCGCCAGGGCGGCGAGGTGGCCGTCACCCCGGTGCTCGCGCAGCAGCGTCGCGGCGTGCCACAGGGCCAGGTGCGGTTCCTCGGGTACGGGGAGGCCGGCGTTCGCGGCGTACAGCGCCCGCCCCTCGCGGCGGCCCGCCTCGGTGGCACGCAGCGCCAGCTCGGCCGCCTCGGCCATCTCCTTGGAGACGAGCGCCTCTTGTCCGAGCAGCCGCCGCAGCATCCCGTCCGCGCCGCGCAGCCGCGCGCCGAGCACCGCCTCCGGTGTGGTGACCGTCCACGCCGCGGGGATGTACCGGGCCACGTGCTCGTGGTTGAAGTTGTAGAACGTGGCCGTGACCGTGCCCGCGTCGACCGTTCCGAGTGGCGCTGCGCGGCCGGCGAGGTAGGACATGGGCCCTTCCTCCAGCCCGAGCGCCGCGAGTTCGTCCTTGGGTTCCGGTGCGAAGTACATCGCCACGTGCACGGGGTTGATGGCGTGGTGGCAGCGTCGGCCGGCGGTGGTGTCCATGGTCGTCTCCTGAAGATCCTGGGGAATCGGCGTGGTTGTCGCGGGGGTCAGTCTGTGCCCGTGGTGAGGTTCCGGGCGGTGTGCCGGATGTGCCGGGCGAGCAGCGCGGCAGCGCGTTCGGCGTCCCGGCTCAGGGCGGCCTCCTCGAGGGCGCCGTGCTCAGCGACGCCGTCGCGCTCCGGGACGATGGCGCCGGACCAGCGGCGGGCCAGCTCGCTCGCTGTCCACATGCGGTCGAAGCCGTCCAGGAGCACCGGATTGCCGCAGCCCTCGAGCAGCGCGCGGTGGAACTGCCGGTGCGCCTCGGACCATGCGTCGGAGGCGAACCGGCCGCCCGGTTCCCAGGGCGGTGTGCGGGCGAGGTGGTGATGGGTGGCCCGGACCCGTACCTCCCAGTCGACGCCGCCCCGTTCGATCGACAGCCGGAGCATCGCCGGTTCGGTGACGGCGCGCGCCTCCGCGATCTGCTGCCAGCGCTCGGCGTTCACCGCCGGAACCGCGAATCCGCGGTTCGGCAGCCGGGTTGCCAGACCCTCGCCCACCAGGCGGAGCAAAGCCTCGCGTGCGACGGCGAGGCTGACCTGCTCGGCGTTTGCCAGCTCCTGCGGCTTGAGCGCCTGCTCCGGCGCGAACACCCCGTTCAGGATGGCCGCGCGCAGTGTGGTGTAGAGCCGCTCAGAAGGCGATGCGCGTCCTGTCATGGTCCGACCCTAACAGAGAATAATCGATTATCCAGACAATAATCGATCGCTGACCGCGCCACGCGCTCTGGCCGCGCCGGCGATGACGGGAAGGTCATCGCCGACGCGGCCGTAGGCTCACTTTCCGCCCATCAGATGGGCAGGGTGTAGACCGTGCAGCTGCTGCAGCCCTTGTGCTGGGACTGGGAAACTCCCACCAGCCGGATTTCCACGTCCCGTGAGTGGTGCCTCCACGAGCTCCAGCCGCCGGCCCACCTGACCCTGACCCAGGCGTCGCCCTTGCAGGAGCCGCCGCCGACCTTCAGCGTTCGCGCGTAGTTGTTGCCCATGGTCGCCTGGTACTTGGTGCCGCAACTGCGGGTCCAGGTCCTCGTGTCCAGCTGGATGCCGGAGGCGTCGGCGTTCGCCATGGGAGCCATCAGAAGGCTGCCGGTGATCGCCATGGCGCCCGTGGCCAAGCGGATGCCGTTCTTCCTTCGCATGCTGTCCTCCTGTGTCGGCCGGACCCCGGTTTCTTCCGTGGCCGGTCGGTCGGCGGTCCGGGATGTCGGGGGAGGGCCCGGTGGCGCTCCCCTTCTCACAGCACCGAGTCTCGGCGGGACGGGTCCGAACCGCACCGGAAGAAGGCCGGTCCGGGAAGAAGTGGGATGTCCCACCCGATGACCTGCGGGAACGGGCGCCGCGCTGACGCCGTGCTGGGACGGACGGCCGTGGGCCGGGCCGGCGGCCCACGGTCCCGGTCGGCGGATGGCCGCGCCGCGCGGGAGGCGGTACGGCCATCCGCCGACCACCCGCCGCGCCTGCGGATGGCGGACGAGCCCTGATGGCACCCGGAACGCGCCGTCCGGAACAGCGGCGGGAACCGCTCTCCCGGGAGCGCATCGCCGGGACCGGCCTGCCGACGCCGACGGGGGAGACCCTTTCCGGGCCCTGGCGGCGATCGCGTTCTGGCCTGCTCACCAGCGTTATTCCGCGTGGGTTAATGAACCCTTGCCGAAGTTCCCATTGCGGCAACTCCCTCATCCTCCGCAGGATGAGGGCGTACCGATCCGGTACGGCCCACGAGGTCTTCTTTAACGATTCTCTCCACCCGCCGCTTTGAAAGGCGCCCTTCATGCCCGCTGAGGAAACCGCTCCGCCGGTCACCGCGTTCATGCTCATCAAGACCACGCCCGAGTGGCTCGCCATGACTTCCCAGGAGCGGGCGGACGCGTTCGCCACCCAGGTCATCCCCACCATCAAGGCCAAGACGACCGGCGTCCGGTCACGCTTCTACGACACGGAGTTCTACTCCACCCGCGTCACCGACGTGTGGGTGTGGGAAGCCGATGACCACAACGCCTATCAGCTCCTGATCGACGCGCTGCGTGAAACCCCGTTCTGGGACCGCTACTTCCAGGTGGTCGACCTCCTCGTCGGCACCGAGAACGGCTACGCGCGCACCTACGGCCTCGACGCCGTCACCACCGTCTCCACCTGACGCACCGCCCGGCCACGGCCGGTGTCCCGTGCCGCAAGCGGCCACGGGACACCGACCCGTGACCGGTAACCGTCAGTCCGGGACCCTCGGGCCGGCGCAGAGCTCGTCCAGCCCGGGGAAAGAATTGTCCGGCCGGAGCCTGCGGTACGCGGCGTCGATGAACGACAGCGGTGCCCACTTCGACGGCTGCTCGTCGATCTGGTGGACCACCGCCTCCAGGATCCGCTCCCGCAGGTCCAGCCAGGGGAACGCCGCGTGCGCGGCGTCGAGTACCGCCCGGTCCACCTCCTCGGCGCCGAAGCCGAAGATGTCGGCGGTGATGCCGAGGTGGGTGAGGGCGACGACCGGCTGCTTGTGGACCGCGATCCCGCCGGAGGTGTGCAGCGCTATCGCGTCCCAGAGCAGGTCGGCCGCAGCATCGGCCAGGCCGTGTTCGCGAACGAAGCGGGCGGCCCGGAACGCGCCGTCCACCTCGAACCGGTTCGGGCCGTGTCCCTCGTCGGTCAGACCGATGTCGTGCAGCACCGTGGCGAGGAAGAGCGTCTCGTCGTCGTAGTCCGCCCCGGCGACGAGGTTCCTGGCGGCGGCGATGCTGCGCGCGTAGAAGAAGCTGCGGACGCAGTGATTGAGCAGGTAGGCGGGGGAGTGCTCGGCGGCGAAGGTGACAGCGGCCTCCGTGGCCGCCGTGCGCGGCCACCCCCCGATCTCGTCCGGAAGTGTGTCGAGCAGGTTCACCGCGCCACCGTCCCCAGCGCCCGGTGCTCGGCCTCGACGGCCTCGAAGGAGCGCAACTCGCCCACGACATTGGACTGTTCGAAGTAGGTGTACCAGCCGGAACGCTCGACGCCGTCGAGGAACCCGTCGGCCAGTTCCTTCGAGGGGGCCTGCCAGACCGCGAACCACTCATGGGGAGTGGAGTGCGGCGCCGGCCGGTCCACGCTGCCCCAGCCGAGCGTCACGACGCCGGTCTCGGCGAGCTGCCGCATGGCTTCTCGGACACCCGCGAACAGGGTGTTCCGCGTCTCCTCGTCGGCGGCGAGAAATGCGGGTCTGGGGGTCCAGGTTTCGATCACCACATACATGGTTCGCCTCTCCTCGGTATCCGGGGTCGTCGGGGTGATGCGACCACGCTAGAAGGGCTGAGAGCGCCGTACGATGGCCATGTGGACAACAATCCCAAGCATCTGGCCAAGGTCGCGGTGGTGATACAGCCGGGTTTCGTCCCCTTGGACGTCGCCGTCCCCCAGCAAGTGTTCGGTCGCTGGCCGGACCACCTGGCAGCCGCCCGTCCCGGCGGCACCCCCTATGAGCTGACCTTGGCGAGCCCGGCTTCCGCGGAGGGGCCGCTATTGCCCCGTGAGGTTGAGCCGCTGGACCGGCTCGACACGGCCGACACAGTAATCGTCACCGGGGTGGAAGACCCCGCGGTGCCCCCGGAGGCTGAACTGGTCGAGCGACTGCGTGACGCCTATGAGCGGGGCAGCCGCATGGTGTCGATCTGCACGGGCGCCTTCGCCCTGGCGGCGGCCGGGATCCTGGACGGCCGGAGTGCCACCACTCACTGGCACTGGGCAGGGATGCTGCGGGACCGCTATCCGTCGGTGACGGTCCGTGAGGCGGAACTCTACGTCGAGGACACCGGCGTCTTCACGTCCGCCGGGGTGCTCGCCGGAACCGATCTGTGCCTGCATCTGCTGCGGCTCGATCACGGTCAGGCGGCCGCGAACGCGATGGCCCGGTTTCTGGTCAGCCCGCCGCATCGCGAAGGAGGGCAGGCCCAGTTCATCGAACCCGTCCCGCCCAGCGGTGACTCGGACATCACCGCCGTGATCACGTGGATCCTGGAGCATCTCGACGAGCCGCTCACTTTGGAGTCGGTCAGCCGGTACAGCCACATGAGCACGCGGACCCTGCGCCGCAGGTTCCGGGCCGCGACCGGGACGAGCGTCATGAACTGGGTGGCGGTACAACGTGTGGCCCGCGCCCGGGTGCTCCTGGAGACCACTCGCCTCGGCGTTGACGACATCGCGCACCGGTGCGGCTTCGGCTCGGCGGAGTCGCTGCGCGTGCACTTCACCGCGCTGACCCGGACCAGCCCGTCGCGATACCGGCGTACCTTCGCCGAGTGACGGTGGCTCAGCGGCCTTCTGGCGGGGCTTCTGCGCCGGGGGCACAAGCCGTGGCGAGTCGTGACCTCACTGCATGGTGCCGCGAGGGCGACGTCCAGCAGCCGCCCGTTCCACGCGCGGACCTGACCGGCGACGAAGACCGTGCGCGCCGCCGTGGAGGCGTGGGTCTCGCGGCCGTGGCCACCTTACGGTGGCGGAGCCCCAGGGCGCGTTTCACGCCGACGGCATGTTCACGCCCTGGGGCCACGAGGCCAGGTCGCGGTCGGGAGGCGGTCACCTGGCCTCGCATGCGGTGCGTGGGCGGGTCAGCTGAACAGGTACAGATATGACGAGGTCAGGCCGCCGGCCAGCCAGAACGATCCGCCGACGATACCGACGATGATCAGTACCGCCAGCGTGTTGTCTATCTTCTCCACCAGTGAGGACGGCGGACGGGGCTCTAGGTCACGTGAACTCACCCGTTCAACATATGACAACAAGGAGGCGCGTGGGGCGGCTTGTCGAGGTTTTACGTGGCCGCCGATTCATCTGCCCCGGCGTCGGCGCCGGGGCGGCACCGTCTCCCGCCTGTCTCGGAGCTGGCATGCGCAGGGTCGGACGGGTGCCCGGGACCGGCCGAACCCGGGACCGCTCTGGCGTCGACGCCGACGCCGACGCTGCCGAGGGCTGCGGGGCTTCCGCCTCAGCGGCGGCTGGGTACGGCCCAGACGACGCGAAGAGCCGTTCGTGGCCCCACTACCGACGGGTACCGAGGCGCTGCGCGCCCGTATGACGCGGGTGGTGGCGGAAGCCGACCGACCTTCAGCTAAGCTGAAGGTTGTGGAATCCCTGTTGCCGTTCACCCGGGTCGTGGCGGGCCGCTGCTCCGTTGCCCCCGTCGCCGTGACCACCAGCCCGTTCCCCCGGCACCCGCCAGTGACCGTCACGCCCACGGCCGCCGGTCGTCTTCGAGGACGGGGTCCAGGGACGACCTCCCGGCATGATGTCCTTGGGTCTGCGGGGGGCGGTCGCCGGGCCCGTGGCCGTGCGCCCCGGGCCGGGTCACGCATGCCCGCGTCGCCGCGCACACCCGCTGTGCCGGGCGGCCACCTCACGGTGATCAACGTGCGAGGGGAGGCGCGGAGCGCATGAGCCTCCGGCACTATCTGCGCCGACCACCGGCCGTCACCGCCGCGGAGGCGGTCCGCCTGGTCGCAGACGGCGCGCTCGTCGTGGACGTCCGCCGAGAGTTCGAGTGGAACCGGGTGCACATCCCGGGCGCCGTGCACCTACCGCTCGAGGAACTGCCCGGACGCTGCCTGGAGCTCCCCGAGGACCGCCTGCTCATCACCTTCTGCACCGGCGGTATCCGGTCCGCCGGTGCCGCGAACCTGCTGGTGGAGAACGGCTTCGACGCGGTCAACATGAGCCGCGGCCTCGTCGACTGGCGCGCCGCGGGCGGACCGCTCACCACCCGGTGAGCGCTGGGCGCCACTGGCCGTGCGGCGGCGCGCCGCTGGACCGGTCGGGCGCCACCCACCCGGGGCCATGGCCGCCGGTCCGCCCGGACCGGCGCCGACGCCGGGCCGCCACGCGCTGCGGACTCGGTGGCCGGACACGCGCGGCCGTAGCGGCGGCCCGCGCCGACACCGCGTTCGGCCCGGCCCGCCGGGCGACCACCGAGGAGGCCGGCCGGGCGGTGGGCTCGCCGGGCAGGCCGCCGGCCACGGTGAACCGTGCCAACGTCCCGTCCGGCGGCCTGGCGTCTCTCCGGTCCGGCAGCGCTCAGGCTCCGGTCCGGGCCAGTCCGCCGTCGCCGCGCAGGACCTGACCGGCGATGACATCCGCCTGGTCGCTGACCAGGAAGCTCAGGACGTTGCCCGGGTCGGGCCGGGACCGAAGGGCGCTTGACCGTCTGCATCGACGGGACCCGGGCGAACACTTCGTCGGCACTCGGCCCGGCGGCCCTGGTGCGTCCCAGGAAATCCTGGGCCGCCACGACGCTGGGGCGATCGCGTTGACCGTGATCCCGTTCTCGCCCAACTCGTTCGGTCGGCGGGGACGGCCTCATCGAGGGGGACACAGCCCGGCGCCGCCCCGACCGGCTCCCGGCCACCGGAGGCGGGGTACCGCTTCTACCTCGGATGCCGGTCCGGGGCCTGTCTCCTGGCCGCGTCGACGATGGCGATGACGAGGAAGGCGGTGACGACGCCCGCGGCGGCCAGTGCCGCCGCGGCCGTACGGCCCCGGTTCGCCTGTCCCTGCCAGAGGATCGCGGTCGCCACCGCTGTTGCCGCGACGAGCCCGGGCAGCAGCCAGACGAGGAAGGCGCGGCGGGGCGAGGGGGCGGGCCGGACCAGCGTCCCGTACCCCCAGACCGCCCAACGCTCCTCGGTCTCGCGGAGTTCGCGTGCTCGGTGGACGCGGGACCGGGCGGCCAGCGCCCCCGTCGTGGCCGCGCCCGTCGTGACCACGGCTGCGATGACGCTCCAGGACACCGGCGCGAGCAGCAGCGGGGCGAGCAGCGCGACGGTACCCCAGCCGGTCAGGCACCCGGCGGCCGCGATCCGCCGGGACAGCGGCCGGTCGTCACGGGCCCGTACGTCCGCCATCGCGGGCAGGAACCACACGCAGCCGCAGGCGCAGAACACCGCGGCGGCCAGCGCGAGGACGGCATGGGACATGGCATTCTCCTCCATCGGGCATCAGGCATCGGGCATCAGGCATCAGGCATCGGCCCTCGGACGCCGACGATCGGACTTCGAAGCCCTCGGACGTCCGACCTTCGACCTTCGACGTTCTGACTGCGGACTGCGGACTGCGGACTGCGGACTGCGCACTGCGGCTCCGGCGGGTCCGCTCAGCGCTGTGCGTCCTCCAACTCGCGGATCTCAGGATGGTGCAGGTCGAAGGCCGGAGATTCGCTGCGTATCCGGGGCAGCCGCGTGAAGTTGTGGCGTGGCGGAGGGCATGACGTGGCCCACTCGAGGGAACGTCCGTAGCCCCACGGATCGTCGGCCTCGACGGGCTTGCCGTGCTTGGCGGTCTTCCAGACGTTGTAGAAGAACGGCAGGACCGAAAGACCGAGCAGGAACGAGCCGATGGAGGACAGCGTATTGAGGGCGGTGAAACCGTCGGCCGCGAGGTAATCGGCGTAACGACGGGGCATGCCCTCGGCCCCCAGCCAGTGCTGCACCAGGAAGGTGAGGTGGAAACCCACGGTGAGGGTCCAGAAGGTGATCTTCCCCAGCCGTTCGTCGAGCATTTTGCCGGTGAACTTCGGCCACCAGAAGTGGAATCCGGCGAACATCGCGTAGACGACGGTGCCGAACAGTGTGTAGTGGAAATGCGCGACGACGAAATAGGAGTCCGAGACGTGGAAGTCCATCGGCGGCGACGCCAGGATCACACCGGTGAGACCGCCGAAGGTGAAGGTGACCAGGAATCCGGTGGCCCAGAGCATCGGCGTCTCGAAGGACAGTGAGCCCTTCCACATCGTGCCGATCCAGTTGAAGAACTTGATACCGGTCGGCACCGCGATGAGGAAGGTCATGAACGAGAAGAACGGCAACAGCACACCGCCGGTGACGTACATGTGATGGGCCCACACCGTGACCGACAGGCCCGCGATCGATATCGTCGCGGCGATGAGCGAGACGTAGCCGAACATCGGCTTGCGCGAGAAGACCGGAACGACCTCGGAGACGATGCCGAAGAACGGCAGCGCGAGGATGTAGACCTCGGGGTGGCCGAAGAACCAGAACAGATGCTGCCACAGCAAGGCGCCGCCGTTGGCCGGGTCGAAGATATGGGATCCGAACTTGCGGTCGCACTCCAGCGCGAAGAGCGCGGCGGCCAGCACCGGGAAGACGAGCAGGATCAACACGGAGGTCAGCAGCACGTTCCAGGTGAAGATGGACATCCGGAACATCGTCATGCCCGGAGCGCGCATGCAGGTGATCGTGGTGATGAAGTTGACCGCGCCCAAGATGGAGCCGAAGCCGGAGAGCGCCACACCCATGATCCACATATCGGAGCCGATGCCGGGTGAATGAATGGCGTCCGACAGGGGCGCGTACAGGAACCAGCCGAAGTCGGCGGCGCCCTGCGGGGTGAGGAATCCGGCGGCGGCGGTCAGCGAGCCGAACAGGAACAGCCAGTAGGAGAGCATGTTCAGACGGGGGAAGGCCACGTCCGGCGCCCCGATGTGGAGCGGCATGATCCAATTGGCGAACCCGGTGAACAGAGGCATCGCGAAGAGCAGCAGCATGACCGAGCCGTGCATGGTGAACGCCTGGTTGTACTGCTCGTTCGACATGATCTGGGTCCCCGGGCGCGCCAATTCCGCCCGCATGGCCAGCGCCATCAGGCCGCCGATGAGGAAGAAGGCGAACGCCGATACCAGATACAGCGTCCCGATCTTCTTGTGATCGGTCGTCGTCAGCCACTCCACCAGGACGTGTCTGCGCGTCGGTGGGGAATCGGCCTCGGGAACAATCCCCCTGCTGTGGTTCCCCTTTGTACTCAGTCCGTCCACTGAGCCGCGCCCTCCGCCTCTTTGGTCCATTCCGAAACATCCGGAAAGGCGGCACACGAGGAAACGCGGCGCTCTTTCCGGCTCGTAACACATGATCATTCGGTGGGGTCGCGGCCGCACAGGGCCGAACAGTCCCGGGGACGGGTCGAAGGTCCCTGATTGCCCGGCGGCTGCACAGCCGCTGGCTCCTGGCCGCTGGCCTCTGACCGCTCGGCGGGCGGGAGGGCGACGGGGCGGGGCTCGGCACATCGGTGTGCTCGTGGTGCCGCGGTGCCTGCCCGTGTGTTCAACGAATGTGAACCGGCCGTTCTGCGGTCTCCGTCCCTGGTCCGGCGGACCGGACCGGGGACGGCGGGGGAGGAGGCGGCATTGACCGCTCCCTGGTCGGCGCGGGACGGTCGTGGCGCAACTGGGCGCAACCGACTCGACTGGAGCGGCGGCTATGACGTTACGGTTTGTGGGGATGGATCCGAATACCGGAGGCGAGGGGTCACCGACGGTGTGGGTGGAGGAGGGCAGCGCGGACCTGGTCCTGCAGGGCGAGGAGGCCGAGGCGCTCTTGAAGGACGTGATCGGCAGTACTGAGTGGGTGTCCGGACACGCGAGGGGAATTCCCGCCCATGAACGGGTCATCCGGATCCCGGCCCGTATGGTGCCGATCCTGAGGGAGGCGTGCGATGTCGCCGAACGCGAGACCGTTCGCTGATCTGCTCGCCGCGGCCCGGCGCAGCGCTGTCCACCTGGAGATGCGCGATCGGTACGCGGTCGGTGACGAGGCCGAGGACTTTGCCGCCTTCCTGCGTACCGGAGCGGCCAACACCGACCCGGCCAGGTCGTTCTGGCCCCAGTGGTTGCCGCTGGTGACCGAGGCCGTCGCCCGCGGCGTGGTGATGCGGCGCGCCCGGATCGTCTCCGAGCCGGTCACCGACTACATCCGCTACGAGCACGCCATCACCGTGCTGAACCTGCGGGCCGGGGAAGACGTGCGCTGGCTGCCCCGGCGGCGGGCGAGCGACCTCGCCCTGCCCGGCAACGACTTCTGGCTCCTGGACGGCCGGACCGTACAGTTCAACCACTTCACCGGGGACGGCGCCTGGGCCGGCAAGGAGCACACGGAGGACCCGGACGTCGCGGCCCTGTGCGCGACCGCGTTCGAAGCGGTGTGGCAGCGTGCTGTCCCGCACGAGATGTACACCGTCTGAAAGCAACGGACAGCCCATGCCCAACTCCCCGTCCTCCAGCGCCCAGGCCGCCCGCGAAGCCCTCGCCGTGCGGCTGGCCCACCTGATGCGGGATGCCGGGATCACCGGGCGTGAGCTGTCCGCCCGGTGCGGCTGGCACCCGGCCAAGACCTCCCGCATCCTGCGCGCCAAGGCCGCCCCCTCCGAGGCCGACATCCGCGCCTGGTGCACCGCCTGCTCGGCCGGGGACCAGACCGCCGATCTCATCGCCACCGCCCGCGCGGTGGACTCGATGTACCTGGAGTGGCGCCGCCAGCACCGCGACGGAATGCGCCGCGCCCAGCAGGACGTCCTGGCCCGGAACGCCGCCGCCCGCCTGTGCCGCGCCTACACCTCCAACGTCATCCCCGGCTTCTTCCAGACCGCCGGCTATGCCGAGGCCCTGATGCGCGCCATCACCGACTTCCAGGGCACGCCCGACGACATCCCCGAGGCCGTCGCCGCCCGTCTGGCCCGCAGCCGCTTCCTGTACGAGGGGGACCACCGGTTCGTGGTCCTGATCGAGGAGTGGGTCCTGCGGGCGCGGATCGGCTCCGCCGAGACCATGGCCGGCCAGCTCGCGCACCTGCTCACGGTGATGCCGCTGCCCTCGGTCTCCCTCGGGGTCATTCCCCTCGGTGCCCGGCGCACCGTGTGGCCGCTGGAGGCGTTCTACCTCTACGACGACCACCACACCGTCGTGGAGACCCTCACCGCCGGGATCAGCGTCCGCCAGCCCCGCGAGATCGCCGACTACGTCCGCGCCTTCACCGGCCTCGCCCGGATGGCCGTCCGCGGCGATGCGGCCCGCGCCCTGATCCGGGCCGCGATCGAGGCCCTGGAGTGAACCCCGGTGAATCCGCGCAACAATCCGCAATTTCGTTGAGGCCCGCGCCACCGTCTCCGTAGCGTGAACGCCGACGTCACAGCCCGGAGAGGCGGGATCCGGCGCGCACGCCCCGAGGCCGGCGCCCCCGGCCGCATCGCCTGCCCGGCCCGGCCGGTCCGCGCCGGCCAGGGACCCGCCCGTCTCCCCGGTGGCTGCGGCGGCCACCCCGGCGCACCCAGCAGCGAGGCCCCATGACCAGTACCCACACGGTCCTGCACGACCCCCAGGGCCGTATCGAGGCGGAACTTCCCCTCGACCGGGAGGCCCATCAGCGGCTGGTCACGGCGGTCCTGGGGTGGAGTGGCGACCCGGGCCTGCACGAGGGCGAGTACCAGCAGATCGCGCTGCAACTGACCGCCGCCGCCCGCGCGGTGGCCGACGACGTCCGCCGCACCGCGGACCGGCTGCCCGCGGACCATCCGGCCCGGATACTGGCCGAACACATCCTGGACGAGGCCGGCCGCCGCCTGTCCAAAGCCCTCCAGGGCACCGCGGACTGTGTCCAGGGCCGCGCCCGGCTCTGCCGTGCCCTGTACGGGCGCCTGGACCGGCTCACCGAAGTCGCCGCCTCCTGCCCGGCTGTCTGAGACGGCCACGTATCCGAGCACGCGGCGCGCCGGCGCCCGGAAGCGGGCGGCACGTGGCGCCCGCCCTCGCCGCGCGAACGCCGACCGCGGCCGGGCGGCGGACCGGTGTGGCCGCGGCGCGCCCTTCCGCCGCTGCCGGAGCCATCGGGGCGGGGGACGGTGGTCGGGTTTTCGTAACGCGAGCGATCTTCTATATGGAACCTCGTGCCGGAGAGCCGGAGAGCCGGAACGACCGGACGGGCGTGTGCC
>NZ_BBOX01000106.1 GCF_001553455.1 Streptomyces hygroscopicus subsp. hygroscopicus
TGTCCGGGCTGCGCGCGGTGGATACGCGTGGCCGTGTCGTTGACATGCTCAGCAGCGCACCCTAGGTTTTGCATATGCTGCTACGGAGTTGCGCATATTGCAACAAGATCACTTGGAGGCGGGCACCCCGTCGTCATCCGGCGGTCGGCCGCCGGACGCGGGACCGATGAGTGCAACTCCGTCCGGGTGGCCGGGCCCCCCACCCCAGCCCCGACCGCCTGGCCGTACGGCGGCCACCGCCCGGCCGCCCGGCGGCACTCCCCGCGGCCCGGCACGTGATCACCTTGCTGGAGGACGAGTCCGGCAGTTGCTGGACGACGAGTCCGGCAGCAGCTCCCCGCACAGGAACTGAGGCACTCCCATGTCGCAAACCGTCGCCCGCGCCATCGACATCATCGGTTTCGTCGCCCACCAGCCACGGCCCCTCAACGATGTCGCCGAACACCTCGGCGTACACAAGTCGACGGCCCTGCGCATCCTGCAGACCCTGGAAGGAGGCGGATTCGTCCGCAAGGACGCCGGCGGGCACTACGTCATGGGCTTCCAGCTCATCGCCTACGGCCAGCTCGCTCTCGACCAGGTCGAGGCGCGTTCCCTCGCCCACCCCGTCCTCCAGGAACTGGCCGAACGACACGGCCACACGGTCCATCTCGGCGAACTCGTCGGCGACCACATCGTCTACATCGACAAGGTCGACGGCAGGGGCAGCGTCGCCATGGGCTCCCGCATCGGCCTCCGGGCCCAGACCCACACCGCCGGCGTCGCCAAGGTGATCACCGCGTACCAGGCCCCGGCCATCCGGGAACGCATCCTCGACCAGGCCACGTTCGAGCGCTTCACCGACACCACGCACACCAGCCGTGAGTCCCTCGTCGCGGACCTGAACCAGACCCGCGCCCGCGGCTGGGCGGAGGACGACGGAGAACACGAGGACTACATCAACTGCGTCGCCGTCCCGGTCCGCGACGCCAGGGGCAAGGTCACCCACGGCGTTTCCGTCACCGCGCTGACCGCGGTGGCCTCGCTCGCCGAACTCCGCAACCACGTGGACGAATTCCGCTCGGCCGCCCAGCAGATCAGCGCCGAACTCGGCTGGAAAGGACACACCCCATGACCGCCGCTGACCTCAGCAACGACTTCTTCGCCCGGCACCTGGCCGCCACCCCGGTGATCGGCATCTTCCGCGGCCAGGACCCGGCCACCACCGTCGAACTGTGCGGCCGGGCCTGGGACTTCGGCGTCGAACTGGTCGAGATCCCCGTGCAGTCCGAATCGGCCCTGCCCTCCCTGGAGGCCGCCGTCGAAGCCGCCCGTGCCCGCGGCAGACAGGCCGGAGCCGGCACGGTCACCACCGCCCGACGACTGCGGCAGGTCCAGGAGATCGGTGCCGCCTTCACCGTGGCTCCCGGTGTGCATCCGGAGGTTGTCGAAGCCTCCGCACGGGCCCGACTGCCCCATCTGCCGGGCGTCGCCACCGCCACCGACATCGCCAACGCCACGGCCACCGGCCTGACCTGGCTCAAGGCGTTCCCCGCGGAGCAGCTCGGAGTGGACTGGATCACCGCGCACCTCGCGCCGTTCCCCGATGTGCGCTTCGTCGCCACCGGCGGCATCAGCGCCCACAACGCCGCCGGGTTCCTGTCGGCGGGATGCGCTGCCGTCGCCGTGGGGTCGGCACTGGCCGACCCCACCGCCCTTCCCCGGCTGCGAGAGGCGGTGAGCGCCGTGCGCTGACGCCCGCACGCCGTGGACCGGGCGTGCCGCGGGCGGTCGCGGCAGGGCCGTCAGACGGTGAGCATGGCCTTGACGGCGCGGCGCTCGGCCATGGCCCGGTACGCCTCGGCGGCCTCGTCGAGCCGTCCACGGTCAGCGCCGAGTTCCGCACCCGGTGGGCCGCCCACCACGTACGCATCCACCACGGCGGCGTCAAACGGCTCCACCACCCCGGCGCCGGGCATCGGCCACGGGGCAGCCGGGGTGCGGCGGGTCATGTCTGGGGGATGGCCCGGAGACGAGGGAGGGGGTGCCACTCCGAGAGCACGATCGTCGCGTCGTCGTCCAGTCGGCCGCCGTGGTGGTCCAGGATCGTGTGCAGCAGGCGGCGCAACGCCTCGGGGGCGGGATCGCCGGCGGCTATGGCGCGGATGATGAAGTCGGTGAAGCGCTCCTCGCCGAAGCGGTCCCCACTCGGCGAACGGGCCTCGGTGACACCGTCGGAGTACAGCAGGATCCTGTCGCCGGGCTCCATCTGGAAGCGGTGCACACGGTGCTCCAGGTCCGACTCGATGTCTCTCAGGCCGAGCGGAGGCTCGGCTTCCCGATCCAGTGCCCCGCGCAGCACCTCCTGTCCGCGGATGAGCATCGGCGCCGGGTGGCCGCAGTTGACCCACTCGAGGCCGCCGGTGCTGGTATGCATGTTCGCCAGAACGGCGGTGACGTAACGCTCGGGAAAGACCTCGTGCACCGCTTGGTCGATCGTGGCCACCATCTCGGTGATGCCCGCGCCCCTGCGGCGGGCGGCACGGCAGGCCGCGAGGGCCACGGACGTGGTGAGGCCGGCAGGCAGGTCGTGGCCCATGGAATCGAAGATGCCCAGGTGCAGCATGTGGTCGGAGGTGGCGTGGTCGAAGGCGTCACCGCCGAGGTCGTAGGCGGGTTCCACCACGGCGCTCGAGGTGAAGCGATCGGTCCCGATGGTCCGGGGTGCCAGAAACGCCCAGACCATTTCGGAGGGCAGCGCCATCGGCGCGTTGCGCTGTCGCTTCGTGTAGGCATCGCTGTGCGCGGTCTTGTCGACCGCTATCAGGGCGATCAAGGCCACCAGGGCGCGGCACGCCTCCATGGTGGTGGCGTCGAATGACGGGGCCTGTATGGCGACGACGCCCAACCGCTCCACCCCATCGAGCAGGGGCAGCCACAACACCATCCCACTCCCCATGGTGTCCTCGGTGATGCGGGGAGAGATCGTCCGGTACGCCCAGCCGGCGAGCGTCCCGTCGATGGGCACGGTGCGCGGCGCCTCCACCCGGGCGTCCGGCACGGACACCAGTACCTTCTGCTGGAGGTCGGCGAGGTAGATGGTCAGGTGGCTGATCTGCAGCGAGTCGTACTCCCGCCGCAGTTCTTCGGGCAGGTCAGCGGGTGCTACGGTCTGATATCTGCGCAGTAGACGAAGCACTGCCTGGGCCCGCTCGGGCATGGCGCTCACCAGCTTCCCGCGGGGACTCCGCACCATATCCACGCTACTCCCGGCCGACGCGCCGACCGCCGGGACGGCCGACGCGCCGGCGCCGGGACCGATGCCCGGACCCGCGTCGTCCGGTCGTGCCCCGACGCATCATCTGTGGTCCGGTGCGTTACCGCCCCTAGGGTGTCGCCTGCCCCTCACGCACCGACGCCGGAGGAAGTCATGGGCGAGGAACAGCGCCGTCACGGTCCGGACGGGACGGCGGGAACACCCGCACTCCCGCTGTCCGGGATCACGGTCGTCGCGGTGGAACAGGCGGTCGCCGCTCCCATGGCGACCCGGCACCTCGCCGACCTCGGCGCCCGGGTGATCAAGGTGGAGCGGGAGGGGGACGGCGACTTCGCCCGCTCCTACGACACCACCGTGCTCGGCCAGTCCAGCCACTTCGTCTGGCTCAACCGCGGCAAGGAGAGCATCGCGCTCGATCTGAAGTCCGCGCACGGCGCCGAGGTGATGCGCCGCCTGCTGGCCCGGGCGGACGTCTTCGTCCAGAACCTCGGACCGGGCGCGGCCGAACGGCTCGGCCTGGGCGCCGAGCGGCTGCTGGGCGACCACCCGCGGCTGATCGTGGCGGGCATCAGCGGGTACGGCCCGTCCGGGCCGTACCGCGCGAAGAAGGCGTACGACCTGCTGGTGCAGTGCGAGACCGGCGTCGTCTCGGTCACCGGAACACCCGGGAACCCGGCCAAGACGGGCATCCCCGTGGCGGACATCGCGGCGGGCATGTACACCTTCTCGGCCGTGCTGGCGGCGCTGTACGAGCGGGAGCACACGGGCTCGGGGCAGCACATCGACCTGTCGATGCTCGACGCGCTGACCGAGTGGATGGGCTACCCGATGTACTACGCCGCCTACGGCGGCACACCTCCCCAGCGCAGCGGTGCGCACCACGCGGCGATCGCCCCCTACGGCCCCTTCACCACCGGGGACGGCCGCCAGATCTTCCTCGCGGTGCAGAACGACCGGGAGTGGGCCGTGCTGTGCTCGGACATCCTGGGAGATCCGGCGCTGGCACGGGACCCGCGGTTCGCGACCAACTCCGACCGGGTCGAGCACCGCGAGGAGGTGGCGGCCCTGATCGAGACCCGGCTCGCCGGCCGGAGCGCCGAGGAGGTCGAGGACCTGCTGGAGACGGCCGGGATCGCCAATGCCCGGCTGCGCGATGTCGCCGACGCCGCCCAGCATCCCCAGCTTCTGGCGCGCGACCGCGTGCGCAGCGTCGCCACACCGGCCGGCCCGGTGCGCGCACTGCGCCCGCCGATGCTCAACGAGACCCGCGAGACGGCGATGGGCGCCGTGCCCGCGGTCGGCGAGCACACCGCCTCCGTCCTGGAATGGCTCGGCCTCGGCGCCGAGCCGTCGCAGCCCACGGCCTGAAGGAGCCGACCCCACCGCCATCGGACCGCTGCCCGCCCCTGCGCCGCCACCGGCGCGGCGGCACCCGTTCGGATGGTCGTCCCGTCCGTTCGGGGCTTCGGCCGCGGCGGCGAGGACGGGCGGCCACGCGAGGCGCCCGCGTCACCGGGCCGGGGACACCTCTGGCCGCTGGGCGCACGTGACGCACAGCTCGGCGTGCGGCAGGGCCATCACCCGTTCCCGGCCCACCGCGGCGCCACAGTGGGTGCACATCCCGAAGGTCCCCTGTTCGGCGCGGGTGAGGGCGGCGAGCGTCCGGTCCAAAAGGGCCGCCGCGTCCTCGGTGCGGGTGTGCAACTCCTGGATGGCGACGTTCGTGGTGCTGACGTCCGCGGTGTCGAGATCGCCGCCGTCACGTACGGCCGACTCGGCCTTCTCCGCCGTGGCGATCTCCGAGCGCAGTCGGTCCCGCTGGTCGGCCAGGGCGGCCACCGCTTCTTCGAACTCCTGCGGCGCGAGGGGGCCGACGTTCCGCTGCCTTCTGTTCATCGTTTTCCTCTCCAGGGGGGCGAGGGGGCGGGTGGCAGTCGCCCCTGTGAACCGTTTGCCGTGGACTCCGCGAGGAGGCCGCGCCTTCCGGGGCCGGAGGCGCGGCGCGGGTACCCATCGCGTGCGCCCGTTATGCGGGGACGGGGAAACGAGCCGCCGGGCGCCGCCCCGACGGCTACGGCTGAAGACCTACGGAGGAAGAGATGGCAGACGACATTCTGCGGACCATCGACGCGCTGGTGGACGAGGAGCACCGGCTCCGGGACCAGGCCGTCGGCAAGGGGCTCGGCCCTGACGAACGCACGCGCCTCACCGCGGTGGAGCGGCAGCTCGACCAGTGCTGGGATCTGTTGCGGCGGCGACGGGCCACCGCGGAAGCGGGCCAGGACCCGGAACAGGCCAGGCCGCGCACGATCGATGAGGTGGAGTCCTACGAGCAGTGAACCGCCCGCCGCGGCCCCGGGCCGCTCGCGTCGGCGGAGGGACTCCGCGAGCAAAGGCCCCGGCTGCCTCGACCGGACCGGCCGAGGCGGCCGGGGCACCGTCCCGCGCACAGCCGGTCCGGTCAGCCGCCGGTGGCCGCGTTGATGGCGTCCCGCGTCCGGTCGACCAGGGACGCGAAGGGCCCCACCGCCCACTGGGCTGCCGGGGAACCCGCCGCTGAGGGATGCGGATGGGTGGGAGCGACCTTCTCGGCTGCCCGCAGACGTGTTCCCATGCTCCTGAGCTGCTCTTCGGAGCGCCCGGAGTGCACTCCGGGGAACTCCTCGCGCTCCTCGCGTTCGGCATGGTCGCTCACGGATTGTTCGAATTCCCTGAGCAGCGCGTCGAACTCGGGGCTGGCGACGTCCATCTTCTCCAGCCTGGCCAGCACCTTGTTGGCTTCCTCCTCCTCGTGGTTGCGGGCCTCGGCCTCCTTCTTGCCGACGGTGTCCTGGGCGACCGGCCGGACGATCATCTCCTCCGCGGTCTCGTGCACCGCCAGCAAGGCGCGCAATTCGTCGAACGCCTGCTGTTTGTGCACGCCCTCGGAAGCCTTCACGTCCTCGAAGAGATCCCGGATACGGGCATGCTGCTCCAGCAGGATCGCCACCACGTCCCCCTCCGGCAGCCGAGCGGCCTCCTTACGCTCCATCTCCGCCTTGTTCATCGCGCTGTCCTTCCCTCGACTCTTCCGAGCCGCACGGGTCACCCTTGTGAGCGGCCTGAAACAGCGCACCGCCGCACCACCGCCCCGGCGCCGGGGCCGGCTGGTGCTCCGCCATCCGGGCCGGCGCGCTCTTCGCCGTGCGCGGGTCCGCGCCGCCCGCCGCCCGCCGCCGCGGTTCACCCGGTGGCCGACGCGTACGGCTGGTGCACGCCACGCCACGCCACGCCACGCCGCCGCACCCCACGGCACGGCACGGCACGGCACCCGCGGCACGCCACGGACAGCGGGCGAGCGCCGGGCCGCGACCGCTGGGCGTGTCGTGCCGCCGGTGCCGAGCGCTGAGAGACGATGGGCGTTCTCCGGACAGCCACGAGAACGGGCGGAAGGGAGGAGCCGCGTGGACCAGCGGCTTACCACGGACGGCAGCGCCGACCAGACCGACGCGACTCGGCCCGCCCCGACCGGCCCCCGCGAGCCCGGCGTACCGGACCTGCGCCGGCGGATTCCCCGTACCGACGCGGTACTGGGCGATCCGCGGCTGCTCGAGGCCGCGCACCGGCTGGGGTCCGGGATGGTGAAGGCGGCGGTGCGGCAGGCCCAGGAGCGGGCGCGGGCCGGTGCCGTGGCGCCGGAGGAGGTGGCGGACACGGCTGTCGCCCTGCTGCCCCGTACGGCTGGCGGACTGCGGTCGGTCGTCAACGCCACCGGCGTGGTGCTCCACACCAACCTCGGCCGGGCGTCGCTGTCGGCGGCGGCCCGGCAGGCGGTGCAGGAGGCCGCCGGGCCCACGGACGTCGAGCTGGACCTGCGCACCGGGGTCCGGGCCCGCCGCGGGCGGACCGCCCTGGCCGCGCTGTGTGCGCGGGTGCCGTCGGCCGCCGCCGCGCATGTCGTGAACAACGGGGCGGCGGCGCTGGTCCTGGTGGCGACCGCGCTCGCCGCCGGGAAGGAGATCGTCATCGGCAGGGGGGAGATGGTGGAGATCGGGGACGGTTTTCGGCTGCCGGACCTGCTGGTGTCCACCGGAGCCCGGCTGCGCGAGGTGGGCACCACCAACCGCACGTCCGCCGCCGACTACGCCGCCGCGATCGGCCCGGAAACGGCCTTCGTGCTGAAGGTGCACCCCGCCAACTTCCGCATCACCGGGTTCACCCGTGCCGCCGACGCCGGGGAACTGGCCGCTCTCGGTGTCCCGGTGGTCGTCGACATCGGCTCCGGGCTGCTCGCCCCCCATCCGCTGCTGCCGGACGAGCCCGACGCCGAGACCCGGCTGCGGGCCGGAGCGTCGCTCGTCACCGCGAGCGGCGACAAGCTGCTCGGCGGACCGCAGTGCGGACTGCTGCTCGGTGAGGAGGAGCTGGTGCGGACCGTGTCCCGGCATCCGCTCGCCCGTGCGCTGCGCGTGGACAAGCTGACGCTGGCGGCGCTGGAGGCGACGCTGACCGGTCCCGATACCCCGACCGCCGTGGCGCTGGCCGCCGGCCAGGCGGGGCTGGTCCGCCGTGCCGAGCGGCTCGCCCGCGCCCTGGGCGCCGACGGCATCGACGCGCGGGCCGTCGAGAGCGCCGCCTCGGTGGGCGGTGGCGGCGCCCCGGGGGTGACGCTGCCCAGCGCCGCGCTGTCGCTGCCCGAGCGGTACGCCGCGGCCCTGCGGACCGGTCCGGTCCCGGTGGTGGGGCGGCTGGAGGCGGGCCGGTGTCTGCTCGACCTGCGGACGGTGCCGCGGGAGGACGACGAGCGGCTGGCCGAGGCCGTGCGGTCGGTCCAGGGCCCGGCCGCGGAAGGGTAGGGGCATGCGGGTACTGGCCACCGCCGGACACGTCGACCACGGCAAGTCGGCTCTGGTGCGGGCGCTGACCGGGATGGAGCCCGACCGTCTGAAGGAGGAGCGGCGCCGCGGTCTGACCCTCGACCTCGGGTTCGTATGGACTCGTCTGGATCCGCGCGGACGCCCCGACGGGACCGGCGGCTTCGGCGGGGAGCACATCGCCTTCGTGGACGTGCCCGGACACGAGCGGTTCGTCGCCACCATGCTGGCCGGCGTCGGCACGGTGCCCGCCGTGCTGTTCGTGGTGGCCGCGGACCAGGGCTGGCAGCCGCAGTCGCAGGAGCATCTGGAGATCCTGGACGCGCTCGGGGTGCGGCACGCCGTGCTCGCGGTCAGCCGCAGCGACCTGGCCGATCCCGGGCCCGTGCGGGCGGACGCCGTCGAGCGCATCAGGGCGACGTGCCTCGGCACCGTGCCCTCCGTCGCGGTGAGCGCGGTGACCGGCGCCGGACTGGACGGACTGCGCCGCGCCCTGGCCCGGCTGGGCCGCGCGCTGCCGGTTCCGCCGGCCGACGCCGACGTACGGCTGTGGCTGGACCGCGCCTTCACCGTGCGCGGTCAGGGCACGGTCGTCACGGGCACCCTGGGGGCGGGCACCCTGGCCGTCGGCGACCGGCTGGTGGCGGGGGACGGGAGGACCGCGCTGCGGGTACGCGGGTTGCAGTGCCTGCGCGAGGACCGGTCCGCCGTCAGCGGGGTGGCGCGCGTGGCGGTCAACGTGCACGGGGCGGCCGAGGCCGCTCTGGGCCGGGGGCAGGTGCTGCTGACGCCGGGCCGCTGGCTGCTCACCGGCCTGATCGACGTCCGGGTCCACCGGACGCCGGCCCGGGACCTGCCCCGCGCGGTCACCTTGCACATCGGGACCGCCGCGGTGCCGGTGACCGTGCGCCCGCTGGGCGAGGACACGGCCCGGCTGACCCTGCCCGGAAGGCTGCCGCTGCGGGTGGGCGACCGGGGGGTGCTGCGGGAACCCGGCGGGCGGCGGGTGCCGTGCGGGATGACCGTCCTGGACGTGCGCCCGCCCCGGCTGACCCGGCGCGGGGCGGCCCGGGCGCGGGCGGCGGAGCTGGCGGGCATGACCGGCCGCCCGGACGGAGCGGCGGAACTGCGGCGCCGCGGGCTCGTCCGCCGCTCGGAGCTGGAGGCCATGGGGGTGCCCGCCGCCACCGCGCCGGTGGCCGGGGAGTGGCTGGCCGACCCGGCCCACTGGGCGGCACTGCGCGACCGCCTGGAGGCCGAGGTCGAACGCCAGCGGGTCGAACACCCGCTGGAGCCGGGGCTGACCGCGGAGGCGGCCCGCCGCCTGCTCGGCCTGCCCGACCGTTCCCTGGTCGACGGCCTCGCCGGGGCCTCGCGGAGGGTGCGCCGCGACCAGGGGCGGTTGTACGCCGGCGAAGACGTCCGGCCCACCCTGCCGCCGCCGGTCCGGGCGGCCGTCGACGCCGTGCGGCGAGAGCTGCGGCGGGCACCGTTCCGCGCCCCCGAGGCCGGCCGGCTGACCGAGCTGGGACTGACGCGCAGGACGGTGGCCGCCGCGGTCGCGGCCGGCGCGCTGCTGCGGGTCGGCGACGGCATCGTGCTGCTGCCGGGAGCGGACGTCCGGGCCGCGGAAGTGCTCCGCGGACTTCCGCAGCCGTTCACCCTCAGCCAGGCGCGCCGGGCCCTGGACACGACGCGCCGGGTGGCCGTACCCCTGCTGGAGTACCTCGACGCGCGGGGACTCACCGAACGCGTGGACGACCAGCGCCGGCGCTGCCGGGCCGGTACGGACAGCGGAGGCGGACGGGAATCGAACCCGCCTGCCCGAGATCCTCGGGCACCTCGGTTTTGAAGACCGGGAGGGCCACCAGGCACCCACACGCCTCCAACGCCCGCTCAGGCTACCGGAGGGCCGGGGGCACGCGGCGCACCACAGCGCGTCGCGTCCGCCCGCGAGAACCCGCCCCGGCCCGCCCCGTCCCCGGCGGGCGGGCCACCATCGACCGAGAGGACCAGCGTGACCACGACACCCCGGACCCCCGTACGGCTCACCCAGTTCGCCCACGGCGGCGGCTGCGCCTGCAAGATCCCGCCCGGCGAACTGGAGGACGTGCTCAGCGGACTGGCCGGGCCGCAGCCGACCGCGGGCGACAGCCCGCTGCTCGTCGGGCTGGCCACCGGCGACGACGCCGCCGTGGTCACGCTGCCCGCCCGGGGCGGCGGCCCGGCCCAGGCGGTGGTGTCCACGGCGGACTTCTTCACCCCGGTCGTGGACGACCCGTACGACTGGGGCCGCATCGCCGCGGCCAACGCCCTGTCGGACGTGTACGCGATGGGCGGCCGCCCGGTGCTCGCCGTCAACCTCCTGGCCTGGCCGCGCGAGGTGCTGCCGTTCGACCTGGCCCGCGAGGTGCTGCGGGGCGGGCTCGCGGTCGCCGCCGAGGCGGGCTGCCCGGTGGGCGGTGGGCACAGTGTGGACGATCCCGAGCCCAAGTACGGCATGGCCGTCACCGGCCTCGCCGATCCGGCGCGGCTGCTGCGCAACGACGCGGGCCGGCCGGGCCTGCCGCTGTCGCTGACCAAGCCCCTCGGCCTGGGGGTGCTGAACAACCGTCACAAGGCCACCGGCGAGAGGTTCGAGGAGGCGGTGGCCACGATGGTGGCGCTCAACCGGGACGCGTCCGCCGCGGCGCTGGAGGCCGGCGCGACCTGCGCCACCGACATCACCGGCTTCGGCCTCCTCGGCCATCTGCACAAGCTGGCGCGGGCCTCGGGGGTGACCGCGGTGGTCGAAACGGCCGCCGTGCCGTACCTCGACGGGGCGCGGGAGGCGGTCCGGGAGGGGTACGTCAGCGGTGGCACCCGGCGGAACCTGGAGTGGGTGGCGCCGTTCACCGACTTCGGGGACACCGACGCGGGCACCAGGCTGCTGCTGGCCGACGCCCAGACCTCCGGGGGGCTGTTGGTGGCGGGGGAGGTGCCCGGAGCGCCGGTGGTGGGGGAGCTGGTCCCGAAGGGGCGGCACTCCGTGGTCCTCCGGTGAGGCCGTACCGGGGCGGGCCGCACCGGGGTCGTCCGCGGCAGGAGCCGGGCCGGACCGCGGGGGCTCAGGGTTCCGTGCCGGTGTGCTCGTCGATGCCGGCCCGCGCCCGGTAGGCCCGTACCAGCTCCACGGCGGCCGGCCCCCTGGGACGGCGTCCCGGCCGGATGTCGACGGCGAACGCCTTGGTCTCCTGGATGTGGGTGTTGGGGTCGAGGGACAGGTGCAGCAGCTCGTTCGCCGCGTCTCCCGTGCTGTAGCCGTTCGGCCCCCAGTGGTACGGCAGGCCGACCTGGTGCAGGGTGCGCCCGTGCACGGTCAGCGGCGGTATCCGGTCGGTGACCAGGACCCGCGCCTCGATCACCCCGCGGGCGCTGACGATCGTCGCCCATCCGGTGTGGTCCAGGCCGCGTGCGGCGGCGAGTTCGGGGGAGACCTCGCAGAAGAACTCCGGCTGCAGCTCCGCCAGGTAGGGCTGCCAGCGGGACATGCCGCCCGCGGTGTGGTGTTCGGTGAGCCGGTAGGTGGTGGCGACGAACGGGAACACCTCCGAACCCGGCTCGCCGCCACTGGGCTGGTAGCGGTTGTCCGGGTGCGGCGGCAGCAGATGCCGTACGGGGTTGCGCCGCTGGCGGTACAGCAGATTGGGGAAGGGCGAGTCCTGCGGCTCGTAGTGGGTGGGCAACGGGCCGTCGGTGAGGCCGGACGGTACGTACAGCCACGCCTTGCCGTCGGCCTGCATGATGAACGGGTCGGTGCCCGACAGCGCCGCGCCGCCGGTGGCGTCCGGCGGCGGCCGGTAGGAGGGGGGCCTGCCGGGGGTGAAGTCGGGGACGTCGTGGCCGGACCACCGCGCCCGCTCCTCGTCCCACCACACCAGGGCCTTGCGTTCGCTCCACGGCTTGCCGTCCGGGTCGGCCGAGGCGCGGTTGTACAGGATGCGGCGGTTGGCCGGCCAGGCCCAGCCCCACTCGCCCGCCACCCAGTTCTGCCGCGTGCCGGGCTTTCGGCGGGCGGCCTGGTTGACGCCGTCGGCGTAGACACCGCAGTAGATCCAGCAGCCGCAGGCCGTGGAGCCGTCGCCGGCCAGCTGCTCATAGGACGTGAGCGGACGGCCGTCGGCGTCGTGGCCGTTGATCTCGGCCAGGACCGCCTCCGCCTCCGGTTCGGCGTGCTCCCCCTTGGTGGGGTAGTCCCAGGTCAGATCGAGCAGCGGCCGGTCCATCGGATCGGCCGACCCGGCCAGCCTCGCCCGGATCCTTTTGCCCAGGTGGTACATGAACCACAGGTCGCTGCGCGCCTCGCCGGGCGGCTCGACGGCCTGGTGGTGCCATTGCAGCAGCCGCTGGGTGTTGGTGAAGCTGCCGTCCTTCTCGGTGTGCGCGGCGGCCGGCAGGAAGAACACCTCGGTGCCGATGTCCTCGGTGCGCAGCTCGCCCGTCTCGATCTCCGGGCCGTCCTTCCACCAGGTGGCGGACTCGATGAGGGAGAAGTCCCGCACGACGAGCCAGTCCAGGCCGGCCATGCCCAGGCGCTGCAGCTTGGCGTTGGCGGACCCGACCGCGGGGTTCTCCCCGAACAGGAAGTAGCCCTTGCACGTGCCCTTCAGCTGGGACATGACGGTCTCGTAGGTGGAGTGCGAGCCGGTGAGCCGCGGCAGGTAGTCGAAGCAGAAGTCGTTCTCGGCGGTGGCGGCCTCGCCCCAGTAGCTTTTGAGCAGGCTGACGAGATAGGACCGCATGTTGCCCCAGTAGCCCTTGCGGGCCGCCTCGGCGCGCACGAAGGCGTCCAGGTCCTGCCTCTGGTGGGCGTGCGGCATCGGGATGTAGCCGGGCAGCAGGTTGAACAGGGTGGGGATGTCCGTCGAGCCCTGGATGGAGGCGTGCCCGCGCAGGGCGAGGATGCCGCCACCGGGCCGGCCGATGTTGCCGAGCAGGCTCTGCAGGACGGCGGCCGCGCGGATGTACTGCACGCCCACCGTGTGCTGCGTCCACCCGACCGCGTAGGCGAAGGCGGTGGTGCGGTCGCGTCCGGAGTTCTCCGTGACCAGTTCGCACACCTGGCGGAAGAGGTCCCGCGGGACGCCGCAGATCTGCTCGACCACCTCGGGCGTGTAGCGGGCGTAGTGGCGTTTGAGCACCTGGAAGACGCAGCGCGGATGGGTGAGCGTCTCGTCCCGCTCGGGTTCGCCCTCGCCGACCTCGGCGCCGCCGGCGCCGTGGGCCTCGCCACGCGCGGCCTCGGCCACCGTCCGCCCGCCGTCGGTGCGGTCGTGGGTGCTCCGGTCGCGCTCACCGGAGGCCGCCCGCACCTCCATGCCCTCATAACTCCAGGTGCTGTTGTCGTAGCTGCGGGTGTCGGTGGCGAGGCCGGAGAAGACACCGTCGAGGTCCTCGGTGTCCCGGAAGTCCTCCCGCAGCACCACGGGGCCGTTGGTGTACGCCACGACGTAGTCGCGGAAGTACGCGTCGTTCCCCAGGACGTGGTTGATGATCCCGCCGAGGAAGGCGATGTCGGAGCCCGCGCGCAGCGGCACATGCAGATCGGCCAGCGCGCTGGTGCGGGTGAAGCGCGGGTCGACGTGGATCACCTTGGCGCCGCGGGCCTTGGCCTCCATCACCCACTGGAACCCCACCGGATGGCACTCGGCCATGTTGGAGCCCTGGATGACGATGCAGTCGGAGTTCTGCAGGTCCTGCTGGAAGGTGGTCGCGCCGCCGCGGCCGAACGAGGTTCCCAGACCGGGAACGGTGGAGGAGTGTCAAATGCGCGCCTGGTTCTCGATCTGGACGGCTCCCAGGGCGGTGAACAGCTTCTTGATCAGGTAGTTCTCCTCGTTGTCGAGCGTGGCCCCGCCCAGGCTGGCGAAGCCGAGCGTGCGCCGGGTGCGGGTCTGGTCGACCTCCCACTCCCAGCCCGCCCGGCGCGCCTCGATCACCCGGTCGGCGATCATGTCCATGGCCGTGTCGAGGTCCAGGCGCTCCCACCCGGTGCCGTGCGGGCGCCGGTAGAGGACGTGATGCTCGCGGGCGCCGCCGGTGGTCAGCTGGAGACTGGCCGAGCCCTTGGGGCACAGCCGGCCGCGGGAGACGGGGGAGTCGGGGTCGCCCTCGATCTGGGTGACACGGTCGTCCTCCACATAGACCCGCTGGCCGCAGCCCACCGCGCAGTACGGGCAGACCGACTTCACCACCCGGTCCGCCGTGGCGATCCGGGGAGTCAGCCGCGCGGTGGCGCCGCTCTTCGCGGCCGCCCCGCGGCCCAGCGGGTCCGTCCCCTTCAGCTGGCGGTATACCGGCCAGGAGGCGATCCATGTGCGTACGCCCATGATGTCTGCCCCTTCGACGGTGCTCGGTGCCCTCCCCGAATACCCCGTCCCGGCCCGCTCAGTCGCCTCACCTCAGTCGCCTCACGCCGAAGTGGCGGCTGCCGCCCGCCGCCGGGGCCGGCTGGGCGGTGTGCGCCTGACGGCCGGGCCCGCGCGCCGCCTGGAGCGCCGAGCAGGCCCCGGACGACCCGTGGGGCGGTCACACCCTGGAATGGGCCACCTCCTCCCCGCCGCCCCGGCTGAAC
>NZ_BBOX01000107.1 GCF_001553455.1 Streptomyces hygroscopicus subsp. hygroscopicus
CCCGTAGGCCCCGGCCCCGGGTCCGCCGCCGCTCCCATGGCCCCCGTGGTACCCGTGGTCCCCATAGGCTCCCTGGCCCCCATAGGCCTCGGCTCCGCCGCGCCCCTGGTCCCCGTAGTTCCCGTGGCCCCCATAGGCCCCCTGGTCCCCGTAGGCTCCGTGCCCCCCATAAGCCCCACGGTCCCCATAGCCGTCATGGCCGCCATAGGCGCCATAGGCGGGCGCGCCGCCGTACGCCGGGGCGCCCATACCCGGCGGCCCGGTGAACGGGGCGCCGCCCACTCCGCCCACGGCGCCCTCGTCCACACCTCGCCGCGCCAGCGCGGTCAGCGCGATCAGCCCCGCGACCGCCTCGAAGAAGCCGCTGAGCACGCTGAGCACGCCCAGCGTCGACAGATCGCTCAGATGCTCCACGTAATCGAGCTTGACGTAGAGCGACGCCTCGCTGATCCCGCCCACCATGACCAGCGCCGCCGCCGTCATCCCCAGCGGCCGCGCCAGCGGGGCCCGCGCGAACGCGGCGCCCGCGGCGGCCAGACACAGCGCGACGGCCGTCCACGCGTTCCAGCCGCCGGGCGGTGAGAGCAGGGTGGGCAGCGTGTGCTTGCCGGTGAGCGCGTACTTGTAGACCTCCCAGCCCCGCGCCTGGGCCCAGTAGATCTGCCAGGCGGCGATGACGACCCCGGCGGCGCCCAGGAACAGCGCGCCGGTGACCGCCGCCCCGGGCGAGGGACGGCCCGGCGGCCGGTCGGCGGGCGAGACCGGGGAGCCGGACGGGGCCGGGAAGCCGGGCTGGGGCAGGGAGCCAGGCGACACCGGGGAGCCGGGCGGGGTCAGGCCGGCGGGGCGGCGGGCCGCGGCCACCACGACCAGCAGCAGCCCCGCGAGCACCACCTGCGCCCAGGCGCTGAGGTTGGCCCGGGTCTTCAGACCGTCGGGGATGCCCTGGAGCCAGTCGGAGTTCAGGTTCCACAGGCTGGGCAGGCGCACCGCGACGGTCACCACCGCGACCGTGCCGAGCGCGCCCCCGGCGGCCGGTGAGCGCAGGGCGGTGAGCCCGACGACCGCGTAGACCAGCAGCAGCACCAGGTCGAGGAGGGAGGAGCCGAAGATCCCTCCGGTGGCCCGGAACGGCAGCCCGGACCAGGTCCACCACAGATGGCTCGCCTCATCGGCCTTGTCCAGGTCGCGGATGATCCACGCCAGTGAGATCAGCCCGAGCACCGCGCAGACGAGTGCGCCGAAGACGCGCGCTCCGCTGTTGAGTATCCGTCCCTGCCCCATAGCCGTAGGTCTCCCCCGCCTCGTACCCCGGGCAACCGTCGCGGGGCGGGGAAAAATACGGATCGTGACCGTCCGACGACCGCCCGGGGGGGGACCGGCCGACGACCGCCCGGGGGGGATGGCCGCCCGACGACCGCCCCGGGGGGGGGGATGGCCGCCCGACGACCGCCCGGCGGGGGTATGGCCGTCCGGCGACCGCCCGCCGGGGTGTGACCGGCCGGGGCGACATGGCGCGTCCCGGCCGGTCTACGGCACCCGCACGGCCGTACGCGGTTCAGCCTGACGCGTCCGTATATCGGTGTCGCGTCAGTGGAGTTGCCTGCGTGTTAACGCGTTTCCGCACTGAAGATCACGCTTTGTCCCCCCTGGAGGACCCCTGTCAAGCACGCCCGGACCTCGATCTGCCAAATGTTCGCTCAAGACTCGAACGCGCGGCACATCCACCTCCCCCGGCCCCTTGACTGGGCCGTTCCCCGATTGCGAAAGTCCGCTCAACCCGATACGCACGCACCACCATGGCGAGCGGGGCAGCGGCATGACGCGCATAGACAACGCGAGTTGACGGTGTGACACCAGTGCGGGGGGCGCCACGCGATGACGAGTCCATCCCAGGCCGGCGTGGTCGAGAAGACCGCCCCGGGCACGGAGGGCGCGGGGCCCGCCGGTCTGGCGCCCCGCCAGCTGATGTGGCGGCGTTTCAAGCGCGACCGCACCGGTGTCATCTCCGCGTGCGTGGTGGCCTTCTTCTTCGCCGTCGCCGTGCTGGCTCCGGCGATCTCCTGGGTGTACGGCAAGGATCCGTACACCACCTACGGCCTGGACCGGCCCGAGCTGCTGGATCCCCTCACCGGCTATCCGATGAAGCCCAACGGGGGCATCGACGGCGAGTTCTGGTTCGGGATCGAACCCAAGCTGGGCCGCGATGTGCTGACCCAGCTCGTCTACGGCATCCGCACCTCGCTGCTGATCGGACTGGCCGCGACCGTGCTGTCCACGCTCACCGGCATCGTGATCGGCGTGGTCGCGGGCTATATGGGGGGCCGCACCGACTACGTCCTCGGCCGCCTGATCGATCTGCTGCTGTCCTTCCCGCAGCAGCTGTTCTTCGTCGCCTTCATGCCCGTGTTCACCGCGCTGTTCGTCAGCCCGCAGAAGGAGACGCCCACCTATTTCCGGGTGACGGCCCTGGTGATGGTGTTGTGGCTGCTGGGCTGGATGCAGCTGGCCCGGCTGCTGCGCGGGCAGGTGCTGTCGCTGAGGGAGCGGGAGTTCGTCGAGGCCGCGAAGGTGACCGGCGCCTCGCCGTGGCGCATCGTCCGCAGGGAGCTGCTGCCCAATCTCGTCACGCCCATCCTGGTGCAGTCCACGCTGATGCTGCCGAACTTCGTGACCACGGAGGCGGCGCTGTCCTTCCTCGGTGTCGGCGTGGTGGAGCCGACCCCCGACTGGGGGCGGATGTTCGCCAAGGGCGCGAACTTCTACGAGGGCGACATCACCTACATGTTCTTCCCCGGCATCGCCATGGTGGTCTTCGTGGTCGCCTTCAACCTGCTCGGGGACTCGGTCCGGGACGCGATGGACCCGAAGACCACGCGGTGACCGGGGGGCCGGCCCGGGCCCGAGGCAGAGAACGGCAAGTCTTCCGTCCGATGAGGCAGGTGCAGTGACCACGATGACGCCGAAGAAGAGCCGCAGAGCGCGTACCTACGCCGTCGCCCTGGCGGCGGGGGCCCTGGTGCTCGCGGGGTGCAGCAGCGGGGGCGGCGGCTCGGACCCCAAGGATTCCAGCGAGCCCAGGATGGAGTCCCAGGACATCACCCTCGGCACCGCCGCCGACTCCACCGGACCGGCCAAGGACCTGCCGGGCGCCAAGAAGGGCGGCACCGTCACGGTGCTGCAGCGCGACGCCTTCGAGCACCTGGACCCGGGGCAGATCTACGTCAGCGATGAGCTGATCATGCAGACGCTCTACAACCGGACGCTGACGAACTACCAGTTCGACGACAAGACGGGCAAGGCCAAACTGGTCGGCGACCTCGCCACCGACACCGGCAAGTCCTCGGACGGCGGCCGGACCTGGACGTACACGCTGAAGGACGGGCTGAAGTTCGAGGACGGCTCGCCCATCACCTCCAAGGACGTCCGCCACGCCGTCGAGCGGCTCTACGCCCCGTTCGAGGCCGCCGGTCCGACCTATCTGCAGCAGTGGCTCTCCGGTGAGGGCCAGAAGTACCGCAAGGCGCTTCCGGACGGCCCCTACAAGGGCAAGCATCTGCCGTCGTCGGTGCTGGACACCCCGGACGACAAGACGATCGTCTTCCACTTCGACCAGCCGCGCGCCGAGGTGCCGTTCGCGGTGGCCATGCCCAACATCGGCGCGGTGCCGCCGGGCAAGGACACCAAGCAGAAGTACGACAAGGCCCCGCTGGCCTCCGGTCCGTACAAGATCAAGAACTTCAAGCCGGGCAAGGGCATCCAGTTCGTCAGGAACGACCAGTGGGACCCCAGGACCGACCCGATACGCCACCAGTACGTCGACATGTTCGACGTCTCCTTCGGTCACCAGTGGGTGGACTCCACCCGCCGGCTCCAGGCAAACAAGGGCGCCGACCGGACCGGGATGACGTTCACCAACGCGGTCGACCCCTCGCAGATCTCCACGGTCCTCAAGGACAAGGAGGCGATGTCCCGGTCGCTGACCGAGACGCAGCCCTATGTGGACGTCGTCTCGATCAACACCGATCGGGTCAAGGACAAGAAGGTGCGCGAGGCGATCGCCTGGGCCTTCCCCAGCGGTCAGTACCTCCAGCAGTTCGGCGGCCCCAAGGCCGGTGAGGTCGGCGGCGGACTGGTCGGCCCCACGCTCAAGGGCTACGACCCCTCCTTCGACCCGTACCAGAAGAAGAAGTACCCCGGCGGCAACGCCAAGAAGGCCAGGGAGCTGCTGAAGGAGGCGGGCAAGGAGGGCTACGAGCTCGTCTACGCCTACGGCAACGGCGACACCCACCAGGACGCCTCGGTGGTCGTGCAGCAGGCCCTGGAGCGGGCCGGGTTCACGGTGCAGAAGAAGGAGATCGACCAGTCGACCTATTACACGCAGATCGGGAAGGTCAAGAACAAGTTCGACCTGTACCGGTCCTCGTGGGGTGCCGACTGGCCGTCCGCCTCGACCGTGGTCCCGCCGGTGTACGACGGCAAGAACGTCTACGACGACTCCGCGAACTACTCGCACCTGAACGTCCCGTCGGTCAACGCCGAGATCGGCCGGATCACCAAGGTCAGCGACCTCAGCCGGGCCACCTCACAGTGGATCAAGCTCAGCGAGAAGATCCTCACCGAGGAGGTCCCCGCCGTCCCGACCTTCTACAACCGGCTGTTCACCCTCTGGGGCTCAGGGCTGGGCGGGGTGAAGTTCAACTCCGTCTACGGCGCCGTGGACCCGACGGCCGTCTTCGTCAAGTAGCCGCGGCCGTCCCCCAGGCCGCCCGGAACCCGGCCGCACCGCGCCCCGTACCGGCGCGGTGCGGCCCGGCCCGCCCCTAGCGGAAGATCACCGACGCCATGTTGAGATTCCTCGCCCGCCGGTCCCTCGGCGCGATCGTGATCCTGATCCTGATCAGCGCGATCACGTTCTTCCTCTTCTTCGCCCTGCCCGCCGAACCGGCCCGGCTCGCCTGCGGCAAGAACTGCGATCCCACCTCGCTCGCCATGATCAACAAGAATCTGGGGCTGGACCAGCCGGTTCCGGTCCAGTACGCGAAGTTCATGGTGGGGATCGTCGCCGGGCGGGACTTCGCGGTGGGGCACTGCGACGCCCCCTGCTTCGGCTACTCCTTCGTCAGCCAGGAGCCGGTCTGGGGCACCATCGTGGACCGCTTCCCCACCACCCTCTCGCTGGCCATCGGCGGCGCCGCCGTGTTCCTGGTCTTCGGCGTCGGCATCGGCATGATCGCGGCCTGGCGGCGCGGCACCTGGATCGACAAGATCGTCAGCTCGCTGTCGCTGCTCGGCGCCTCGATGCAGATCTACTTCGTCGGGGTGCTCTGTCTGGCCTGGTTCGTCAGCGGCCTGGGGATCATGGAGCAGCCCGCGTACCACCCCTTCACCGAGAATCCGGCGAAGTGGTTCAGCGGAATGCTGCTGCCCTGGCTGGTGCTGTCACTGATCTTCATGGCCAACTACAGCCGGATGACCCGCTCCCAGATGGTCGAGCAGCTGCAGGAGGACCATGTCCGCACGGCGAGGGCCAAGGGGCTCGCCGGCCGTACGGTCTTCTTCCGCTACGCCTGGCGCGGCGCCATCGCCCCCATCGTCACCATCTTCGGCATCGACCTCGGATCGCTCTTCGGCGGGGCCATGGTCACCGAGTACACCTTCACCCTGCACGGCATCGGACGGCTGGCGGTGGAATCCGTCCAGCTCACCGATCTGCCGATGCTGATGGGGGTGATGCTGGTCAGCTCCGCGGCCATCGTGGTGTTCAACATCCTGGTCGACGCCGCCTACGCCTTCATCGACCCGCGCGTGCGCCTCGCCTGACAGACCCGGAGCTGCCGAGATGACCACACTCACCAAGCCCGACGACGGCGCGACGCCCCCGTCGGCCGGCCCCGGCCGCGGCGCCTTCCTCTCCGTACGCGACCTGTACGTCCGCTTCTCCACCGAGGACGGCGTCGTCAAGGCCGTCGACGGCCTCTCCTTCGAGCTCGAACGCGGCCGGACGCTCGGCATCGTGGGCGAGTCGGGCTCCGGCAAGTCCGTCACCAACCTCACCGTGCTGGGCCTGCACGACCCGCGCACCACCACCGTCGGCGGCGAGATCGTGCTGGACGGGCAGGAGCTGACCGGGGCGCCCGAGCGCACCCTGGAACGGCTGCGCGGCAACACCATGGCGATGATCTTCCAGGACCCGCTGACCGCCCTGTCGCCGTACTACACGGTGGGCCGCCAGATCGCCGAGCCGTACCGCAAGCACACCGGCGCCTCCAAGAGCGAGGCCCGCTCCCGCGCGATCGAGATGCTCCAGAAGGTCGGCATCCCCAACGCGCGCCTGCGGGTGGACGACTATCCGCACCAGTTCTCCGGCGGGATGCGGCAGCGCGCCATGATCGCGATGTCGCTGGTCTGCAACCCCGATCTGCTGATCGCCGACGAGCCGACCACCGCCCTCGACGTCACCGTCCAGGCCCAGATCCTGGATCTGCTGAAGGACCTCCAGCAGGAGTTCGGCTCGGCGATCATCCTCATCACCCATGACCTGGGCGTGGTCGCCAACACCGCCGACGACCTGCTGGTGATGTACGCGGGCCGGGCGGTGGAGCGCGGTACCGTCCGCGAGGTGCTGCGGGCGCCCCAGCACCCGTACACCTGGGGGCTGCTGGCCTCCATGCCGCGGCTGTCCTCCTCGGTGGACGAGCCGCTGCACCCCATCCCCGGCTCCCCGCCGAGCCTGCTCAGCCCTCCACCGGGCTGTCCCTTCCATCCGCGGTGCCGCTACCCGGACCAGGTGGCGGGCGACCGCTGCGCCACCGAGCGCCCGGTGCTCCCGGACGGCCGGGGCGCCGCCTGCCACCTGACGGCCGAGCGGAAACTGACCCTCTACACCGAGCAGATCAAGCCCCGGCTGGGCCAGGGCCAGGGCTAGGAGCTGACAGATGAGCATCGAGTCGGTCGAGACCGAGCCGGGCACCCCCGAACCCCTCCTGGTGACCGAGCGGCTGACCAAACACTTCCCGATCATGGGCGGCTTCCCGTTCAAGCGGAAGGTCGGGGCGGTACAGGCGGTCGACGGGGTCGATCTGACCGTGCACGCCGGGGAGAGCTTCGGGCTGGTCGGCGAGTCCGGCTGCGGCAAGTCCACCACGGGCCGGCTGCTCACCCGGCTGCTGGAGCCCACCGGCGGGAAGATCACCTACCGGGGCCGGGACATCACCCACGCGGGCCGCAGGGAACTCGCCCCGATCCGCTCCGAGATCCAAATGATCTTCCAGGACCCGTACTCCTCGCTGAACCCCCGGCAGACCGTCGGCACGATCATCTCCGGCCCGATGGAGATCAACGGCATCGATCCGCCGGGGGGCCGCGAGGCCCGGGTGCGCGAGCTGCTGGAGATCGTGGGCCTCAACCCCGAGCACTACAACCGCTTCCCGCACGAGTTCTCCGGCGGCCAGCGGCAGCGCATCGGGGTGGCCCGCGCGCTCGCCCTCGAGCCCAAGCTGATCGTCGCCGACGAGCCCGTCTCGGCGCTGGACGTCTCCATCCAGGCGCAGGTGGTCAACCTGCTCCAGAAGCTCCAGCGGGAACTGGGCATCGCCTTCCTGTTCATCGCCCACGACCTCGCCGTGGTACGCCACTTCTCGCAGCGCGTCGCCGTGATGTACCTGGGCAAGGTCGTCGAGGTGGGCGACCGCGACTCGATCTACCGCCGCCCCCGTCACCCGTACACCCACGCCCTGCTGTCGGCCGTCCCGGACGCGACGATGGTGATGGCCGAGGACGCCGGGGACGCCGCTTCCCGGGAGCGCATCCGGCTCGCCGGGGACGTGCCCTCCCCCATCAACCCGCCCTCCGGCTGCCGCTTCCGCACCCGCTGCTGGAAGGCCCAGGACAGGTGCGCGCAGGAGGAACCGCCGCTCATCCGCCTGGGCGGCAACCGCGAGGGGCATCTCACCGCCTGCCACTTCCCCGAGGAGCCGAGCATCGAGGCCCGCGAGGAGGACGTCGTCCTGGACCCGGCCCTGATCGCGGCGGAGTCGGGCCTGGACGCACCGCCGCACCAGGCGCCCTGACCTCGCCCGCTGAGCCGCCGCGGCGGCTCAGAAACGCAGCAGTTCACAAGGCGACCGGCGCGGACGGCGACCGCTGCGGACGGCGACCGGCGGGGAACGCGGCGGCTCAGAAGCGCGAGAAGACATGCGAACGGCCGACGGCGGTGAACCCGCGGCGGCCGTACCAGCGCAGCGGCCAGTCGTCCTGGTCGGCGACGAGGAACCGCAGCGCGCAGCCGGCGGCGGCCGCGCGGCGCAGCGCGGAGCTGACGACGGCGTCGGCGTAGCCGCGGCGCAGATACGGCTCGGCGGTCACCACCTCCTCGATCTGGGCGATCCCGGCGGCGGGCTCCAGGTACAGATCGGCCCAGGAGGTGATCTCGCCGCTGTCGTCGTGGGCGGCCAGGAAGAGCACCTGCTCGGCCCCGGCCAGCCGGGCCGTACGCCGCTCCACCAGGTCGTGCGTGGTCCGCTCGTCCGCGTCCGGCATCCACCGCCGCTGCTGGGCCGTCACCGCCCGCCGCAGCGGCCCGTGCGGGTCCGGTCCCAGCTCCCGCTCCACCACATCGGCCGCCGGGGCCCTGGGCACCGGCCCGGTGTGGACCATCAGCACCTCGGTGACATGGCGGTACCCGGCCCGTTCGAGCGCGGGGACACAGAGCGGGCCCAGGGCCTGGTCATGGACCGTGATCTGGCGGTGCGGCAGGAACGCCATGGCCTCGTCGGCGAGGGCGGGCAGCCCCTCGGGGTCGGCGGGCCCGACGATGTGCAGCTGGTTGTGCTCGTGGGAGCGTGCGTATCTGCCGTCCAGCACCAGGAAACCGCCCGGCACCTCCCGTACTTCGGCGGCCTGGCGGCGGGCGAAGGAGAGCCGGAAGTCCTGGACACGCTGAAGGTCGTCTCGCGGCACCCCGCGATCATAAACGGCCGTGCCCCGTCGCTCAGGACGGCGCCGGCACCACCACGCGCTCCTCCGCGAAGTGGCACGCCGACGGGTGCGCGGCCGGGCCCGGCAGGTCCGGCGGCACGGTCAGCGTCGGCGTCTCCACCGCGCACCGCTCCCGCGCCTTCCAGCAGCGGGTGCGGAAGCGGCAGCCGGAGGGCGGGTTGGCCGGGGAGGGGACGTCGCCGGTCAGGAGGATGCGCTCGCGGCCCTCGCGCGGCTCCGGGTCCGGCACCGGGACGGCCGACAGCAGCGCCTGGGTGTACGGATGGGTGGGGTGGCCGTAGATCTCCGGGCCCGTCCCCGTCTCGGTGATGCGGCCCAGGTACATCACGGCGATCCGGTCGGAGATGTGCCGGACCACCGACAGGTCGTGGGCGATGAAGACGTAGGACAGGCCGAACTCGTCCCGCAGGCTCTCCAGCAGGTTGACCACCTGCGCCCGCACCGACACGTCCAGCGCCGAGACCGGCTCGTCCGCGACGATGACCTCCGGCCGCAGGGCCACTCCCCGGGCGATGCCGATGCGCTGGCGCTGGCCGCCGGAGAACTGGTGGGGATAGCGGTTGATGTGCTCGGGGCTGAGCCCCACCACCTCCAGCAGCTCCTGGACCGCCCGCCGCCGGTCACCCTTGGGGGCGGCCTCGGGGTGGATCTCGAAGGGCTCCCCGATGATGTCGCCCACCGTCATGCGCGGGTTGAGCGAGGTGTAGGGGTCCTGGAAGACCATCTGGATGTTGCGGCGGACCGCCCGCAGCGCGCGGCCCGACAGGCGCGTGATGTCCTCGCCCCGGTAGTGGATCGTCCCGGCGGTCGGCCGCTCCAGGCTGACCAGCAGCCGGGCAACGGTGGACTTGCCGCAGCCGGACTCGCCGACGATGCCGAGCGTCTCCCCGCGCCCCAGGGCGAACGAGACCGTGTCGACCGCCCGGACCGCTCCGGTCCGCCGCTTCACCAGCACGCCCCGCGTCAGCGGATAGTGCTTGGCGAGATCGCGGACCTCGAGGACCGGTGCGGCGGGCTCAGCGGTCCCGGAAGCCCCAGAGATCCCGGAAGCATCAGAAGCTCCAGAGATCACAGAGGCGCCAGAGGTCCCAGAGGCACCAGAGTCCTCAGAGGCCCCAGCGGGCTCAGACGTCGAGGCCATCGAGTTCGTCCTTCCAGAAGTGACAGGCGCTGGTCCGCCCGCCGGACGCCGGGGACGCGGCCGCCGCCGTCACCTCGTACAGCGGCGGACGTTCGCCGCGGCAGATCTCCTGGGCGCGCGGGCAGCGGGGGTGGAAGGGGCAGCCGGAGGGCAGGGCGAGGGGGCTGGGCGGCGCTCCCTTGATCGCGTAGAGCCTCCCGCCGTGGTGGCCTCGCCGATTCCGCCGGGCCCGGTCGCCCCGGCCGGCCGGCTCGCCCGGGTCGTTCCGTCGCGCGCCCCGGTCGTTCCGTCGCGCGCCCCGGTCGTTCACGCGCGGCACGGAGTCCAGCAGTCCGCGGGTGTAGGGGTGGGCGGGGCGGCGGTAGAGGTCGCGTACCGGTGCGGTCTCCACGATCCGGCCCGCGTACATCACGGCGATCGTGTCAGCCACGTCCGCGACCACGCCCAGGTCATGCGTGATGAGGACCAGCCCCATCGCGTACTCCCGGCGCAGCTCCGCGAGCAGATCCATGACCTGGGCCTGGACGGTGACGTCCAGGGCCGTGGTCGGCTCGTCCGCGATGATCAGGTCCGGCTCCAGCGCCATGGCCATGGCGATCATGATGCGCTGGCGCATACCGCCGGAGAACTGGTGCGGATAGTCCCCGGCCCGCTGTCCCGCCGCGGGAATGCGGACCCGGTCCATCAGCTCCACCGCCCGCCGCCGGGCGTCCTTGCCGGACATCCCGCGGTGCACCTGGTACATCTCGGCGAGCTGGGCGCCCACGGGGAGCACCGGGTTGAGGGCGGAGAGCGCGTCCTGGAAGATCATCGCCATCGCGGCGCCCCGGATCCGGCGGCGCTCCCGCGCGCTCATCGTCAGCAGGTCCCGCCCCCGGAACAGCACCCGGCCGCCGGTGACCCGGCCCGGCGGGGAGTCGAGGATGCCCATGATCGCCTGGGCGGTCACGGACTTGCCGGACCCCGACTCGCCCAGCACGGCGAGGGTGCGGCCCGCGTCCACGCCGTAGCTGACCCCGCCGACGGCCTCGGCGATCCCGTCCCGGGTGCGGAATTCGACTCTCAGGTCCTGTACGTCCAGCAGACGGGTCACGGCCGGTCGCCTCCTACCGCAGCTTGGGGTCGAGGGCGTCGCGCACCGCGTCGCCGAGCATGATGAACGCCAGGACGGTGAGGGACAGCGCCCCGGCCGGCCACAGCAGCATGTGCGGGGCGTTGCGGATCTGGGGGGCCGCGGAGGAGATGTCGATCCCCCAGGAGACGGTGGGCGGTTTGAGCCCCACGCCCAGGAAGGACAGCGTGGCCTCCAGCGCGATGTAGGTGCCCAGCGCGATGGTCGCGACGACGATCACGGGGGCCACGGCGTTGGGCGCGATATGGCGCAGCAGGGTCCGGCCGCTGCTCGCGCCGAGCGCCCGCGCCGCCTGGACGTAGTCGTGCTCCTTGACCGTCACCACCGAGCCGCGGGCGATCCGGGAGATCTGCGGCCAGCCCAGCAGCACGATGAAGCCGACGACCGGCCAGACCGAGCCGCTGGTGACCACGGACAGGAAGACGAGGCCGCCCAGCAGGATCGGGATGCCGAAGAAGACATCGGCGATCCGCGAGAGCAGCGCGTCCCACCAGCCGCCGAAGTACCCGGCGAGCCCGCCCAGCACGCTGCCCAGCAGGGCGGCGCCGAGGGTGGCGCAGATGCCGACGGTGATGGAGGCGCGGGCGCCGTAGACCGTGCGGGTGTAGACGTCGCGGCCCTGGAGGTCGTAGCCGAAGGGGTGGCCGGGGGCCGGGCCGTCCTGTGCCTTGGCGAGGTCGCCGTGGTACGGGTTGCCGCTCGCGATCAGCTGCGGCCAGATCGCGATGACCACGAGGAAGAGGATGACCAGCGCGGAGAGGACGAAGACGGGGTTGCGGCGCAGATCGTGCCAGGCGTCGGACCACAGTCCCCGGCCGGGCGGGGCGGCCGGTCCGCCGGAGCGGCGGCCGGGTCCCGTGCGCCAGGGGAGGGGGCGGCGCCGTGGTCCGCCCTCCAGGATCGGGGGGCCGGGGGTGGCCCGGCCCAGCGGACCGCCGCCGCTGTCGGCCGGTGCGAGCGCCTCGGTCGTGTCGTAGCGCGTGTCAAAGGGCTCAGGCATACCGAATCCTCGGGTCGAGCACGGCGTAGAGGAGGTCGACAAGCAGATTGGCGAGCAGGAAGACGATCACCAGGATGGTCACGAAGCCGACGACGGTCGGCGAGTTCTGGCGCAGGATGCCCTGGTAGAGCTGGTAGCCCACGCCGTGGATGTTGAAGATCCGCTCGGTGACGATCGCGCCGCCCATCAGCGCGCCGATGTCCGTGCCGATGAACGTCACCACCGGGATCAGCGAGTTGCGCAGCAGATGGCGGATGACGATCCGGTGGCGCGGCAGCCCCTTGGCGACGGCGGTGCGGACGTAGTCGGCGCGGGCGTTCTCCACGATGGAGGTACGGGTGAGGCGGGTGGTGTACGCGAGGGACACCAGCCCCAGCACCACCCCGGGCAGCAGCAGCTCGGTCAGCGGCGCCTCCGGGGAGACCGAGGGCCTGGCCCAGCCCCAGCTCACGCCGAACAGGTACTGCAGCACCGTGCCGCTGACGAAGGTCGGCACGGAGACCACGACCAGGGTGAGCAGCAGCACCGAGGTGTCAAGACCCCGGCCCCGGCGCAGCCCGCTGAGGACGCCCAGGGTGACGCCCAGCGCCACCTCGAAGGCGACCGCGACCAGGGTGAGCCGGAGGGTGACGGGGAACGCGCTCGCCATCAGCTCGGTGACCGGCCGGCCGTCGAACGCGGTGCCGAAGTGCCCGCTGAAGATCTGCCCCATGTAGTGCAGGTACTGGCGCCACAGCGGCTCGTCCAGGTAGAGGTCCCGGCGGATGCGGGCGGCGGTGGCGGGGTCGGGGGCCTTGTCGCCGAAGAGCGCGGCGACCGGGTCGCCGAGCGCGTACACCATGAAGAAGATCAGGAAGGTGGAGCCGAGGAACACCGGAATCATCTGCAGCAGCCGCCGCAGCGCATAGCGGCCCATGGCTCAGCTCACCCTGATCCGCGCGTAGACGGGCACGCTGAACTGGTTGAGCGCCACCTCGCTGAGCCGCCGCGAATAGCCCGCGCTGCCGTTCTGGTACCACAGCGGAATGGCGGGCATCTGCTCGGCGAGGATCTTCTCCGCGTCCTGGAAACCGGCGATGGCCGGGCCGTCGGCGGAGGCGGCGTTGGCCTGGTTCACCAGGCGGTCGAAGCCGGTGTCGCTGAAGTGGCCGTCGTTGGAGGAGGCGCCGGTGTAGTACAGGGGCTGGAGGAAGTTCTGGATCAGCGGGTAGTCCATCTGCCAGCCGGCCCGGAACGGTCCGGTCATCTTCTCGCCGGCCATCTTGTTGCGGTAGTCGGCGAAGGTGCCGACCGGTCTGCCGACACACGCCCGGTCGTTCCGCAGCACGGTGTTCACGCTGTTGCAGACCGCGTCCACCCAGTCCTTGTGGGAACCGGTGTCCGCGTTGTACGTGATCGTCATCCGGCCGCCCGGCAGCCCCCCGGCCGCCTTGATCAGCTTGCGCGCCCGGACCGGGTCGTAGCGGCAGGCGTCCCCGCACAGCCCCGGCCGATAGCCGCCCCGGCGGCGCAGGACGGGGGAGGTCCAGTCGGTCGCGGGGGTGCGGGTGCCGTGGAAGATCCGCTGGGTGATCTGCGCGCGGTCGATCGCCATCGAGATGCCCCGCCGGAGCTTCGCCCTGGCCGGGCCGCTCCAGGCCCGGTCGTACATCGGGAAGGTGAGCGTCTGGATGATCCCGGCGGGCTGGTTGAGGTAGCGGTCGCCGAGGTCGGAGCGGACGAACTTCAGCTGCTGCGCCGGGACGTCGTCCACCAGATCGAGATTGCCCGCCTGGAGATCGGTGTAGGCGGTGTTGCTGTCGGTGTAGACGCGCAGATCGACGCCCTTGTTACGGGCCTTGTCGGGCCCCGGGTATCCGTCCCAGGCGCGCAGCTTCATCACCGAGCCCCTGACGTACGACCGCACCTGGTACGGGCCGTTGCCGATGGGCTTGTCCAGCCAGGCGGCGTGGTCCTCGAAGAACGCCCGGGGCAGCGGTGCGTAGGCGTTGTAGCCGAGGGTCTTGGGCCAGGTGGAGAACTTCTGGGTGAGCCTGACGGTGAAGGTCCGCTCGTCCTTCACCCGCAGCCCGGAGAGCGTCTTGGCGGTGGGGGCGCCGGAGGCGGGGTGGACCTTGTCGTAGCCCTCGATGTACTCGAAGAAGTAGGCGTTGCGCTGCTTGTGGTCGATCCGGGCGCCGTAGTTCCAGGCGTCCACGAAGGACGCGGCGGTGACCTTCTCCCCATTGGCGAACCGCCGGCCCTTCTTGAGGGTGATGGTGTAGTTCCGCTGGTCGGCGCTCTCGATCCGCTCCGCGAGGGCGTTCTCGGCCTCGCCGGTCACCGGGTCGTAGTGCTTGAGCCCGCGGAAGATCATGTCCAGGACCTTGCCGCCCTGGACGTCATTGGTGTTGGCCGGCTCCAGCGGATTGGGCGGATCGCCCCAGGAGGAGCGGACCACACCGGCCTCGGCGCCGCCGTCACCGCCGCCGCAGGCGGTCAGCGGCAGCGCGACGGCCGCCCCGCACAGGGCGGCCAGCGCACGTCTGGTACGCAGCGAATACGGGGCTCCGCGCATCGCGCCTCCCGAGGATCCGGTCCAAGATCCGCCTCAGGCCCATCTGACATCCGCTGGGGCGGCGGCGCACGTCGGTGACCGCTGTCCGGGGTGGCGGGGGCGGGCACCCGCCGTGGGCCCTTCACCCGGATGAGGGGGCGGCAGGGTGTGGGGACGGACCGGCGGGCGCGCGGAAGCGACCTTCAGACCTGCTGCACGGTCACCAGCTTGCCTCGGCTGCCGAGTCGGTCGAGCAACTGCCGGATGTCGTCAGGGTCGGAGGTGACGATCGTCGCCTCCTGCCACGCGGCGAGCACCGCGACGGCTCCGTCCACCGGATCGGACGTTCCCGCTCGGGCCAGCAGTTCCCCGACCTCCCGGGCCGCCGTCTCGTCCATGACCGCCACATCGCACCCCTTGAGCAGGTGCGCCAGGCGCGCTTGGCGCGCGCCGTCCCGCCACACCTGCGCGACCACAGGCGCGGGCACCTGGGGCACACCACCCGCCGTCAGATAGGCGCGGTGGGCCCGCCAGACCTTGACCTGGGACCGCTCGGCGGCGATCAGCATCCCCGCGTCATAGACAACGGGTCGCAGTACCGCCATCGGCCGTCCCCCCGAGCGCTTTTCCATCAAGCCGCGATCAAGCCGCGTGATCGCCGGCGCCGGACTCGCCGTCCGCGACGGGCCGGGTGACCGTGTCCATGAACGCGTCCACCCACGCCTGCTCCTCCGGGGTGGGCGGATCGATCTCCGCCAGCACCCCTTCCGCCGCGATCAGCCCTGCCTCGATCTTGGCCGCGCGCTCTGCCGCACGCGAGAGCCAGGCCGAAACGCTCATGCCCTCGCGATCCGCCGCTTCCTTGGCGGCGCTCAGGGTCTCGCTCGGAATCGTGATGGTGACACGTTCGAGGCTCATACCGGCGATCATACGGGCGGACTGCCCATTCCGGGCATCCGCTGCGGGCGGTTCACCCGAAGGAGGGGGCGGGCAGGGTGTGGGACGACGGACCGGCACACCTGAGGAGTGCTCCTTGACCCGCTCCCCCTTTCCCGCGGATCCGCAATCGTCCCGGTGCAGACGGCCGCCCCCGCCGCCGTCTACGGCCCCGTCCCGGAGCCCCGTGCTGATCGACATGCATCCTCGCCGCGGGCGAGCGAACAATGAAACGAAGGCAGTTCGAGACGATCCGAGAAGGTGACCGTGATGCGGAACTCGATCGTACGCGCCCTGGCAACCGGTGCCGCGGCGGCTGTGATGGCCGGTGGCGCGGCCGTTGCCACCCCGGGTACCGCTCTGGCGACGCCCACCGCGTCGGTGACGCACACGAAGGCGGACAGCGCCCAGCACGGGACCACGCCCTCGCCCACACCGTCGCCCTCCAAATCGGGCAAGCACTGCAAGGACATGAAGGCCCAGACCAAGACGGTCACGCGTGACGGCAAGACCTACAAGGTCTGGATCTCGGCCCACAAGGTCTGCTACATGATGAAGTGATCGTCGCGGCGCTCAGCCCCGGGCCGGTGACTTCTCGGTGGGTTCGGCGCAGTGACATGCCGTGGCATCGGCGTCCCTGCGCCCCCAACCCACCGCAAGCTCGGGTTCACCCCCCGAGCCGGTCCAACTCCCCCGCCTTCACGGCCCGCAGCAACGCGCGGAGCGCGGCGGGGGTCGTGGATATGACGACCTCCGGGTCGTCGCTCTCGCGCAGGTGGGGCAGACCGGCGGAATCGGCGGCGAGTTCCACGCAGGTGTCAGTGTGACCCTCGCTGAAGCTCGACTTTCGCCACGTGAGCTGAGACACGCGTGCACCTCCCTGGAGCCCATACGGTTACGGTGAGCTTGGCACAGTGGCATGCGGTGGCATCGGCAGTCCTGCGCCCCAACCCACCGCAAGCTCAGGTTCACCCCCCGAGCCGGTCCAACTCCCCCGCCTTCACGGCCCGCAGCAACGCGCGGAGCGCGGCGGGGGTCGTGGATATGACGACCTCCGGGTCGTCGCTCTCGCGCAGGTGGGGGTTGCCGACGGAGTCGGGGGCGAGTTCGACGCAGTTGGGGGCGTCGCCCGTGCTGAAGCTGGACTTCCGCCACGGAAGCGAAGACATGCGGCTCTCTCCTTAGAGAAGCGGATAGAGGATGTGCTGGATGAGGCCGAGGGAATCCTTCGCCGTACGAGCCTCCGGCACAGCCTCGGCATCGACCGGAGGCAGGGCCAGCGCACTCAGCCTCACGAACGACTCCCCATATTCGGCCAGCGCTTGGCGCTCGTCGAGGAACTGCGCCTTGCCCACCTGGTCGACGAGCACCGCACCCAATTCCACCACGCCGGGTTCGATCACCATGAACGGGTGGCTGAAGGCCGCGCTTCCCTCGTTGTCGATGGGGATGATCTGGATCGTGACGTTCGGCAAGCGCGACAACTCGATCAGCCGGAGCAGCTGATCACGCATCACCGCCCGACCGCCGTAGAGAACACGCAGCGCCGCCTCGTGAATGATGGCGTGGAACTGCGGAGGCCGCTCGCCCGACAGAACCTTCTGCCGTCGCATCCTGAACTCCACTGCTGAGTCGCGGACTTCACTTACCGTTGGAGAGAAACCGCCGCTGTGCACGGCGGTCGCGTACTCGAAGGTCTGGAGCAGCCCCGGGATGAACAGCAACTCGTAGTTGCGCAGAGCAACGGCTCCTGCCTCCAGCTCTGCCAAGTCGAGGTGCGTCGCGCCAAGGGTCGTACGGTAGTCGCTCCACCATCCCCTGCCAGACGCCCGCCCCAGGGCCAGCAGAGCATCAACGGGGTAGGTATATGTGCTACCGAGCGCCTGAGCCAGCTTCTGAAGCCGCTCGGCCGACAGGTTCGTCCGGCCCGCCTCAACGTTGCTGAAGTGCGGCTGGCGCATCCCCACCAACCGAGCCGCCTCGCCAACAGTCAGTCCGGCCGCCTCACGCAGCCTGCGCACCTCGACGCCGAACCGGCGCTGCCGATACGTGGGATCGGCCCTGAGCCCCATGCGGATTCCCCTTTCATCCGTGGGGGAGTGTTGCGTGACGCAGACGGATGCGTCCACTCCGTAACCATCATCCGGCCAACCGGGTTGTATCTATACCCGACAGGTCGCTACCTTACGTATGGCGCCAGTCACAGAAGGCACTCACCTGGAGGCTGCCCCATGCGCACGCCCGAAGAGCCCTGGTCCTACGGCCTGTTCATCCCCCACGACCCGCGCGCCGTGGGCGTCGTACGGGCCACCATCCGCCACGTTCTCAGGGCGGCGCGGCTCGACTGCATCGTCGACACGGCCGAACTGCTCGTGTCGGAGCTGGTCACCAACGCGTACCGGAACACCACCACCGACGCGTACGTCAGCATGGACTGGGAGCCCACGCCGTCCGGCTTCCGGGTCACCGTATGGGACTCCGGGTGCGGGCTGCCGCAGCCGGGGGCGGCTGCCGCCGAGGACGAGAGCGGGCGCGGCCTCACGATCGTCGAGTCGTGCTCCGACACCTGGGGCGTGCACGACTACACCGACAAGGACGCGGGCGTCACCGGCAAGGCCGTATGGTTCACGCTGACCCCGTCGCCCGTGGTGGGGCAAACTGGATGAACGCGCGCCGTGAGGTCGCGGCGTGAGCGCGTGAGCGGTTCCGTGCGGCATGGGGTGCGGCATTGGCCCGAGTCGGGCGGGGCCTGAACGACGGCGAGGGCCGCCCGGACCGTGGGGTGCACGGTCCGGGCGGCCCTCGTCGTTCGGGAGCGCTATGCGTGGACCACGTCCTTCTCCTCCGCGAAGTGGCACGCCGATTCGTGCGCCGCCGGGGAGTCGGTATTGGCGAAGCGCTCGGGGATGGCCAGGAGCGGGATCTCCTTGGCGCACTTGTCCTCGGCCTTCCAGCAGCGGGTGCGGAAGCGGCAGCCGGAGGGCGGGTTGGCCGGGGAGGGCACGTCGCCGGTGAGGATGATGCGCTCGCGGCCCTCGCGCGACTCCGGGTCCGGGACCGGGACGGCCGACAGCAGCGCCTGGGTGTAGGGGTGCGTCGGGTGGTCGTAGATCTCGGTGTCGGAGCCGATCTCGGCCATCTTGCCCAGGTACATCACGCCGACCCGGTCGGAGATGTGCCGGACGATGGACAGGTCGTGGGCGATGAAGATGTAGGACAGGTTGAACTCGTCCTGGAGCCCCTCCATCAGGTTGATGACCTGTGCCTGGACGGAGACGTCGAGCGCGGAGACCGGCTCGTCGCAGATGATGATCTCCGGGTTGAGGGCGAGCCCGCGGGCGATGCCGATGCGCTGGCGCTGGCCGCCGGAGAACTGGTGGGGGTAGCGGTTGATGTACTCCGGGTTCAGCCCCACCACGTCCAGGAGTTCCTGGACCCTGCGGCGGCGGTCGCCCTTGGGGGCCACCTCTGGGTGGATCTCGAAGGGCTCCCCGATGATGTCGCCCACCGTCATGCGGGGATTGAGCGAGGTGTACGGGTCCTGGAACACCATCTGGATGTTGCGGCGGACGGCCCGCAGCGCGCGGCCCGACAGCTTGGTGATGTCCTGGCCCTTGTAGAAAACCTCGCCCGCGGTGGCGGTCTCCAGGGTCATCAGCAGCTTGGCGACGGTGGACTTGCCGCAGCCGGACTCGCCGACGATGCCGAGGGTCTCGCCCTGGTAGAGGTCGAAGGAGATGCCGTCGACCGCCTTGACCGCGCCGATCTGCCGCTTGAACAGGATGCCCTGGGTCAGCGGGAAGTGCTTGACCAGGTTGCGCACCTGGAGGATCGGCTCTCCCCGGTCGACCTTGGCCTCGAGGGCGGCGACCGCCTCCTCCTCGGTGGCCGCGTCGACCGTCTCCACCTCGGTGACGTTGGGGGTGGCGGCCGCGGCCGGCTCCACGGCCGTCTCGTTCTTCTCGGCGTCAGCCATGGAGGGTCTCCTTCCAGAAGTGGCAGGCGCTGCCGCGGCCCGGCAGCTCCGTGCCGTCCTGCTCGGTGACCGGCACCAGGGCGGGGACCTCCGTACGGCAGATGTCCTGTGCCTTGGGGCAGCGCGGGTTGAAGGCACAGCCCGAGGGGATCTTGAGCAGGTTGGGCGGCAGCCCCTTGATCGCGTAGAGCTCCTGCCCCTTGCGGTCCAGCCGCGGGATCGAGTCCAGCAGGCCCCGGGTGTACGGGTGGGCCGGGCGCTTGTAGAGCTCGTGCACCGGGGCGGTCTCGACGATCCGTCCCGCGTACATCACGGCGATCTTGTCGGCGACGTCCGCCACCACACCCAGGTCATGGGTGATCAGGATCAGACCCATGTTGAACTCGCGCTGGAGCTCCGCGAGCAGGTCCATCACCTGAGCCTGGACGGTGACGTCCAGCGCGGTGGTCGGCTCGTCGGCGATGATCAGGTCCGGCTCCAGCGCGAGCGCCATGGCGATCATGATGCGCTGGCGCATACCGCCGGAGAACTGGTGCGGATAGTCGCTCACCCGCTCCTTGGCCGCCGGGATGCGGACCCGGTCCATCAGCTCGATGGCCTTGGCCTTGGCCTCCTTCTTGGACAGGCCCTGGTGGACCCGGAACATCTCGCCGAGCTGATAGCCCACGGAGAGCACCGGGTTCAGCGCCGAGAGGGCGTCCTGGAAGATCATGGCGATCTTCCGGCCGCGGATCTTCCGGCGCTCCTCCCCCGACATGGTGAGCATGTCCTCGCCCCGGAACAGGATCTGGCCCTGCGGGATCCTCCCGGGCGGCATGTCGAGGATGCCCATGATCGCCTGGGCGGTCACGGACTTGCCGGAGCCGGACTCGCCGAGGACGGCGAGCGTCTCACCGGCGTGGACGCTGTAGTTGACGCCGTTGACGGCCTTGGCGACACCGTCCCGGGTGTGGAACTCCACATGCAGGTCGCGGACTTCCAGCAGCGGGGTGCCGTCGTCGCCGGCACCCTGGCGGGCGGCGTCGTCCGCGGTCTTCTCGATGGTGGTCACGTACGCCCTCCTCAGCGCAGCTTGGGGTCGAGGGCGTCGCGCACCGCGTCGCCGAGCGTGATGAATGCGAAGACGGTGAGGCTCAGCATTCCGGCCGGGAACAGCATCACATGCGGGTTGTCCCGGATGGCGTCCTTGGCGTCGGAGATGTCGATGCCCCACGAGATGGTGGGGTCGGCGAGGCCGAGACCGAGGAAGGACAGCGTGGCCTCGGCGGAGATGTACGCGCCGAGGGAGATGGTGGCCACCACGATGGTGGGGGCCAGCGCGTTCGGCAGCACGTGCCGGAAGAGGATCCGGCTCGTCCCGGCGCCGAGCGCCCGCGCCGCGGTGACGTAGTCCGCCTGCTTGGCGGTGATCACCGAACTGCGCATCACCCGGGCGATGGTGGTCCAGCCCAGGAAGGCGAGGGCCGCGATGACCACGTACACCTTGCGCTCGGTGAACGCGTTCAGGACGACCATCGAGCCGAGCAGGAACGGCAGGCCGAAGAAGATGTCGACGATCCGGGAGACGATCGAGTCGATCCAGCCGCCGAAGTACCCGGCCACCATGCCCAGCAGGCCGCCGAAGAGGGTCACCACCACGGTCACGCCGACGCCGACCATGATCGAGGCGCGGGTGCCGTAGATGACCCGGGCGTAGATGGAGCGGCCCTGGCCGTCGTAGCCGAACCAGTCGGCCTGGAAGAAGTGGGTCAGCTCCGGCTTGGTCAGGAAGTGGTTGGTCAGATCGCCGTCTCGCGGGTCGGCGCCGGTGAACAGACCGGGGAACGCCGCGATGGCCAGCAGCAGCACCAGCAGCACCGCCGAGATCCAGAACAGCGGGCGGTGGCGCAGCTCGAACCAGGCATCGCCCCACAGCGAGCGCGGCTTGTTCTGCTGGGGGGCGGGTCCGGTGGCGGGTGCGGTGTCCACCTCGGTCGGCGGGGCCACGGCGTCGACCGCCGTGTCGACCGCCGTGCCGGACTGGGATTTGGTCACGTCAGGCATACCGGATCCTCGGGTCCAGGACCGCGTACAGCAGGTCGACGAGCAGATTGATCAGCAGGATGACGAGGACGAAGATCGTGACGACGCCGACGATCGTGGTGCCCTCCCGCTGCCCGAGCGCCTTGAACAGCAGGTTGCCGACGCCCTGGACGTTGAAGATGCCCTCGGTGACCACCGCGCCGCCGACCAGCGCGCCGACGTCGGTGCCGAGGAAGGTGATCACCGGGATGAGCGAGTTGCGCAGCAGGTGGACGCCGATGATGCGGCGGCGCGGCAGGCCCTTGGCGAGCGCGGTGCGCATGTAGTCGGCGCGCAGGTTCTCCGCGAAGGTGGTCCGGGTGAGCCGGGCCACATACGCCATGGAGAGCATCGCGAGGACGAAGCCGGGCAGCAGCAGCTGCTGGATGTCCATCGAGTCCTGCACGTTCGGCGGCAGCCAGCCGAGCTCGTCGGCGAAGATGAACCGGGCCAGGTAGCCGAGGACGAAGACCGGCATCGAGATGACGATCAGGGTGAAGATCAGCACACCGGTGTCGGCGGCGCGGCCGGCCCGGAGTCCGGCCCAGGCGCCGAGCCCGATGCCGACGATCATTTCGATGGTGAGGGCCACCGCCGCGAGGCGGAGGGTCACCGGGAAGGCCATCCCCATCTCCTCGGAGACCGGGCGGCCGCCGAAGGTCTTGCCGAAGTCTCCCTTGAAGAGGTCGGCCATGTAGTCGATGTACTGCTTCCACAGGGGCTGGTCCAGCCCGAACTCATGGCGCAGCGACGCGACCTGTGCGGGGTCCGCGGCCTTGTCTCCCCACATCGCCCGGATGGGATCACCGGGGAGGACGTGGACCATGAGGAAAATAATCAGTGTGGTCCCGATGAAGACCGGGATCATCTGGAGCAGTCGCCTGGCGACGTAGCGCCCCATTATGCCTCCATGCCGTTGGGGGGCGGCGAAGGCCACGTCTCGTCTGCGCCACGCGGGTGGGGGGATGAGCTGCGGGCCTCACGCCTGCGGGCCGGTACCGCCGCTCCCCGGTGGGGGGAGGCGGCGGCACCGGCCGGCGGTCCCGATGATTACTTCTTCTTCACCTGGACGTCGGTGAAGATGGGGTCGCCGTCCTGGCCGTAGGGGATCTTGCCCAGGATCTTGTTGGACTGGCCGCTGTTGACCTTGTAGAACCACAGCGGGATCGCCGGCATGTCCTTGGCGAGGACCTGCTCCGCCTGCTGGTAGAGCTTCACGGTCTCGTCCAGGGTGGCGGCCTTGTCGGCCTTGTTGGCGAGCTCGTCGAACTGCTTGTTGGCGTAGCCGCTGGTGTTGCCGGCCGCCTTGGAGCCGTAGAGGTCCCTCATGAAGTTCGAGTTGACCGGGTAGTCGAGCACCCAGCCACCCCGGTACATCGACTTGACCTGGTGCTTGTCACGCGCGTTCAGGTCGGCCTGGAAGTCGGGCTTGGAGTCGCCGACGCATTCGACGCCGGTGGCCTTGCGGATGCTGTTGCAGACCGCGTCCACCCAGGGCTTGTGGTCCTGGTCGGCGTTGTACTGGATGGAGATCTTGTTGCCCGGGACCCCGCCGCCCTCCTTGATGAGCGCCTTGGCCTTGGCCGGGTCGTAGGTGACCTGCTCCTTCAGCGCGCCGGCCTTGTAGCCGAGGACGCCGCGGGCGACATAGCTGTCGGCCGGGGTGCGGGAGCCGTGGAGCACGGTCTTGGTGATCGTGTCACGGTCGATCGCCATCGACAGACCCTGGATGACCTTGGGGTCGATGTCCTTGAACTGCTTGGTGTAGAAGGCCGGGACGATCGACTGGACCGCCGAGTACTCCTCGTCGATCGCGCGGCTGCCCAGGTCGCTCTTGTAGTTGGTGAGCGCGGTGGTCGGCACCTGCTCGATCCAGTCGAGGTTGTTCGAGCGCAGGTCCGAGTAGGCCGCGTCGGCGGTGGTGTAGTTCTTGAAGTCGATGCCGCCGTTCTTGGCCTTGTTCGGGCCCTGGTAGCCGTCGAACTTCCGGACCTTGATCAGCTTCTTGTGGTCCCAGGAGACGAACTTGTAGGGACCGTTGCCGACCGGCTTCTCACCGAAGCCCTTGGGGTCCTTGAAGAAGCCGGTGGGCAGCGGGGACCACACGTCGTAGCCCAGCTTGTAGGCGAAGTACGAGACCGGGCCGGTCAGCTCGATCTTGAACTCGTTGTCGTTGACGACCTTGAGGCCGGACATCTTGTCGGCCTTCGGCTTGCCCTTGTCCGGGTGGACGTCCGAGTAGCCCTTGATGTCCTGGAACCAGCTGGAGTTGGTCTGGTTGTTCTCGACGTTGGCCGACCAGTTCCAGGAGTCCACGTAGGACTTGGCGGTCACGGTCTCGCCGTTGTGGAACTTCCAGCCCGGCTTGAGCTTGACGGTCCAGACGGAGGAGTCCTTGTTGGGTGTGACGGACTCGGCGTTGACGTACACCAGCTTGCCGGTGCCCGGCTGGTAGTCCACCAGCCCGGCGAAGATCTGCCGGAGCACACGGCTGCCCTGGCTCTCCTTGGCGTTCGCCGGCTGCAGCGGGTTCTGCGGCTCGCCGAGCTGGGCGGTGATGATCCCGTTCGGGTCCGCCTCGCCCTTGTTCATGTCATTGCTGCCGCTGTCGCTGTCGCTGCCACCACAGGCGGTCGCGGCCAGCGCCACAACTGCTGCCAACGCGACCCACTTGGCGCTCTTGGCACCGCGCATGGGTTTGCCTCCTCAGGAGTCCACTGTCACTACGAGAGGGGGCGCCCGGAGACACGCTGACACCCCTGACAGCGAAAGGGACCGGAACCCCCCAGATGCGCTCGTAGGTCCGCGCTCCCCACAGCGTGTGACCCATTGACCCGAGCTCAATGGACCCCATGATTGAGCACGTCCGGCCCTTAAACCACACCTTATGGGTCTCGCTTTGGTCACAGCATCTACGCGCGGAGCCTCGAAATCCGGACAAAACTGCCCCAGACAGACACACGCGAAACGGACTGTTAACACATCATGCGGAGCCCGAACACCGATATCCGGACACGCGAATCCGGATAACCGCTTGACTGGCACCTTCCTGACATGGCAAACGGCCCGGACCCCCGCCGGGAAGGCGGTGGATCCGGGCCATGGACAGCTCACGGACGCACGGTGGAGCGGCTACGCTCCGTGACCGGTGTCCAGGTGCACACGGGGCGCCCGCGCGGGGCGTCCGCGCCCGGCGCGGCAGGCGTCCTCGCCCGGCGCGCGGACGTACGCGTCAGCGCTTGGCGCGGGCGGCGGTGCGGGCGCGCTCCTTCTGGTCCAGCACCACCTTGCGGATCCGCACCGTCTCCGGCGTCACCTCGACGCACTCGTCGTCGCGGCAGAACTCCAGGGACTGCTCGAGCGAGAGCAGCCGCGGCGGGACCAGCGACTCGGTCACATCCGCGGTGGAGGACCGCATGTTGGTGAGCTTCTTCTCCTTGGTGATGTTGACGTCCATGTCGTCGGAGCGGGAGTTCTCGCCGACGATCATGCCCTCGTACACCTCGGTGCCCGGCGAGACGAACAGCGTGCCGCGCTCCTGGAGGTTGGTCATCGCGAAGGCGGTCACCGCGCCCGCCCGGTCGGCGACCAGCGAGCCGTTGTTCCGCGTCTTCAGCTCGCCGAACCACGGCTCGTGGCCCTCGTGGATGGAGTGCGCGATACCGGTGCCGCGGGTCGCGGTCAGGAACTCGGTGCGGAAGCCGATCAGACCGCGGGAGGGGACGATGAACTCCATGCGGACCCAGCCGGAGCCGTGGTTGGACATGTTGTCCATCCGGCCCTTGCGGGTGCCCATGAGCTGGGTGACCGCGCCCATGTGCTCCTCGGGCACGTCGATGGTGATGCGCTCGATCGGCTCGTGGACCTTGCCGTCGATCTCGCGGGTGACCACCTGCGGCTTGCCGACGGTCAGCTCGAAGCCCTCCCGGCGCATGGTCTCCACCAGGATCGCCAGCGCCAGCTCGCCCCGCCCCTGCACCTCCCAGGCGTCCGGGCGGTCGGTGGGCAGCACGCGCAGCGAGACGTTGCCGATCAGCTCGCGGTCGAGGCGGTCCTTGACCAGCCGCGCGGTGACCTTCCGGTCCTTGACCGCCGACTTGTCCGCGCCCTTGCCGCCGGGGCCGCGGCCGACCAGCGGGGAGGTGTTGGTGCCGATGGTCATGGAGATGGCGGGCTCGTCGACGGTGATCAGCGGCAGCGCGACCGGGTTCTCCGGGTCGGCCAGGGTCTCACCGATCATGATGTCGGGGATGCCCGCGACCGCGCAGATGTCACCGGGCCCGGCCACCTCGGCGGGCTTGCGGGTGAGCGCCTCGGTCATCAGCAGCTCGGTGATCCGGACGTTGGAGACGGTGCCGTCGCGCTTGATCCACGCGACCGTCTGCCCCTTCTTCAGCTCGCCCTGCTCGACCCTGAGCAGCGCGATACGGCCGAGGAAGTTGTCCGCGTCCAGGTTGGTGACATGGGCCTGGAGCGGCGCGGTCGCGTCGTACTCGGGCGCCGGGACGGTCTGCAGGAGGGTGGAGAAGAACGGCTCGAGGCTGTCGCTGTCGGCCGGGACGGTGCCGTCCTCCGGCTTGGTCAGCGAGGCCACGCCGTCACGGGCGCAGGCGTAGACGATCGGGAACTCGATCTGCTCCTCGGTCGCGTCCAGGTCCAGGAAGAGGTCGTACGCCTCGTTGACGACCTCGTCGATCCGGGAGTCCGGACGGTCCGTCTTGTTGATGCACAGGATCACCGGCAGCTTGGCCTGGAGCGCCTTGCGCAGCACGAAGCGGGTCTGCGGCAGCGGCCCCTCGGAGGCGTCCACCAGCAGGACGACCGCGTCGACCATGGACAGACCGCGCTCGACCTCACCGCCGAAGTCGGCGTGGCCGGGGGTGTCGATGATGTTGATGGTGACGGGCTCGCCGCCGTCCGCCGGGTGGTACTTCACGGCGGTGTTCTTCGCGAGAATGGTGATGCCCTTCTCGCGCTCCAGGTCGTTCGAGTCCATGACCCGGTCGTCCACCTGCTGGTGGGCGGCGAACGCGCCCGCCTGCTTGAGCATGGCGTCGACGAGGGTCGTCTTGCCGTGGTCGACGTGGGCGACGATGGCGACGTTACGGATGTCGTGGCGCGTGGGCATAACGAGCGCGCTTCTCCCGGTTTCGTGGGTGGCGGCGCGCTCCTTGTGCGGCGCGCCTTCCGCCGGGCTGATCACGCCTCGGCCTCACCCCCATGGTACGGGGACGGCGCGGGGACGGATGCCGCAGCCCGTCCCCGCGCCCTGTCCGCGCTGGTCGTTCCGGGTGCCGGTCGGCCGGACGCCGGGCCGCCGCCGGTCCTTTCCTCTGGTCCGCCGCCGGGCCGCCACCGGTCCTTTCCGCCGGTCCGCCGCCGGGCCGCCGTCAGCCCGCCGCCGGGCCGCCGTCCCGCCCAGGTCCCGGCTAGCGGCGGAAGCCGATGTCCTGGTAGCGGGGGGTGGCGAAGCCGAAGGCGCCCGCGTTCACCAGGCCCTTGCGCACCGCGACCAGCTGGGGCCGCTGGTAGAGCGGAATCGATCCGGCCGCCGCCCAGATCCGGGCGTCCGCGCGGCTGACCAGGGAGCGGGAGGCGCCGCCGTCCAGCTCGGACAGCGCCTGGTCGAAGAACTGGTCGATCTGGTCGGTGCCCACCCGGGTGTAGTTCTGCTCCACCATCAGGGAGCCGTCCGCCGCCGGCTGGGGCTTGGCGTAGATCGGGCGGGCGTCGGTGGCCGGGTAGGCGGAGGCGGGCCAGGAGTAGAGGGCCAGGTCGTAGTCGCCGGTGACGATGTGGTCCCGGAAGTAGCTCTCGCCCGGAACCTTGGTGATCTCGGTCCCGACGCCGATCTTCTCCAGCATCCGCGCGATGCGCTCGCCGACCGTGCGCAGCTGGGCGCCGCTCCGGTCGTCCGGGAGGACGAAGCGCAGCACCAGCGGCCGTCCCTGCTTCCTGACGAGCGCGGCCTTCCCGGCCCGCCCCCGCCGTCCGGCGTCACCGGCGGCGGGGGCGGCCCCGGAGGGGCGCCCAGTGCCGGATTCGGTGGCGGTGTCCGTGGCGGAAGCGGTGGCGGTCGGGGCGCTCTGCCGTCCGCCCCGGTCGTCCGTCTTCCCGCCGAGCGCCTTCTGCCGGCCGGCCTCGCCCGCCCGCCAGCCCGCGTCGGCCAGCAGCGATTGCGCGGCGTTCGCGTCCGGATCGCCGAGGGCGCCGCTGTGATCCTGGTAACCCGGCTGGCCCGCCATCAGCAGATGGTTGCCGAGCGGCTCGGACGGCAGCCCCATCGGCTTCAGCACCAGCTTCGCGAGGGCCTTGCGGTCGATCGCGCGGGCCACCGCGCGGCGCACCCGGTCATCGGCGAGCGGGCCCTTGGTGCCGTTGAGGGCGAGCTGGGTGTAGGCGGGCTCCAGGGCCTTGCGCACGGTGAACCTGCTCAGCGCCCGGGTCCGCGACCGGTTCTTGTCCGTGACCGAGGCGCCGGAGGTGCCCGAGGCCCCGTTGGCGCCGGCGGTCTCAGCGGTGCCGGAGGCGGACGGCTCCGGCGCCCCCGCCTTGCCCGGGGCCGAGGAGCCGCGGGCGGCGCCCGCGGCCTGCTTGTCCGGGGTGGCGGCCCGGATGCGCCGGGCGGTGGCCCCGTCCACCTCGGCCAGGTCCAGCTGCCCCGCGATCAGGGCCTCGGCCCGCTTCTCGGCCGGCACCGTCCGGAAGAGCACCCGGCTCAGTCGCGCCCGGTCGCCCCACCAGCGGGGGTTGCGGACGAGGGTGACCGAGGTGTCGGTGACCTGGCGCACCATGAAGGGCCCGGCCCCGACCGCGAGCCCCTTGCGGGCCGGTGCGGCGAAGACCGCCGGGTTGGCCATCACGCTCTTCGGGTACAGCGGGGTGAACAGCGACCGCCAGTCGGTGTACCGCTTGGCGAAGGTGACCTTGACCTCGTGCTCCTTGTCGCCGGGTTCGATCTTGGCGATCCGGTCGTATCCGGCGTTGCGTGCCCTCCCGTACGCCGCGTCGGTCCCCCTCAGCGCCTTCCACTGGGCCTGGAAGTCCTCCGCGCCGATCGGGCGCCCGTCGCTCCACACCGCCTTGGGGTTGAGCTTGTAGACCACGACCTGTCTGGGCTCGGAGGAGGTGACGTCGGCACCGGTCAGATAGTCGCCGTTGCGCTGCGGCTTGCCCCGGGCGTCGAGGGTGTAGAGGGAGGGCAGCACGGCGCCCGCGATCCGCTGGGTGCCCGTGTCGGCGGACTTCTGGAAGGCGTTGAAGGTGGCGGGCGTCGCGTCCAGGGCCCAGCGCAGGGTTCCGGAACCGGTGGTCCCGGTGCGCGGCGCGGAGGCGATGTCCCAGGCGGCGGGCGGCGGCGGGCCGTCGTCCTCCGAGCTGCAACCGGTCAGTACGGGCAGCGGCAGCATCACTCCCGCAGCGAGCAGCATGGCGCGGCGGCGCTTGGCGATGGGCATGGCTCGTACCTCCGCAGGGTGACGGATATATGCGCATTTGGCATAGTGTGACGCTGATCGCATATACTCCTCACTCAAAGCGACGGTTCATGGGGCAGCACGCCGAAACGGTCACGGAGACGGCCATGAGGGGAAAGGATCACCCGACCGGATCAATACGACGGGCGCGCACTCCGGTGCGCGGCGGCGGAATCGCGCCGGTGGCTCCGCCAATCCCGACAGATCCCTTCACAACCACGACCGTGCCGCGCAACACTCGCTGTCGCATGAGCGTCGCCAACCGCAACCGCGGAAGTGAGGGCAAGTCATGTCCTTGAACGACGACTTGACGGCCGTCCAACGCTGTCTCGATGACCTGGTCCGCTCCGTGTCCCGGCTGGAGCAGCGGGTCGGCGCCGGCGGGCTGGAGATACGCCGGGTCCGCACCGACGCGGACCACCTGCGCGAAAGCCTCGCCCTGCTGCGCGAGACGGCTCCCGAGGAGCGATCACGCCCCGAGATGGTTCCGGTTCCCGACGTGCCGTACAACAGTGCGCTGTGGTCGGACGTCGACGACGAGGGCCTCGGCGCACGCGATCGCCACGCGCCCTAGGGACGGCCCGGCGCGCCCCCGTCCTCGGGGCGCGCCCCCGTCGTCCCCCCACACCACTCCACCGCGGAGTTCCCCTTGGCCACAGGCACCGATCCCCAAGCCGCCACGCCCGCCCGCCGCAAGATGGCCCCGCACGGGGTGCACAGCACCGCACGCGCCGCCATTCCCGCCCGCCACCTGCGCACCGACCGCTGGTGGCTGGCCCCCGCGGTCACCGCCGCCGGGCTGTTCGCGTTCGTCGTCTACTCCACCTGGCGGGCCTTCGCGGGGGACGACTACTACGCCGAGCCGTACGTCTCCCCCTTCTACTCGCCCTGTATCGCGCAGAACTGCGTGCCGATGAAGGGCGGTGCCAACTGGGAGATCTTCGGCGCGTGGTGGGGCCTGTCCCCCGCGCTGCTGATCCTGATCTTCCCGCTGGGCTTCCGGCTCACCTGCTACTACTACCGCAAGGCGTATTACCGGGGCTTCTGGGCCTCACCGCCCGCGTGCGCCGTCGCCGAGCCGCGCGCCAGGTACACCGGCGAGACCCGCTTCCCGCTGATCCTGCAGAACGTCCACCGCTACTTCTTCTACTTCGCGGTGATCGTCGCGGGGATCCTCACCTATGACACCGTGCTCGGCTTCCGGGACGAGCACGGCCGCTGGGGCCATATGGGTCTGGGCACGCTGGTGCTGCTCGTCAACATCGCGCTGATCTGGGCGTACACCCTCTCCTGCCACTCCTGCCGCCATATCGTCGGCGGCCGGCTGAAGAACTTCTCCCGGCATCCGGTGCGCTACCGGCTCTGGGGCTGGGTCAGCGAACTCAACATGCGCCATATGCAGCTCGCCTGGGCCTCTCTGATCAGCGTCGCCGTCGCGGACTTCTACGTCTATCTGCTGGCGAGCGGTGCCTTCGACGATCCCCGCTTTTTCTAGGAGAGGTGCTCATCGATGACGCAAGTCGAGCGGCAGGCGTGGGACGTGGTCGTGATCGGCGCGGGCGGCGCCGGGCTGCGGGCCGCGATCGAGGCCCGCGAACAGGGCATGCGCTGCGCCGTCATCTGCAAATCGCTGTTCGGCAAGGCCCATACGGTGATGGCCGAGGGCGGCATCGCCGCCTGCATGGGCAACGTCAACGAACGCGACAACTGGCAGGTGCACTTCCGCGACACCATGCGCGGGGGCAAGTTCCTCAACCACTGGCGGATGGCCGAGCTGCACGCCCAGGAGGCTCCGGACCGGGTCTGGGAGCTGGAGACCTGGGGCGCGCTCTTCGACCGCACCCCGGAGGGGAAGATCTCCCAGCGGAACTTCGGCGGCCATGAGTACCCCCGCCTCGCCCATGTCGGGGACCGCACCGGGCTGGAGCTGATCCGCACCCTCCAGCAGAAGGTCGTCTCCCTCCAGCAGGAGGACAAGGCCGCGACCGGCGACTACGAGTCCCGGCTGAAGGTCTTCCAGGAGTGCACGGTCACCCGGATCATCAAGGACGGCGACCGGGTCGCCGGTGTCTTCGGCTACGAGCGCGAGTCCGGCCGCTTCTTCGCCCTCCAGGCCCCGGCCGTGGTGCTGGCCACCGGCGGCATCGGCAAGTCCTTCAAGGTGACCACCAACTCCTGGGAGTACACCGGCGACGGCCACGCGCTGGCGCTGCTCGCCGGCGCCCCGCTGATCAACATGGAGTTCGTGCAGTTCCATCCGACCGGTATGGTCTGGCCGCCCTCGGTCAAGGGGCTCCTGGTCACCGAGTCGGTGCGCGGCGACGGCGGGGTGCTGCGCAACAGCGAGGGCAAGCGGTTCATGTTCGACTACATCCCGGACGTGTTCCGGGACAAGTACGCCCAGTCCGAGGACGAGGCCGACCGCTGGTACGAGGATCCGGACCACAACCGCCGCCCGCCCGAGCTGCTCCCCCGCGACGAGGTGGCCCGCGCCATCAACACCGAGGTGAAGGCGGGCCGCGGCTCCCCGCACGGCGGGGTCTTCCTCGACGTCTCCACCCGGATGTCCCCCGAGACCGTCAAGCGGCGGCTGCCCTCGATGTACCACCAGTTCATGGAGCTGGCGGACGTCGACATCACCGCCGAGCCCATGGAGGTGGGCCCGACCTGCCACTACGTGATGGGCGGGGTGGACGTGGACCCGGAGACCGCGGCCGCGACCGGGGTGCCCGGACTGTTCGCCGCGGGCGAGGTCGCGGGCGGAATGCACGGCTCCAACCGGCTCGGCGGCAACTCCCTCTCCGATCTGCTGGTCTTCGGGCGCCGCGCCGGGCTCCACGCGGCCCGCTACGCGCGGCGGGTCGCGGCCTCCGGCGCCCGCCCGGTGCCGGACGAGGCGCAGCTGGACCTGGCGGCGGCCGAGGCGCTGCGGCCGTTCAGCGCCGAGGCCGGCGAACCGCCGGAGACGGCGGGGCCGGCCGGGCCGCCGGAGAACCCGTACACCCTCCACCAGGAGCTTCAGCAGTCGATGAACGACCTGGTGGGGATCATCAGAAGGGCCGGGGAGATGGAGGAGGCGCTGCACCGGCTGGCCGATCTGCGGGTCCGGGCGCGCCGCGCCGGGGTCGAGGGGCACCGGCAGTTCAACCCCGGCTGGCACCTGGCGATCGATCTGCGCAACATGCTGCTGGTCAGCGAGTGCGTGGCACGGGCCGCGCTGGAGCGGACCGAGAGCCGCGGCGGGCACACCCGCGACGACTGGCCGGAGATGGACCGCGAATGGCGGCGGGTCCTTCTGCTGTGCCGGCTCTCCGACCCCTCGGGCGGCCTGGCGGCACCCGACACCGGGCACGGCCAGATCCGGCTCGAGCGGCGGGAGATGCCGCCCATCCGGCCCGATCTGCTCAACCTGTTCGAGAAGGACGAGCTGGTGAAGTACCTGACGGACGAGGAGCTGACCCAGTGAACGCGTATGAGGCCCACTTCCGGGTGTGGCGGGGCGACCGGGACGGCGGCGGTCTGCGCGACTTCCGCGTCGAGGTCAACGAGGGCGAGGTCGTCCTCGACATCGTCCACCGGCTGCAGGCGACCCAGGCTCCCGATCTGGCGGTCCGCTGGAACTGCAAGGCGGGCAAGTGCGGTTCGTGCAGCGCCGAGGTCAACGGCCGGCCCCGGCTGCTGTGCATGACCCGGATGTCGGTGTACGACCGGGACGAGACGATCACCATCACCCCGCTGCGGGCCTTCCCGGTGGTGCGGGACCTGGTGACGGATGTGTCCTTCAACTACGCCAAGGCCCGTGAGGTGCCGTCCTTCGTGCCGCCGGAGGGGCTGGGGCCGGGCGAGTACCGGATGTGGCAGGAGGACGTGGGGCGGTCGCAGGAGTTCCGCAAGTGCATCGAATGCTTCCTGTGCCAGGACACCTGCCATGTGGTGCGCGACTTCGAGGAGAACAAGGAGGCGTTCGCCGGGCCGCGATTCCTGATGCGGGTCGCGGAGCTGGACATGCATCCGCTGGACGGGGCGGCCGAGGCCGGGCTGGACCGCAAGCGCGCCGCCCAGGAGGAGCACGGTCTGGGCTACTGCAACATCACCAAGTGCTGTACGGAGGTCTGCCCCGAACAGATCAAGATCACCGACAATGCGCTGATCCCGCTCAAGGAGCGGGCGGTGGACCGTAAGTACGACCCGCTGGTCTGGCTCGGCAACAAGATCCGCCGCCGGGGGCAGTAGCTCCGCTGGGGCGCTTAGGGGTGTCCGACGGGGTGTGACGCCTGCGGCGGGCTGCTCCCCTCCCCGTCCCTTCCCGACACCTGACGATATGCGGCTCCGCCGCGTGCGGGGCTCCGCCCCAGACCCCGGGGTCCAGGGGCAGAGCCCTGCCACGCGGCGGAGCCGCATATCGATGCTGCGGGAAAGGGCGAAGCCCGGGTCCGGAGCCTGGGGCGAAGCCCCGCTCCGGGGTCTGGGGCGAAGCCCCGCTCCGAACTCGGAGGCACAGCCCGTTCCGAGAGTCGGGGGCGGAACCCCGGTCCGGGGGCCGGGGCGGAGCCCCGGTTTCGGGGAGGGGAAAGAGCCGACGGAGCAGTAGCTGTCGCGGGCCCGCAGCCGTGCCGTAAACGGACCGCAGCCCGTCACCACAGGCTGAGCAGCGCCTCCACCGAGTCCGCCCCCGAGGACTGGCCGTCCGGGAGGGCCAGCTCGAACCAGACGGTCTTGCCGAGCGGGGTCCGCCGGCTCCCCCAGCCCGCGCTGAGCAGCCCGACCAGCTGGAGCCCGCGCCCGCCCTCGTCGGTGTCCCGGGCGCGCCGCCGCCGGGGCTGGACCAGACCGCCGTCCCAGACCTCGCACACCAGCGTGCGGTCCAGCAGCAGCCGGAGCCGGATCTCGCCCTCGCCGTACCGCAGGGCGTTCGTCACCAGCTCGCTGACCAGGAGTTCGGTGGTGTCCACCAGCTCGTCCAGACCCCAGGACTCCAACTGCTCACGGGCCAGTTCGCGGGCCCGGCCCACGGACTGCGGGGCGCTGGGCAGGTGCCAGTCGCCGACCGACTCCGCCGCCAGCCCGTGCACCCGGGCCATCAGCAGGGCGATGTCGTCCTCGCCGTGGTGGGTGTCGAGGGTGCTCAGGACGTGGTCGCAGACGTCCTCGAGGGATCCGGCCGCAGCCTTCCCACCGCCGCGACCACCACCGCCGTCGGCGCCGTCGGAGGGGGTGAGGGCCGCGCGCAGGGCGTGGAGCCCCTCGTCGAGGGTGTGGTCGCGGGACTCGACCAGACCGTCGGTGTAGAGGGCCAGCAGCGCGCCGTCCGGCAGCTCGACCTCGATCTCCTCGAACGGCTCGCCGCCGACGCCGAGCGGCATTCCGGGCGGGACCTCCATCAGCAGGGCGCCCTCCCCCGGTTCCACCAGGACGGGGGGCGGATGCCCGGCGTTGGCGAACGTACAGCGGCGGGTGACCGGGTCGTAGACCGCGTAGACGCAGGTGGCCAGGTAGACCTCGGTCAGGTCGGAGGAGTCGTCGGCGGCCCGGCCGCCGCGTGCCAGGGCGCGCGAGCCCGGCCGCGCGCCGGCGTGCGAGCCGCCCGGGGTGCCGAGGCCGCGGGCGATCTCGTCGAGCGCGGAGAGCACCTCGGCGGGCTCCAGATCGAGCAGGGCGAGGGTGCGGACGGCGGTGCGCAGTTCGCCCATGGCGACGGCGGCGCGCAGCCCCCGCCCCATGACGTCGCCGACCACCAGCGCGGTGCGGTGGCCGGGCAGCTCGATCACGTCGAACCAGTCGCCGCCCACCTCGGTCGCCGCGTTCCCGGGCAGATAGCGGCAGGCGATGTCGAGCCCGGCGGCCTCCGGGTCGCCGGGCGGGAGCAGGCTGCGCTGGAGGATCAGCGCGCGTTCGTGTTCTCTGCGGTACAGCCGGGCGTTGTCGATGCTGACGGCCGCGCGGGCGGCCAGCTCGACGGCGAGCGCGCGGTCCCGTTCGCCGAAGGGCTCGCTGCCCTTGGCCCGGGAGAACTGGGCCAGGCCCACGACCGTGTCACGGGCGACCATCGGCACGACCAGGGTGGACTGCAGCAGGGCGCCGAGCTCCAGGCCCTCGCTGCCGTCCCGTCCGGGCACCACCCGGACCTGGGCGGTGCGCAGGGCGTGGGCGCACAGGGAGTTGAAGGGGTAGCGGTGCACCTCGCCGACCTGGATGGGCTTGGGGTCGTCGGCGGTGTCGGCGCGGCAGACGTCGCCGAAGGGGACCGGGCCGTCGGAGACCGCGCTGGCGAAGGCGACGCGGCGCAGCTCGGCGCTGCCGTCGGCGAGGCCGGGCGGGGTCTCGTCGCCGGAGAGCAGACCCTGGTAGAGGTCGACGGAGGCCAGGTCGCAGAACTGCGGCACGGCCACGTCCAGCAGTTCCCGGGCGGTGGTCTCCAGATCGAGCGAGGTGCCTATTCGGGCCCCGGCCTCGTTCAGCAGCGCCAGATTGCGCCGTACGCCCGCGGCCTCCTGTTCGGCGCGGCGGCGGCCGGTGACGTCGGTGGCGAGTCCGGCCACCCCGATCGGGCGGCCGGAGCCGCTGTGCAGCCGGTAGAGCGACACCGACCAGCGGCGGCGGTCGGAGCTGCCCGGGGGCTGCCCCACGATGGGCATGTCGGTCAGCGTCTGCCCGCTGTCCAGGACCTGGCGCAGCGCGGCGGCCAGCCGGTCGGCCTCGCCGCGGGGCAGCAGGTCGTGCGGGGTGATACCGCGGTACTCCTCGGTGGGGCGGCCGAAAACCTTCGCAAAACGCTCGTTGACGCGGAGTATCCGCAGATCGGTGCCGAAGAGGAAAAAGCCAAGTGGAGATTGACCGAAAACGGCCTGTGAAGAAGCCAGATCGGTTTCCAGCCCGCGCAACGCGCTGACGTCGACCGCGATACAGAGCGCGGCCCGCTCCCCGTGCTCGTCCTGAGCGGGCATCACATAGACCTCGGCGATGCCATGGCCACTGGACGCCTGGGGGTTGCGGTAGGGGACCAGCCCGGTCCACTCCCGGCCGTCCAGGATGTTGGCGACCGCGCGATGGCCGGACTCCTGGAACTCGGGCGGTACGAACGCCTCCACCGGATCCTTGCCGATGGCCTGCCGGGCCGTCAGCCCGAGCAGCTCCGAGGCCCGCTCGCTCCACTGCGCGATCCGGCCGTCGGGACCCAGGGCGAAGGAGGCGACCCGGATGAAGTCGTAGATCGAGCCGGGCGGGCTGCTCTGCCAGACCGCCGATATCGAGGACATGGGCGGCATATCCGGCACGGACGACCTCTGCGGCACTGGCGACACCCGCGAACCAACCGTCTCCTCGGGCATCTCAGCCCCCGCTGGCTTCTCGCTCATGCGCCCGTCCCCTCCGGCTCAGGTGCTCCGACCGGCTACAGATAGCCGAGTATCCAGCACTTCGGCCATCCGGAGTACGGTCTTCACGATCACAGCACTATCTCAGCCCGCCATCGGTTTCCGTCCCGGCTTGTGGTGAAGCGCTCATGATCAGCGCCCCACCTCACTCCTAACCGGACGGAGGCGGCCCGAATCCCATGGATTCCCCAGTGCACGGCCTCGGACGGCTCCGCACGGGGCGGCCCCGACGGCCGTCAGGGGGTGCGCCGACGGGCACCTCCGACATCCCTGGCGGCACCTCCGGCATCCCTGGCGGCGCCTTCGGCGGCGTCCTCGGCCCGTCCGGCGGCCTGCTCGTCCCCGGCAGCCCCGGCACCTCCAGCACCTCCGACGGCCCCGGCACCTCCAGCGTCCCCGACGGTCCCGGCGCCCCCGGCGGCCTGCGTGGTCGCGCCCGCGCGCAGCCGGCGGGCCGCCTCCGCCACCGCCGGACGGTCCTCGTCCAGCCAGTCCACCTCGTCCACCCGGTCCGGGGGCAGCCAGCGCAGTTCGTCGTGGTCCTCCAGCGGGCGCGGGTCACCGGAGCGCAGGGCCGCGGTCCACACCCGCAGCACATAGCCCGGCTTCAGGGCCCACTCCCCCGGCAGCGGTTCGAGCGGCTCGACCTCGATCCCGAGTTCCTCACGCAGTTCACGGACGAGTGTCTGCTGCGGTGTCTCCCCGGGCTCGGCCTTGCCGCCGGGCAGCTCCCAGCGGCCCGCGAGGTCGGGCGGGGCGCTGCGCCGCGCGGCCAGCAGCCGCCCCTGGTCGAACACCGCTCCGCCCACCACCACACGCACGCTCATGCGCCGCACCCTAGCCCCTGCCGAGGGACGCCAGGGCCCCGGGGCGGTGTGCCCCGGGGCTCTGATGACCTGCGTATTCCTGTGGGCTAGCCGGACTGACGGGACGCGGCGGTCCGCTCGACCACGTACAGCTGCTCCTGGCCCTGGCCCTCGAGCCGGTCGGCCACCTCCTGGGCCTCCGTCCTCGTGGCATAGCGCCCGACGCGGTAGCGGTTGCCGTTGCTGTCCTGGCGGATCACGAGCCAGGGCAGCACAGCGTTCCCGTCACTCATCTCCCCGCCCCTCCGCTGTGCCGCACCCGGGCGTACGCCCCCGCGACACCGTTAAGGAAATCCCGTTCCGCATATGCCCGAGCCTACGCCCTACCTTCACGCAGCGGATACGGGTTCTTACCACGAGGCACTCATCCAGCCATGTCTCAGATGCGCGCTTCGGCCGTCGGCCGCTCGCCGCCCCCGTCCGCGTCACCGTCCGGGACGGCGCCCAGCTCGCGCTCGGCCTCCAGCAGCGTCGGATTGCGCCATGCGCTGCGCACGCCCCAGACGTAGAAGGCCAGCCCGATCAGGGCCACGACCAGGAGGTCCCAGCCCTCCGGCAGATAGCCCCGGCCGCCGAACTCCTTGCCACCGGCCCATGACACCACCGCCATGACCAGCAGATAGGCGACCATCCAGGCACCGGCGACCAGATGCGGCCGAAGCTGCTCCCACGGCTTGCGCAGCTCGTACCAGGCCCAGACCGGCAGCCCGATCGCCATGATGAAGATGACCTTGCCGGTGAGCGGCCAGCGGGCCCAGTACAGCACGAGCGAGCCGAAGACCATCGCGATCGGCGCGATCACCGGCATCGCGCGCAGCTTCACCGGCCGCGGCAGATCCGGGGAGAGGCGGCGCAGCGACACCACGGCGACCGGACCGGTGATGTACGAGATCACGGTCGCGACGGAGACGATCTCGGCCAGTGAGCCCCAGCCGCGGAAGACCGCGAGGAAGGCGAAGGCGATCACCAGATTGAGCACCAGCGCCGGACGCGGGATACCGGTCTTGGGGTCGACCCGGCCGAAGATCCCCGGCAGATGGCCGTTCTCCTGGACGCCCTGGATCATGCGGGAGGTGGTGGCCGCGTAGATCATGCCGGTACCGGACGGGGAGATGAAGGCGTCCGCGTACAGCAGCATCGCCAGCCAGTTCAGGCCCCAGGCCAGGGACAGGTCGGCGAGCGGGGAGTTGTAGGAGAGCCCGTCCCAGCCGCCGTGCTTCAGATCGGCGGCGGGGACGGCGGTCAGGAAGGCGATCTGCAGCGCGACGTAGATCACCAGCGCGATGAGGATCGAGCTGATGACGGCCTTGGGCAGCGACTTCCCCGGGTTGCGGGCCTCGCCCGCCATGTTGAGCGGCGACTGGAAGCCGTTGTAGGCCCAGACGATGCCGGAGACGGCGACCGCGGTGAACACCGCGTTCCAGCCGTTGGGGGTGAAGCCGCCGTTGTCGCTGACATTGCCGGTGTCGAAGTGCGACAGCAGCAGCGCTCCGGCGGTCAAGGTCGGCACCACCACCTTGAAGACGGTGATCGCGGTGTTGGTCTTCGCGAAGAGGGTGATCGCGAACCAGTTGAGGAAGAAGTAGAAGATCAGCAGCACGGACGCGCACGCCACACCGCTGCCGGTCAGCTCCTTCCCGTCGTACAGCGCCTTGGCCCAGCCGAAGTCCCAGGAGCTCATGTACTGCACGGAGGCGGTGGCCTCGCCGGGGATCACGGAGACGATGGCGATCCAGTTGGCCCAGGCGGCCAGATAGCCGGCGAGCGAGCCGTGGGAGTACTGGCCGTACCGGACCATGCCCCCCGCCTTGGGGAACATCGATCCCAGCTCGGAGTAGGTCAGGGCGATGGTCAGGGCGACGGCGGCGCCGATCACCCAGGCCAGGATGGCGGCGGGCCCGGCGAGCGCCGCGGCGCGCTCGGCGCCGAAGAGCCAGCCGGAGCCGATGATCGACCCGAGACCCACAGCGGTGAGGGCCACCGGTCCGAGTGACCTTCGATAATGCGAGTGGGAACCCTGCTCCGTGCTCAAGTTCCTGGCACTCCTTTCGCCCCCCTGACGACCGGACACAAACCGATCCATCGTAAGAGCGAAACGGATGACCCCCTTCCAGTAACCCCTTTCCCCCGCTTTGATGTGACGTTCGCAACACGGCGGACGGGAACCGCACTTACGCAGGGGTAACCGAGCCCGTACGCAGGGTGCCGCACGAAGGCACAGCGCGCGCCGGACGCACAGCGCCGCGCGCACCGTGCCGCGCGCACGGCGGGCGCGGCGCCGCCGCGGGCCGTCGCGCACGGCCGCCCCGTGCGGTGATCACCTCACGGGCAACCGGTAGGCGACCCGATACCGCTCGGCGAGCACCACCACATCGGCGGTCTCGACCGGACGCCGGCCCGCGAAGTACGTACGCGAGGTGACCAGCACCCAGTGGCCCGGCACCGCGCCGAGCGCCAGCACCTCCTCCGCCCGGCCGGGCCGGGCGCCGACCTCCTCCGCCACGTTGTCCACCACCAGGTCGAGGGCGGCCATCCGGTCGACCACCCCGCGCCCGGCCAGCGGCCCCTCCTCGGGCAGCATCACCGGCGTGCGCCCGGTGACCGCGAGCGGCTCCCAGGAGGTGGAGAGCATCACCGCCTCGCCGTGCGACCGGAACACATAGCGGGTGCACATCACCCGCTCCCCCGGCTCGATCCCCAGCCGCCCGGCGATCTCCGGCCCGGCCTCCTCCTGCTCGCTGTCGGCGTCCCAGGTGCCGGTGATCCGGTCGTCGGCCTGCTCCTGCCGGAACGGCGTGGTCTCACCGGAGGCGTGGAAACCGCCGCGGACGACCCGCCGCGGCACGGGCTGCGCCCGCACATACGTACCCGACCCGGAACGCCCCTCGACCAGCCCCTCCGCCATCAGCACCTTCCGGGCCTCGAGGGCGACGGTGTCCGAAACCCCGTACTCCTCCCGGATCCTGGCCTGGGAGGGGAGGCGCGCATGCGGCGGCAGCTCACCCGCGGCGATCTTCTTCCGCAGATCGTCGGCGACGCGGAGATAGGCGGGCTGGTCACCAAAGGCCACGTGCACTCCCTGGGTTGACAGTCAGCAACAGCTTGACAACTCGTTGTTGTCGATTGCAACTGGAGGCCAGGGCTTCACTAGATGTAGTGAACTGCAGCTCAGAGACGTTTAACTTGGCTCACTTGGCCAAAGGCGGGTGCCGTACCCATGGCTCCGGGACCGCCCGGATCACCGCCTGCCCCACCGGACCAGCTGACGCGGGCCGTGGCGAGGGGCCGGGCCACGGAGCGTTGGCGGTTGGCCCGGCCCCTGTGCGTGACGTCGGCCGTCGTCGTGGGGAACGCCGCGCCCGTGGGTCCCGGTCCCGGTCTCAGACGGCGTGCAGCAGGGCGCTGGTCTCGGCGGACGACATCTCGGTGGCGTAGACGCGGCTGCCCGGCTGGTGCTTGCGGCCGCCCTCGCCCAGGTGCCCGGCGTCCACGGGATCGAAGCCGATGTCGCGGATCAGCCCGGCCACCGCGGCCTTGGCCTCCTCGTCGTTGCCGGACAGCGGGATGGCCACCCGGTCGGCGGCGCCCTTGGGGCGGGCGTGGTCGCGGAGGTTCTCCCAGTAGATCGCGTTGAACGCCTTGACCAGGTTGGCGCCGGTGTGGGCCTGGATCTTCTCGCTCGAGGTGGTGGCGTCGTCGTCGAGGTCCGGATCGTGCCCGTCCCGCTCGGGGTAGTAGTTGCAGGTGTCGATGACGACCTTGCCGCGCAGCGGCTCGGTCGGCAGTTCCCGGTAGCGGCCGTAGGGGATGGACACGACCACCGCCGCACCCCACCGGGCCGCCTCCTCGGCGGTCACCGCGCGGACCGGGCCGCCGATCTCGGCCACCAGGTCGGCCAGGGTGTCCGGGCCGCGGGAGTTGGCGATCGCCACCTCGTAGCCGATCGAGGCGAAGTGGCGGGCCAGCGTCGAGCCGATGCGGCCCGCTCCGATGATTCCGATGCGCACGGCGTTGCTCCCCTCCTTCTCCGCGGTCCTCTCCGCGGTCTTCTTCGCGGTCTTCTTCGCGGTGGGCTCCCGGCCGGGTTACCCGTGGCCCGCGGGTCATGCATGCCCAGGGGTCGGGCGGCCGGTCGGCGGCGCCGCGCTCAGCGGCGGCGGACCCGGGACCGCGCCGGGGCCCGCGCCGAACCGCGGGCCGGATCCGGCGGATACCACGACGCCTAGACTGGTGAGCCTTGTGAACGGGTGGTCCGGGGCGACGGAGGTCGGCGATGGCAAAGGAAGCGCGCGAGTCCGAAGATCCTTCCGCCGATGTCCTCGCCGAGGCGGCGGCGGCGTTCGGGCTGCTGGCGTCGGCGGCGCGGCTGCACATCATGTGGGCCCTCGCCCAGGGCGAGAGCGATGTGACGCACCTCGCCGACCGGGTGGGCGGGGCGCTGCCCGCGATCAGTCAGCATCTGACCAAGCTCAGGCTGGCGGGGCTGGTCCGCTCCCGGCGGGAAGGCCGCCGCCAGGTGTACTTCGTCGATGACCCCGACATCGTGACGGTGGTGCGCCTGATGGTCGGCCAGCTCGCCGACCGCGAGCGGAACGAGGCCGCGGGGCCGGTGCGTCTGGTGCACGGGACCGGTGCCTGAGCATGCCGTGGCCGCGGGGCGTGGCCACCCGGCCGCCGCGGCACCGCCCGCGGGAAGCGGCGGGAGTGCGGCGCCGACCGCGCTGCAAGTGCTGCGCGCCCTCGACAGTGGGCCGCGCGGGCTGACCGAGCAGGCGGCGGAGGAGCGGCTGGCCCGCTGGGGCGAGAACGTGCTGCCCGCCCAGCAGGTCACTCCCTGGCCCCGGCGGCTGCTGCGTGGCCTGCGCGATCCGTTCACCACGGTGCTGCTCGTGCTCGGTCTGGTGTCGGCGGCGGTGGCGTCCTGGGCGACCGCGGCCGTGATCACCTTCCTGGTGGTGGTCAGCTGCGGGCTGCGCATATCCGGCGAGTTGCGGGCCGACCGGTCCATGGCCCATCTGCGCGACCTGGTCGCCACCACGGCGAGTGTGCTGCGCCGGGCCGACGCGCGGGACGCCGCTCCGGTGGTGCGCGAGATCCCGGTCGACCAGCTGGTGCCGGGCGATGTGATCCATCTCGGCCCCGGGGACCTGGTGCCCGCGGACGTCCGGCTGCTGCGCGCCAGTGGACTACGGGTGCACCAGGCTGCGCTGACCGGAGAGTCGCAGCCCGTCGACAAGCACGCGGTCGACGTGCCCGACGCCCGGTACGACCAGCATGTGTTCGGGCAGCCGCAGCTGTGTTTCCAGGGCAGCAGCGTGGCCTCGGGCAGTGGCACGGCCGTGGTGCAGGCCACCGGGGCCCGTACGGAGTTCGCGCGCACGCACACGGGCGGCCGGCGGCGCGGCCCCAGCGCCTTCGACCGTTCGGTGCACGGCGTGTCGTGGATTCTCGTCCGCTTCATGCTGCTGACCCCGCCGCTGGTCCTCATGGCCAACGCCGCCGTGAACGGACGCGGGCTGGAGACCCTGCCGTTCGCGGTGGCGGTGGCGGTCGCGCTGACCCCCGAGATGCTGCCGGTCGTCGTCACCACGTGCCTCGCCCGCGGCGCCGCGCTCCTCGCCCGCGGCCACGGGGTGATCATCAAACGCCTGCCCGCGCTGCACGACCTGGGCGCCATGGACGTGCTGTGTCTGGACAAGACCGGCACCCTCACCGAGGACCGGGCCACCGTGCACCGCGCCCTGGACGCGGACGGTCAGGACGACGCCGAGGTGCTGCACTGGGCCGCCGTCAACGCCTGGTGGACCCTGCAACTGGCCGATCTGCCCGCGCCGGACATCCTCGACGAGGCGCTGCTGGACGCCGTGGACGAGGCGGAGGTCATGGCGTACGAGCCGGTGGCGGCGCTGCCGTTCGACCCGGTACGCCGCCTGGCCACCGCCGTCGTCCGCACCCCGGGCCGGCTCGGCACGCACACCCTCGTCGTCAAGGGGGCCGTCGAGGCCGTCCTGGAACGGTGTGCCCTCACCGACGAGGAGCGGGCGAGGCTGCACGCGCTCGCCGACCGCCGGGCCGGCGACGGTCTGCGCCTGCTGGCGGTCGCCACCGCCGACCGCGCCGCCCGCCACCGCGCCTACACCCCCGCCGACGAACGCGGTCTCGCCTTCCGGGGGTTCGTCACCCTGCGGGACGAGGTCAACGCCACCGCGGCCGCCGCCCTGCGCGACCTCGCCGACCACGGCGTGGACGTCAAGATCCTCACCGGTGACCACCCGGGCACCGCCACCCGCGCCTGCCACGATCTGGGGCTCGCCGTCGACGGCGTCCTGACCGCGGACCGCGTCGACGCGCTCACCGACGCCGAACTGGTCGCCGCCGCCCGCCGCACCACCGTCTTCGCCCGCTGCTCGCCGGACCACAAGGCCCGTATCGTCACCGCCCTGCGCGCCGGCGGACACACGGCGGGCTTCCTCGGCGACGGCGCCAACGACCTGCCCGCCCTGCGCGCCGCCGACATCGGCATGTGCCCGCGCGAGGCGGTGGCCGTGGCCCGGGACGGCGCCGACGTGGTCCTCACCGGGCGGGAGATCCACGCCGACGGGGGCAAGGACCTCACGGCCATCGGCCACGCCGTCACGGCGGGACGGCACGCCGGCGGCAACATCACGGCGTATCTGCGCGTCGCCCTCTCCTCCAACCTCGGCAACGTCATCGCGATGCTCGCCGCGGGCGTCCTGCTGCCCTTCCTGCCGATGCTGCCCGCCCAGGTCCTGGTGCAGAACCTGTGCTTCGACGCCTCCCAGCTCGCCTTCGCCTACGACCGCCCCCACCCGGCCGCGCTGCGCCGTCCCGCCGTGCTGCGCCCGCGCGGCCTGCTGCGCTTCATCACCGGCTTCGGCGCCCTCAACGCCCTGGCCGACCTGGCCACGTTCGCCCTGCTCGCCCTCGCCGTGTACGGCCCCGGCAGCACCGACGACGAGGCGGTCTTCCACTCCGGCTGGTTCACCGAGAACCTGCTCACCCAGGCGCTGGTCATGGTCCTGCTGCACACCGGCCGCCGCGGCGCCACGGGCGGACCGAGCGCGGTGGGCTGCGCGGCCGCCGTCCTCGGCGCCGTCGGCGTCCTGCTGCCCCTGTCCCCGCTCGGGCCACTGCTCGGCATGACGGCACTGCCGCTCACGTACTACGCGGAGCTGGCCGCCGTGCTGACGCTGTACGCGGTCGCGCTGGCGGCGGCCATGCGGCGCTGCGAACGGCGGCAGCGCCTCCCGCGCTGATCCGGTTCGCCCGAACGGGCCCCGCACCGGCCCCGCTGGTGACGCGTTGGCGGGTCAGCCGTAGGAGAGGTTGGAGCAGGCGTCGTCGTCGGCGGAACGGGCGTCGTGGGCCACCGACGGAAGCGTGTCCGGTTCGGGCGACGGCACGGCCGAGGGGGCGTCCGCGTACGACTGGCCGAGGGTGACGGTGATGCCGTCGGTGGACGCCGGCTCGAGTTCGGCCCCGGCGAAGAGCCGGGCGACCGTTTTGGCCTGGCTCCGCTGGCCGGGGCCGTAGGTGATGGTGGTCGTGGAGTGGTCCTGGCTCGGCGCGTTGCCGGTGCCGGTGACCGTGAAGCCGTGTTCGGTGAGCGCGGTGGCGGCGCGGGAGGCGACGCCGCCGGTGGTGGTGCCGTTGTGGATGGCCACCGCGATCCCGTCGCCGGAGACCGGCCCCGCGCTCTGTGCCGGCTCGGGCTTCTTGTGGCCGTTCTTCTCGCCGGCGTCCTCGCCGTCCAGGGTCCGGTCGGCCTTCAGGGCGGCCCACAGGGCGTCGGCCTCCGGCTCGACGATGGCGACCCGCTCGCCCTGGTACCGCCAGGGGATGGTGATGAACGTGGTGTTGTGCAGGTCGATCCCCTTCATCGACATCGCGAAGGAGATCAGCTTGTTGGCGGAGCCCAGGCCGGGGTCGACCGTCATGGACTTGGTGGCGGCGTTCGCGAGGGGCAGCAGCTTGGTGGGGGTGAGGCCGTCGCTCTTGACCTTCTTGATCAGACTGGCGATGAAGGCTTGCTGGCGTTTGATGCGGCCTATGTCGGAGCCGTCGCCGATGCCGTGCCGGATGCGGACGTAGTCCAGGGCCTTCTGTCCGGCGACCTTCTGCTCGCCCTTGGCGAAGATGCGCTCGCCCCGGTCCGCGCGGTGCGGGTTGAGGTCCTTCTGGTAGACGTCCTGCGGCACGCACACCTCGACGCCGCCCACCACGTCGGTGAGGGCCGCGAAGCCCTTGAAGTCGATCACCATCGTGTGGTGGACGCGCAGCCCGGTGAGGTGCTCCACGGTGTTCTGGGTACAGGCCGGATTGCCCTTGGCGGTCTGTCCGACGGAGTACGCGGCGTTGAACATCGTGTTGTGCTGCGTGGTGGTCCAGCTCCCGTCGGGCAGCTTGCAGGGCGGGATGTCCACGAGGGTGTCGCGGGGGATGGACACGGCCACGGCGTGCTTGCGGTCGGCGTACACGTGCAGCAGCAGCGCGGTGTCGGAACGCCCGATGTCGCCCTTGTCGCCACCGCCCAGGTCGCTGTTGCCGCCGGTGCGCGCGTCCGAGCCGATGATGAGGACGTTCTGGCCCCCGGAGAAGTCCTCCGGCCGGTCCCCGGAGACGCCGTCCGCGTCGAAGGTGCTGATGTTGGCGTTCAGCTGCAGGTACACCCACACCGCGCCCGCCGCCACGAGCACCAGCAGCGACGCCACGACGGCCAGCGCGATCCGCACCCGGCTCCGCTTGCGCCGCTGGACGCGGGAGCCGTCCCGGCCCCGGCCGGCCGGCCGTGCCGGGGCGCGGCGGCCGGCCGCCGCCTTCCTGTGGCTGCTGGTCATCCGTACACCCCTCGTGCGTCCGTCTCTCCACAGGGGACTGCTGACCCCGGCCTTTGGTTGTTCAATTGCGCAATGTAGCAATTGAATTATGAGACGGTCCACGCCCCGCCCGGCACCTCGTTCGCCGCCCGCCCGTGGGCGTCACGCGGCGAGTTGTGCGACACCGGCCGGGGCCGAGGAGCAGGCCGCGGCCCCGCCGAGGGGGCCGGGGCATGGCGGCGGAAAGCCCCGCGGGTCCTGCGGTCCGCCGGGCCCGAGCGGCCCGGCGAACGGGGGAACCCAGCGGCATCGCCGGGTTCCCCCGGGGTGGGAACGGGCCGCGGACGCGCCGTGGCAGCGGCTCTCGCCGCGGCGGACCCACCGCGATCCGGCGCCGGGCGCGCGAGGTCACCGGCGCCGGGAACCGGCCGCCGTCAGACGTTGACGCCGTAGTCGAGCGCGATGCCGCGCAGACCGGAGGCGTACCCCTGGCCCACCGCGCGGAACTTCCACTCCCCGCCGTGCCGGTACAGCTCGCCGAAGACCATCGCGGTCTCCGTCGAGGCGTCCTCCGACAGGTCGTAGCGGGCGATCTCCTGGCCGTTCGCCTGGTTCACGACGCGGATGTAGGCGTTGCGGACCTGGCCGAAGCTCTGCCCGCGGGCCTCGGCGTCATGGATGGACACCGGGAACACCACCTTGGGGATATCGCCGGGCACCGCGGCGAGGTTCACCTTGACGACCTCGTCGTCGCCCTCCCCCTCGCCGGTCAGGTTGTCGCCGGTGTGCTCGACCGAGCCGTCCGGGCTCTTGAGGTTGTTGTAGAAGACGAAGTGCTGGTCGGAGGCGACCTTCCCGGACTCGTCGCACAGCAGTGCCGATGCGTCCAGGTCGTGGTCCGCGCCGGTCGTGGTGCGGACGTCCCAGCCGAGACCGATCAGCACCGCCGTCAGCCCCGGCGCCTCCTTGCTCAGCGACACGTTGCCGCCCTTGGACAGGGAAACTCCCACTGTTCTCCTCCTCCACCGCTGGTTTCTTCCTGGGCGCCCGGCGCTCAACCGGCTCCCACCGACGGGCAGTCACCCTAGTTCATTTAGTTGCGCAATACCTAAAGTGTGCTGCCCACCGGACGGCTACGGCAGGTACGGCGGAAGCGGGGAGCTCATCGCCCGGTGGCGCCACCCTCCCGGACCGGGCGCGCCCCGGAGGTCTCACCGGGAGCCGCCCGGGTGACGTGGAGCGGGGCCGGTTCGGCCGGGTCGGCAGAACCGGCCGGTGCGGACGCCGACGAGGCCGCGGCCGCCCGCCCGTCCTCCTCCTTCATGGCCTTGGTCTCGCTCTTGAGGATGCGCAGGGACTTGCCCAGGGACCGGGCCGTGTCGGGCAGCCTCTTGGCCCCGAACAGCAAGATGAACACGATCGCCACGATCAGCAGGTGCCACGGTTCCAGTCCGTTGCGGAGCACCACACTCACCCCATCCCTCTGTGTCAGCCATTGAGTGCCACACTTGCATGCTTGCGATATTGCGCAACCATACAACCCAACGGCGCCGCGATGGAACGAAGGCGGACGGCGCACACCGGCATACCGGACACGGCCAGGCCGACCATCAGCGGGTCGACCCAAGCGCTCCAGGCGGACGAATATCTGTGATCGCGAGGCGAGAAATCAACTCGGCGCGCGCTGAGCATTTCTGGAACAACAACGAAAGCGTCATCAGTTACCATGCCCAGCCCAATATGCCGTGCTACTGTTGATCGCAGTTGCGATTGTGGTTCCCGAGAACTTCAGGGCTCCCTGGCCTGCCACGCCTAGGGGAGTTCTTCTGTATCTCCGGTCATTTCCGGGCAGGGTAATCATCGCAGCGACGCGGAGTCCGCACATGCGAGGTTCCGGACACTGCCCCGAAGGAGATTGACACATGGCTACTGGCACCGTGAAGTGGTTCAACGCGGAAAAGGGTTTCGGCTTCATCGAGCAGGACGGTGGCGGCGCTGACGTGTTCGCCCACTACTCGAACATCGCCGCCCGAGGTTTCCGCGAGCTCCTGGAAGGCCAGAAGGTGAGCTTCGACATCGCTCAGGGACAGAAGGGCCTGACGGCCGAGAACATCGTTCCCGCCTGACGGCGACGCGCGCAGTTCGCAGCCGGGGCCCGTACTGTGGGTGCGGGCCCCGGCTCCGTCGCGCCGCAGGGCACGGCCATCCCTCACGCGGTACCCGACGCCCCGGCTCTCCGCCCCGGATCGGGCCGCCCGGTTCGGCGCCACAACCCGCGAGTATTCCCCGGCCGAATCCTCTTTCGTATTTCCTGGCCCGTTCTTGCGATTCGCTGCGCTGCTCGGCGCCGCTGGAATTCCTTGATGCGTGCCGCTTCGAGGAAGGTTCCGTATGAACCGTAAACGTAGCAACGACCGTTTCAGCCGTGCCCGTACCGGCGGTTCCGGCTCCCGAAAGGGCGGCAGCCGCTCGGGGGCAACGATTTCCCGACGCTCCGACACTCCGAGCCGTTCGGCCGGTTACGGGGAAACGCGGGGGGAGTTCGCCCCGCCAGGGTCGGTCAGCCCCGCGCGCCCCGCCGTCGAGGCGTTCGCCGACCTCGAGATGCCCCGGCAGTTGCTGGCCGCGCTCGTCGCCGAAGGCGTGACCGTACCGTTTCCGATCCAGGCGGCGACCCTGCCGGACTCCCTCGCGGGTCGTCACGTACTCGGCCGCGGGCGCACCGGATCCGGTAAGACCCTCGCCTTCGGCCTGGCGCTGCTGGCCCGTACGGCCGGCCGGCGAGCCGAGCCCCGGCAGCCGCTGGCGCTGGTGCTGGTGCCCACCCGGGAACTGGCACAGCAGGTCACCGAAGCGCTCACGCCGTACGCCCGCTCCGTGCGGCTGCGGCTGGCCACGGTGGTCGGCGGGATGTCGATCGGCAAGCAGGCCAGTGCGCTGCGCGGCGGGGCCGAGGTCGTCGTCGCGACGCCGGGCCGGCTGAAGGACCTCGTCGAGCGGGGCGACTGCCGCCTGGACCAGGTCGGCATCACCGTCCTGGACGAAGCCGACCAGATGACCGACATGGGCTTCATGCCGCAGGTCACAGCGCTGCTGGAGCAGGTACGCCCGGACGGGCAGCGGATGCTGTTCTCCGCCACCCTGGACCGCAACATCGACCTTCTGGTCCGCCGGTACCTGACTGACCCGGTGGTCCACTCCGTTGACCCGTCCGCGGCCGCGGTCGCCACGATGGAGCACCACGTGCTGCATGTGCACGGTGCGGACAAGCGTCAGGTGACAACGGAGATCGCGGCGCGAGAGGGCCGGGTCATCATGTTCCTGGACACCAAGCACGCCGTCGACCAGCTCACCCGCCACCTGCTGGCGAGCGGTGTACGGGCCGCCGCCCTGCACGGTGGAAAGTCGCAGCCGCAGCGAACCCGGACGCTGGCCCAGTTCAAGACGGGGCAGGTGACGGTCCTGGTGGCGACCAATGTCGCGGCACGCGGTATCCATGTCGACCGCCTCGGCCTGGTGGTCAACGTGGACCCGCCCGGTGACCACAAGGACTACCTTCACCGGGGAGGCCGCACGGCCCGTGCCGGTGAGTCCGGGCTCGTCGTCACCCTGGTGACGCCCGGCCAGCGCCGCGGCACGGTCCGTCTCATGTCGGACGCCGGAATCCGCCCTCGGACCACCCAGGTCCGCTCGGGTGAGGCCGAACTGAGCCGCATCACCGGTGCGCGCACTCCGTCGGGCGTTCCGGTCGTCATCACGGCACCGGTGGCCGGGCGCCGTCCCGAGCGCGGTGCCCCCGATGCTCGTGACCGGCGCGGCCGTGCCGCCGAGGGCCGCCGGACCGGCGGCGCGGCGCGCCGCACCGCCCAGCGGCGGTCCGTGCGCACCGCGGCGGCCCGGAACCCTCGCGACCTTGCCCGTTCCCCGGGAGGCACCGCTTGACGCCGCTTCCGGCGCCGCCGCGCCCGGCGCGTTCCGCCGCCGGGGCCGGGGGCGGCGCGATGGACGCGTCCGGCCCACCGGTCTGCGGCGACATGACCGAAGAGGTGGCCTCGTCCGTCATGGTCCGTGCCCGCTCCGGATACCTGCTCGTCGGTGACGAGGACGGCCGGTGCGGGGACCTGATCGCCCAAGGCCCGGCTCCCCGTCGCCCGCGTCGGCCCCGCACACCCGGACCGGGTCCGCCCGCGGGACATCCCCGGCGCCGGCGGACCGTTCATCCCGTCCATGACCACGACCACGATCGCCGGAGTGGGGCGGGCGATGCGGTACGGGCAAGCCCGGGGCCGTGCCCATCGTCGACGAGCACGGCTCGCCGTGGGCGTTCTCACGCTGTCACGCCGGTCCGTCCCGTCCGGTCACAAACCCTTCTCCCTTCCCTTCACCTGTGAGGCACCCATGCGCTGCGTCATCGCCCGTTTCCCGTTCGACCTGACCAGGAGTGGAGTCCTGGCATCGATGAAGGGCGTCACGCCCGAACTCGTCACGGGCGAGTCCGTGATCATCGGCCGTCGCCAGTACCCCGTGAAGCAGGTGGGCGCGGTCATCACCGGGCAGGACCGTCGTGACTTCACCGCCGGCGAAGTCACCAGGGCCATGACCCGCCTCGGCTTCACGTGCCGTGCCCTTCCCGACGCCTCAGCCACCTCCGGTCTCACTCCGCTCGAGGAGGCGTCGGCTCAGCTCGGCACCCCCGCGCCCAGGTAACCGGCGGACAGGCGGAAGCCGATACCACGACGGCATCGAGGGCTCGACCGGCACGCGCCGGTCGAGCCCTCATCGTGTTCAGCGTCCGGTCAGCGAGGCAGCACCTCCCGGCCGGACCGGGGTCCGTGACTCATGCGGAGGCAGCACCTCCCGGCCGGACCGGGGTCCGTGACTCATGCGGAGGCAGCACCTCCCGGCCGGACCGGGGTCCGTGACTCATGCGAAGGCAGCACCTCCCGGCCGGACCGGGGTCCGTGACTCATGCGGAGGCAGCACCTCCCGGCGGGACCGGGGTCCGTGACTCATGCGTCGGAGTAACTGAAGTCGCCGACGGTCCAGGCGCTGACGTCCTTGATCGCGACGCGGTACATCCCGCCCGTCTCGGGGATACCCATGCTGCCCTGCAGAATCCGGGCGACGTGGAAGTGCAGATGGGTGGGCGGCTCGCGGCGTTCGGACCGGTCCTGCGTCCCGTCGGCGGTGAAGACGCCGGAGAAGGGGCCGAGGCGGTCCGAGTCCTCCAGGATCTCGGACACGCGCTGCCTCCACACGGCCTCGGGAGCCAACCGTCCGGTGATGACAGCGCCGCCGGTGACCACGGTCAGGGACATCTGATTGCTCTGTTCGGACTCCACCATGGCGGCCACGTCAACGAGCAGTTCGTCAGCGTTCGACATGAGAACCGATTTTATTCGCCGATCCGGCCGACTGGACCCCACTGGACGCAGGGCCGAACCTGCCGACGCCTCCTGACGAGGTCGGGCTCCTCAACCGGCCGGACGACCATCACCCACGCCCGCCGTCATGGACCGCAGGTTCTCTCAAGCCGATGCAGGTCAAAATCTATGCTCGCCAGAGTAGACATTGGACGGTCGCATGGCTAAGGTTTCTCTCGTAGCCAGAGTCAAACGACACCCGGCAGACACGAACTGGCGGGTAGCAGTTGATGAAGTTCGCAGGTCGGTGCGGCTGTGGAGTCGCGAAGCCAGGCTGTTCACATGAGGGCGACGAGACTGACAGCCGCACCGGGCGACCAGGAGTGGACAACGCGGCAAAGAACGGAGGAAGCAGACGCCATCAGGATCGCCCGGGCAGGGAGAACCGGCCCGGGTACCGCAAGACCCCTGAAAGGGAAGGTGGTCCTCGGTCACGCATCCACGTTCCCCGCTATGCCGCCCTTCCCGGGCGGCGTAGCGGACAACAGAAGGTCGGCACAGCAGTAGGGCCGACAGATGGTGTTGAATTTCCTTCGGGGCCCTGGTGCATACGGCACCAGGGCCCCTCGACGCGTTGCTCAACGAGGTGAGAATGACGGCAGACAATCCGCTCAGTGGTCGCTTGGACGACGACGACTACCCCGCCTACACCATGGGACGGGCAGCAGAGATGCTGGGGACCACGCCCGGCTTTCTCCGCGCCATCGGTGAGGCACGCCTCATCACCCCGCTCCGCTCGGAGGGCGGACACCGCCGGTACTCCCGCTACCAGCTGCGGATCGCCGCCCGCGCCCGCGAACTCGTCGACCAGGGCATGCCGATCGAGGCCGCCTGCCGCATCGTCATCCTCGAGGACCAGCTCGAAGAAGCTCAGCGCATCAACGCGGAATTCCGCCGCGCCGCGGCCGAACGGCACGAAGACGCCCCGTGAGCCGCCCCGGGCACAGCCGGTCGGCTGAGGGCCGGAGGCCGGAGGCCGGAGGCCGGAGCGCTTCGCCGTATCGGGGGCTTCGCCGTGTCGGGGGCTTCTCCGGGCCTCCGTGGAACGCCTCCGCGGGTATGGCTCACCTCACGAAAACCAGCGGGGCCACGCGTCCGTCAGTGGGGAGATCCCGTATGCGCCGACGGCGAGGCGAGCAGGCCGCCCACGTGACGTTTCGCATGTCCGCCGTCACGCATCGACGCATTGACGCATCGAGGTCCGCAAGCTGTCGAGATGGTGCTCTCCGAGGAGGAGCGCATCGCGTTGTCGCCCCGTGCCGGAGGAGGAATTCCGCAGAGGAATGAGGACTGAGCCCCGCGGCCCCCGGCCTCGGGGCGGTGTGCCAAGATCCCGGCCATGACCACACACACCCAGTTGCCGCCAGGACAGCGGTTCTTCACCAACCTCGACCGCATCTGCGCCTCCGCCCGCCTCGTCGTGGACCGCCCGAAAGACAGTCGGCACCCGCGGGCGCCCCAGGCGGTGTACCCGGTGGACTACGGCTATTTGGACGGCACGACGGGCGGCGACGGGGAGGGCGTGGACGTCTTCCGGGGCAGCGCCGAGGGTGCGGGCGTGGTCGGCGTCTTCCTCACCGCGGACCCGAACAAGCGCGACGTCGAGGTGAAGGTCCTGCTCGACTGCACCGGCGACGAAATCGAGCGCGTCCGGCACCTGCTGGACGACGTCCTGGAGATCGGCGGCCTGCTGGTGCTACGGCAGGACTCCCAGGCGGCTTGATCCGCGGTCGGCCGTTGCCCGCGTCCGCCCGACGTGCCGACATGCCGACATGCTGGCGCGCTGGCGCGCCGACGTGCCGACGTGCCGACGTGCCGACGTGCTGGCGTGCTGGCGTGCTGGCGTGCCGACGTGCTGGCGTGCTGGCGTGCTGGCGTGCGTACCAGACCGCCCGGCCGCCCGGCCGGAGCCCGCCAGGAAGGTCGTGGCGCGTCACCTCCATCGCCGCAGCCGCTGCCGCGTCGTCACCGAACGACGCGGTCCGGCATCGGCCGCACGGTGCAGTATCGTGCGCAGAACAGGTAGGCACCGGGGAGGTCATGGTGGAGCCGACGGACGAACTGGTCCTGCGCGACGCGCAGTTGCGCGACCACCCGGATCCGGTCCACATCCTGGTTCGCGGCGGGCGGTTCGCCCGCATCGGCCCGGAGGCCGATACAGCGGCGGCGCGCTCCCTCGATCTGGCCGGCCGTCTGGTGATCCCGCCCTTGGTCGACGCCCACATGCACCTGGACTCCGCGCTCACCCTGGACCCGCGCCACCCCAACCGTTCGGGCACCTTATGGGAGGGCATCGACGTCTGGGCGGCGCGCAAGGCCACCCTGACCGGGCGGGAGGTCCACGCCAACGCCCGCGAGGTGCTGCGCTGGATGGTGGCGCACGGCACCCTGCACGTGCGGTGCCACGTCGACGTCTCCACCCCCGGGCTCGACGCGCTCCGGGCGCTGCTGGACCTGCGCGAGGAAGTGCGCGGCGTCTGCGACGTGCAGTTGGTGGCCTTCCCGCAGGACGGCCTGTACGGGGACGGGCTCGCTCAGGGCGCGGACCGGGTGGCGCGGGTCCGGGAGGCCATGGCGCTCGGCTGTGACGTGGTGGGCGGCATCCCGCACTACGAGCGCACCCCAGAGCTGGGACAGGCCCATGTGCGCACGCTGTTCGAGGTGGCGGAGGACTTCGACGCGGACATCGACATGCACTGCGACGAGACCGACGACCCCGACTCCCGGTACGCGGAGCTGGTGGCCCGTGAGACGGTCGCACGCGGCCGGCAGGGCCGCGTCGTGGTCAGCCACTGCACGGCGATGGCGGGCTACGAGCCGGCGGTGCTGGCCCGTACCGCGGCGCTGCTGGCCGACGCCGGGGTGGGCGTGGTGGCCAACCCCTTCGTGAACGTGGTGCTCCAGGGCCGCGGCGACGCGCCCCCCGTACGGCGTGGCATGGCGCCCATCGGTCCGCTGCTGGACGCGGGCGTGACGGTGGGTCTCGGCCAGGACTCGGTCATGGACCCCTGGCTGCCGCTGGGCACCGGCGATCTGCTGGCGGTCGCCCAGCTCGGCGCGCTGCTCGGCCACCGCACCGGACACGACCAGCTGCGGGAGGTGGTCTCGCTGGTCACGGACAGCGGGGCGCGGCTGCTGCGGCTCGGCGACCGGTACGGCATCAGGGAAGGCGCGCCGGCGGACTTCGTGGTGCTGGACGCCGCCGACCCCATCGAGGCGCTGCGGCTCCTCCCGGCCCGGCTGCACGTCTTCCGCGGTGGCCGGGAGGTTGCCCGCTCCCAGCCGTCCCGGTCGGAGCTGACCGGGGACTTCGCCGCGGGCGCGGTCGACTTCGGCCGTCAGCCGGCCGCGGTCCGGGAGGCCGCCACCGAAGCGTGAGCCGCACCGCCCCCCGGCCAGGCACCCTCCAGGGTCCATGCCGCGTCGAAGACCCGCACCTGGTGTTCGAGGCTGCGCCGGTACAGCCGTAGCAGTGCCTCCCGGTCTGCCTCGTCGCCGGGCGCCGCGGCCTCCTCCACCACGGCCGCGTGCGCGGCGCACATCTCGGTCCGGGTACGCCGCACGTACATGTCGGCCCAGCGCCGGTACGCGGGGGGACCGGGGATCTCCACCCCGCGGAACCGCTCGCCGATCACCTCGGTGAACAGCGAGCACGGGTAGACACTCACCGCGATCTGCGGGAACGTCCCCTCGTAGGCCACCCGCACCAGGTGGTTGACGTACCCCTCGCGCGCCGGTGAGCAGGTCCAGCGGTCGTGCGGAGTGTCGTCGGGGTAGCCCAGCTCGGCCACCAAGGCGCGTTTCTCGCCCAGTTCGCTGACCGTGGACAGGTCGTCGAGCACATGCGCGGCGGCCTTCGCCCACGGGTGGCCGACCGGTGCCTTGGCGATGCCGAGCGCGAGCGCGCGATTGAATTCGGCGACGTGCGGGCCGTCATCGAGCTGGAAGAACACGAACTGCTCGGTGCCGAGGCGGCCCGCGGCCATCGCTTCGATCCAGGGGTGGTGGCGGTAGGCGTCCCAGACATCCGCGCACCGGGTCCGGCAGTCGTCGAGAAAGGTCACGTGCTGCTCCCTTCGCGGCGCGCTCCGGCGCCGTCGTCACTGCTCCATCGGCCGAAGGCGAACGGCGTGCGCGAGGATGTCTCCTGACGGCCCGTCATCGCTTCGGCCGCGCCCTCGGTGATCAGGTCGGCGACCAGCTCGGCGGAGCCCGGCCCGGCGATGAACCCCTCCCCGGCATGCCCGAAGCAGCCGTACAGGCCGGGCTCGACGCGGTCGGCCACCGGCAGCCGGTCGGGCAGGCACGGGCGTACTCCGGAACGCTGGGCCACCACACGCAGCGCCCCCGCCGCGGGCACCAGACGCGCCGCCCGGCGCATGATCGCCTCCGGGAGCCCGGCCGGTCCGGGGTGTTCCGCCGGGTGCCAGGAACCGCCGACGACCAGCTGCCCGGACGGCATCTGGTGCGCCAGCAGCGCCACCGAGCCGGGCCGCCCGATCACCGCCTCGGCCAGCACGTGGCGCAGCGCGAACGGAGCGGGTTCGGTGACCACGACGGTGCCGCGGACACCGGCCAGCGGCACCCGGTGGCCGAGCGGCGCCAGCAGGTCGCGGGTGCCGAGGCCGGCCGCCAGGAGCACGTACGGCGAGTCAAACCGGGTGCCGTCGGGGCACCGCACCGACCATCCGGCGCCGTCCCGCGCCAGGCGGACCGCGCCGCACCCGGCGTTGATCACGGCACCGGCGCGGCGGGCGGCGGTGGCGAGGTGATCCAGGACCGCGGCCGGCTCCAGCCGCCGGCCCTCGGCCATCAGCCGCCCGGCCGCGAGGCCGTCCCCGAGGGCCGGCTCCGCTGCCCGCAGCGCCGCGCCGGTCAGCATCCGGCCCTCCTCGGCCGCCTGACGCATCGCCAGCTCGCCGGGGTCGTCGGCGGCCAGCACCAGGGTTCCGACGGGCTCCTCGTCCCACCACATGCCGGTCTGCCGGGACAACTCGGCATACAGCTTCAGGCTCCGCCGCCACAGGGGGGCGAGCACCGTCGCGGGCGGTACCAGCTCGCCCTGGGCGGCGTGCGAGGCGCCGCCGCCCACCGGACCGGCGTCGACCACCGTGACGGACGCGCCACGCCGGGCCAGCAGCCACGCCGCGGACAGGCCGACGACACCCGCTCCGACCACCGTCACGTCGCTCATGCCGGTCTCCCCCGGTCCCCTCCGACGACGGCCGCGCCGACTGCCACGGCGGCGCCGGTGTCAGTGGCGGCGCCGGTGTCAGTGGCGGCGCCGGTGTCAGTGGCGGCGCCGGTGGCGGTTTCAGTGTCAGTGGCGGTGGCGGTCAGCAGGTCCACCGGGTGCCGGTCCCGCCCGATGTCCACGGCCCCGTTCGCCACCCCGGCCGCGACCGCCCGGTGGGCCAGTTCAGCGGCCCGGGGCAGCGGGACGCCGCGCGCCAGGAACGCGGTGAGCAGTGCCGAGTGGGCGCACCCCGCGCCGTGTTCGCACCCGGTGGCGTGGCGTGGCCCGGGCACGGCCCGGTGGCGTCGGCCGTCGAACAGCCAGTCGCCGCCGCCGGGGACGTCCGTGATGACCACGGCGCGGGCCCCCCGGCGGACCAGCGCCCCGGCCAGCACCGCCGGGTCCGTCTCGTCGGTGAGGCCGGTCAGCCGACGCGCCTCGGCGAAGTTGGGGGTGGTCACCGCCGCCATCGGCAGCAGCCGCTCGCAGAGGGCGTCGACGGCATCGTTGCCGCCGCTCAGGCCCGAGCCGGCCGCCGTGACGAGCACCGGGTCGACGACGAGCGGCGCGGACATCCCGGCCAGCCGGTCGGCGACCAGATGCATCAGCGCCGCACTCCAGGTGGTGCCGACCTTGACGCCGTCCGCTCCGATGTCGGTCAGCACCGTGTCGAGCTGGGCGGCGACCAGGTCCAGGTCGACCGGGGCGCTGGCGATGACCCCGGCGGGGCTCTGCGCGGTGACCCCCACCAGCACCGTGGCACCGTAGGCTCCGACCGAGGCGAACGCCTTCAGATCGCCCTGGATGCCCGCCCCGCCGCTGGAGTCGGAGGACCCGATGGTCAGGCAGCGGGTGCGGCGCGGCGGCCGGGGCGCGGTCACGGGTGGCCGGCCGTCGCGGGCGCCGCGGTACTGGCGGGCGGCAGCAGCGCGGCGACCTCCGCGGCCACCTGCTCGGGGAAGTCCGGGTCCGGGCGGTACTCGAGCAGCTTGACGGTGGACACCACGGTGAGCCCGGTGACGAGCGCCGCGTGCCGGGCTCCGGGCTCCAGCAGGATCACGGTGGGCCGGCCGAGCGCGGTGGCCCAGCCGAGTTCCACGTGCGTGCCCGGCGAGGCGGGGTCACCGGGGAAGGCGACGAACACGTCGCACTCGCGCATCCACGCGAAGTCGCGGCGGGTGCACTCGACGTCGGAGACCTCGTTCAGCCCCCAGCCCTCGGTGCGGTGCGCGTTGAGCACGCGCCATCCGCGAGCCGCGAAGGCGTCGGCGAGGGACTCGTAGCGGTGCCGCGCGGCCTCGGGCACGGCGCCGGTGGCCGGGTCGACCAGGGCCTTGAAGGGGCCGCCGAGGAACACGGTGGCCATCCCTCCGACCGGGGCGGGGGAGTCAGCGAGCGGCATCGGACACCTCCATCGGGTGGTGGGGCGCGGCGAGGGCGGGGAAACGCGTGACCATCAGGTGCCGGTACAGCGGGGACAGCCGGTCCACCAGCCCGTCGTCCGGCCCGGGGTCGTCCGGCCCGGGTCCGTGCCGGACCCGTCGGTAGAGCTCGAAGAGCGCCACGACCTGGGACCAGTACCCGGGCAGGCCGAGCGCGTCCAGCCGGTCCGGGTCCAGGCGGAGGGCGTCGGTGCGCAGCTGTTCCTCGATCCGGAGCACGTCCGTGAGGTACGGGCGGTTGTCCCCCTCGGGCAGCGGGTCCATGGCGTCCGCCGGCAGTCCGGCGGGCAGTGGCGCGTCCACCAGCCGGCGGGCCGCCGGCAGATCCGGCTGGTACAGGTGGAGCGAGCCGGCCACGTGGGTGTAGCCGCCGAGTTCCGCCCCGAGCTGGCGGGCCATCATCTCCTGGAGGAAGGTGAAGGAGAACACGTCGCTGACCATGCCGCGGTAGACGTCGTTGGCCCGCATGTAGCCGACCATGTGCAGACGGCCCTCGCGCAGCAGGAACTGCAGGCACAGGGTGCAGGCGACGTCCGGGTTGTCCGTCACGTGCAGCTCCTCCGGGCGGAGGATCTGGATGACGGCCCGCTTGCTGTCCGGGTCCTGGCGGAGGGTGTCGACGACGGTGGCCCACTGGTCGAGGCTCCGCGCGCCGTACCGGAAGATCCGCGGCCCGTAGGCGGTGCCGGTCAGACACCGGCCGTCGGCGGAGTAACGGGCGACGCTGGGCGCGTAGTACGCCAGGTAGTCGAGGTCGTCGCGGCCGGCCAGGTACCACAGCGCCTCGGCGAAGTTGAACACGACGTTCGTGCGGCGGGCCGGGTGGGTGATCAGGCGGCGTCGCGGGTCGTCGAGGAGGAAGGACACGCCCAGCCGCTCCTGGCTGGCGAAGCCCCGTGGCGCGTTGTGGAACTGGGGATCGTGCAGCAGGTCGGCCACGTGGTGCAGGTAAGCGGCCTGGAAGCCGGGGAAGGTGGTCACAGCAGGTCCTCCGGGAAGGAGGCGAACATGTCCTTGTGCCGGCCCTTGGCCACCTGGGCGCAGGCGCAGTCCTCCGGTCCGTCCGCGCCCCGGGTGGCGAGACCGGCCTCGATGATCTCTTCGAACTGCCGCCGGCCGTCGGCGATGGCCTGGCGGGAGCGCGCCCGGAAGACCTCCGGGTCGGTCTCGGTCTCGTTCTTCATGTCGTGGTACGAGTCGATGGCCACGGCGATGGCGGCGTAGTGCCGGTGGCGCTGGCGCGCGAGGGTGAACTCCGGGTCCATGGTCTGACCGACCAGGCGGGCGCCGAGCCGCTCCATCAGCTCCAGTTCGGCCAGCGTCTCGATCCTGGCGAACCCGTAGAAGCTGAAGTACACCCCGCTCTGGTGGACCCGGATGCCGGCTTCGTCGGCACCGCGGATCAGCAGCCGCCGCAGGACCGGGCAGAACGACGGGATGACGTGGGCGTTGGAGAACCGGCCGGACAGCGGCGGCAGGCTGGCCCGCGGCCCGGCCAGGCTCACCAGGTCATGGGGGATGATCAGATCGCCGCCGCGGACCTCCTTGTCCACGCCGCCGACCACGAACGTGCCGATGATGTGGTCGACCCCGAGCGCGTCGAACGCGCTCTGGTTGGCCTCGTAGGGGATCTCCCAGCTCGGCGTGCGCTGCCCGGGGAACCGGCCGTACAGAAAGTGCGTCTCGGTGCCGTGCACATCACCGCTGAAGATCCGGTCCACCGGCCCGTACGGTGTGACCAGCCGGGTGCGCTGGATGCCCTCGCCGCGGATGAGCCGCTCGGCGCGCAGTACCACTCCCAGTTTCATATCGCCGTCCCCGCAAGGCCCACGCGCTCGCGTACAAAGGTCAGGAAGTCGTCCACCCATCCGCTCACCGGATGGCTGAAGCGGTGGAACCGCAACGAGCCCACCAGGGAGGACAGGACGCGGTCGGTGAGGGCCGGGGTCGGCGCGCCGAGCGCCTCCACCAGCCCCAGGCGACGCCGGTCGGCGGTGGTCTCCAGATAGCGGCGCAGTACGTCGGCCGCCTCCCGGCCGGACAGCTCCTCGTGGCGGATCGGCTCGTCGGGCCGGCACACCAGCTCCACGACCGCGTGCGCCGGGGCGGTGGCCCGCACCGCCCCGCCGAGCGCGGTCAGCCCGCCCGGGAACAGGAAGGCCTTGCTCGGGCGCTTGGCGGGGTGCGGCTGGGCGGCGGCGAGCAGCTCGGCCGGGCGCAGCAGCGGGCGGTGCTCGCCGAGCGAGGAGGTGCGCACGCCCATCGACCGCGGCCCGCCCACCATCTGCCAGTCGACGCCGGTCTCCTGGAGCAGCACGTCGTCGTTGGAGACCAGGGCGGCGGATCCGGAGCGGACCAGCGACATGGCGGCGGTGGTCTTGCCCGCCCACTTGTCACCGACGAGCATCAGCCCCACTCCCCTCGCGTCCACACCCGCGCCGTGCAGGGGCACCGCCCCCGCCGCGATGGCCAGTGTGCGCACGATGGTGCGGGTGTACCGCAGGCCGAAGACCGGCAGCCACCGCGGCGCGGGGCAGGTCACCGTGAGGGTGCGGGCAGCCGCGTCGAACTCGACCCGGTGGTCGGGCTCCGAGTCGTCGGCCGGCTCACGCCCGGCGTGGTCACCGGCCAGCACCAGGGTCAACCGCCAGACCTGGCCCTCTGGTTCGGCCACCGGCTGGTAGAAGGGAGCCGTCACCTGCCGCAGCCTCGCGATGGCGTCGGCCTCGCCGCTTACGGCGAAGGTGATGCCGACGTGCGGGACGGCAAGCAGGTCGTACGGTGGTGCAGTCATGTCAGTGCCTCGAGAATCTTTCGTCCCTCTGCCTCGAACCGCGTGTCGTGTGTCCGGTGTGCAGTGGTGAGGGTGGTAACCGCGCAGGCCAGCCGCGCGTAGTCGAGTTGGATACGGTCTGGGGGGCCGGGGTCGTGTGCCCGGGCCCTCCGGTAGGCGGCGGTGAAGATGCCGTGGCCCCCGGGTATGGCGGCCAGTTCCCGGTCCCAGATCCGTTGCAGGTCGTGCTCGGCCGGTCCGTATCCGGCGCGTTCGAAGTCGAACACCACCGGACGGCCGGCGTGGTTCCGGGCGGTGTTGCGCAGGGAGAAGTCGCCGTGCAGCAACACGGTCGGGTACCGGCCGGCCGCCTGGTCCGCATCGCGTACCAGGGCGGTGGCCTCCGGCCCGGTCAGTCTGCCCCGCACCTCGGCGAACAGGTCGGGGGCCTGCCGGGCCAGCGCTTCGATCAGCTTCCCGAACGGCTCCTCCCCCACCTCGGTGACAGGCAGGGCGGTGGTCCCTTGCCCGCCTCCGGTCGGCCGGGGCGCCGGGCCGTCGGCGCCCGGCCCCGGCGGATCGGTGTCGTGGACGGCCGCCAGCAGCCGGCCGGCCTCGGCGGCGGACTCCGGCCGCGCGGGCAGCGGCGTGAGCGACTGCCAGCGGAATACCGCGTACTCCCCGAGGCCGTCGGCATGGCCGCCGGCCAGCAGACGGGGAGCGAGGCCGGGGGCGAGGGAACCGGCGACCAGCCGGTCGGCCGCGGCCCGCTCCGGACGGGCATAGAGCTTGACGAACACCTCCTCACCTCGCAGCCCGCCGCGGAACCAGGCGTTGCTCGAGCGTTCCTTGAACGAACGGGCCGGCACCTGGCGCAGCCCCGTGGCGCCGCAGGCGGCGGACAGCCGGTCGGCGACGTGCCCGGGCAGGCCGCCGACCAGGCTCCCGTCGAGCAGGCCGCCGCCCTGCGGCGTCACGACCGTCAACGGGGCTTGCCGATCCAGGTACACAGGTAGTCCATGTGCACCAGGCGCTTGTCCGTGGGCACGGTGGGCTGCTGCGGGAAGGTCTGCTTGGGCGCGATGTCGCGCGGGCAGTACGGGTCGCGCACGAACAGCGACCGCTGGCCCGTCTCATGCGCGTGGTGCAGGTAGGACCGGCCGGCGCAGCCGCCGCGGCACTGCTGGAGCATGCCGCACCCCTCGCAGCCCTCCAGCAGGTCGGGGTTGGCGTTACGCCGCCGGAAGGACCGGAACTGCGGTGACCTGATGATGTCGTACAGGTCATCCGTGCGCAGGTCGCCGACCTTGTAGTCGTGCAGGTACACGCACGGGGAGACCGGTATTCGGCCGTCCGGGGTGATGGAGTGGATGCGGAACGAGGTCCGGCCGCACGGGCACCCCTTGGCCTTCTGGTAGTCGGTGACGGCGGCGATCGGCGGCTCTCCCAGGTCGACCGGGGAGCAGTGCTCCATCAGGAAGGCGAACCCCTCGTAGTACTGCTCGGCCGTCAGCAGCGAGTCCATGTGGGCCGGCTCAACGGGCTTGATGGGGTTGATCCGGATGTGCGCGTCGTACTCGATGGCGAGCTCCACCAGCCGCTCCAGGTGACGGCGGGTGAAGTTCCAGTTCATGCCGCACATGATGATCGAGTGGTCGAGCCCGTACTCCTTGGCCAGCTCCAGGGTGCGGATGGCCTGCTTGTAGATCTTCGCGCCGCGGTTGGCGTTGTGCTCGTCCTCGAAGGGCGAGTCCAGGCTGATGTCCAGGTCGTTCAGGCGCCGCCACTGCGCGTTGTGGTCGCGCTCCAGGTGCAGCCCGGTGATGCCCGAGGTGGTGAGGCCGACGATGATGCCCGCGTCGACCAGGCCGTCGATGATCTGCGGCAGCAGGGTGTTGCGGGGGTTCGGCCCGTTGGTGAACAGCGGCTCGTTGCCGCCGAGGTTGACCGTCTCCACGCCGTTCAGGGCCAGTTGCCCGACGATGCGGTCGATCATCTCCAGGGAGAAGTCCATGCCCTTCTCCCGGGCGGACATGGAGTAGCAGTGGGTGCACCGGTACGGACAGTCGTTACCCAGCGTCCAGCCGATGTTCTTGATGTCGATCGCGCACTCGTCGGCGTCCTCGTGCTCGATGGGCCCGACCGGGCGGTCGAAGTGTTCCTTGGGGTTGATCACGGACAGGGGGAGGGACTTGCGAGTCCAGGGGAAGTCTTCCTGCTGGTTGCTGTGCTCTTCGGTCATGGCACATCCCTTCAGCAAACGAACGGGTTGGCATCCGCGTCGTACATCAGTCCGAGATCGTTGTAGGCGCTGATCACTTGGTCGTGGAGACGCTCGTACCAGTCGGCGGTACGTGCGAGTTCGGCACGCACCAGCTCCTGGACAGCGCCGTCCAGAGCCGCTGTGGAGCACTGGCCGGCGGCCAGGTCCAGCAGCGAGCGGAAGAAGTCGAGGTCGACCCGGCGCAGCTCCTGCGCGAGCCGGTGCATCACGGCGAGTTCGTGGGCGTCCAGTGCCTTGGGGGCGGACAGTGGATCGATGGCCTTGTCGTAGATCAGCGAGTGCGCCCGGTGCCACTGCTTCAGCCCCTGGTACAGCGGCCGGACGCGTTCGTCCAGGAGCTCGTAGCGGGTGTTCCCCAGCATGTCCTGGGTGACCTGGAGGGTGCCGTTCTTGCCGAGCCGGCGGGTGAAGTTGGTCCCGGCCGCGGCGTACATCTCGGTGAAGATGCCCTTGGAGATGGTCCAGGAGTACTCCCGCATGCCGCGGTAGTTCTCCTCCAGTTCCTCCAGGGTGGTCCGGTCGTCGAACAGGATGTGCCCGGCCTGTACGTAGATGCCGTGGGCGCGGAAGATGTCCAGGGCGCGCCGGTTCTGCTGGACGTCCGCCCGCTTGGCCATGCGGCGCAGCGCCGACTGGGCGAAGTTCTCGATACCGCAGGAGAACGAGAAGAATCCGGCCCGTGCCAGCTCGGCGATCACCTCATCGGTCACCCGGTCGGCCCGTATCGAGCCGCGCAGCCGCGGTTGTATCCCCCGCCGGGCGATCTCATCGGCCAACTCGGTGGACCAGGCGAGGTCCCGCGGCGGTTCCAGCAGCGAGTCGTCGATCACCTTGAAGTGCGTGGCGCCGCGCCGCCACAGGGCCTCCAGCTCGTCGACCACGTCGGGGATGGACCGCTGACGCCAGGTCGCACCGCCTCCCACCCGCTCGAAGGCGACGATGGAGCAGAAGGTGCAGGACGCCTGGCAGCCGCGGGCCGTCTGGACGTGCACCATGCTGCGCCGGGCGAGCGTGAGGTGCAGGGTGTCCCGGGAGGGGTGGGGCAGCTCGTCGAGGGCCAGTTTGGGCGCCGGGGCCGGACTGTGGCGCACCACGCCCTCGGCGGACCAGTGGCTGAGCCCCGGGATCTGGTCCAGCGGGGGCGTCCCGTCCCGTAAGTGCTCGGCGAGACGGAGAAGCGGCACCTCGCCCTCACCCCGGACGACGGCGTTGAACCCCGCCTCCAGGAAGTCGTTGGTGTGGAAGGTGGGACCGTACCCGCCCGCCACGGTGAAGACGTCGGCACCCGCCTCGCCCAAGAGGCGCATCGTCTCCATTGCGCGTTCCATGTTGCTGCGATAGCAGGCGAATCCCACCATCCCGGGCCGGGCGTCCAATATGCGCTGTGCCAGTTGCGGAACGTCAAGACCTTCGAGCCAACCGTCGACGACCACGACGGTATGGCCCGCCTCTCGCAGGAATGCCGCCAGATAGCCGAGCCCGAGATTCTCCTCAGCCGTCCGGTGGGTGACGGGTGAGGGCGTGGCCAGGACCACGACGGGCCCTTTCCGATGCCCCGATTTCGCGTCTGTCACAAGATCCAACGCTACCCATACCCGAATATTTGCGTCAAGGATCCCTAGGGAAATACCTACGATCTTAGAAATTTTTAGCCGCTGAGCAGCCCGTCGGCTGGTAAACCTGGCAGGCCATCTACCATTTGGGGACCGCCACTGGTATGGGGCGGGGCCGCTCCGCTTCCACCCGGAAACGCACACGGCGGTCCCAACGCACGGTTACTCTTCGAGGGTGACGCCGCTTAGCGATCCCGACGCCGCTTAGCGATCCTTTAGATTCGGAGAAATTTGCCGTGTCTGCTCAAAAACCCTCTCGCTCGATGCTGGCGCGCGGCCTCTGCATTCTGCACTGCTTCCGGCCGGGCGAATCGGAACTCCCTCTCTCCGAGTTAGCGCGTCGAGCGGATATGCCAAAGGCAACCGCTCACCGAATCGTCACGGAACTCGTCAGAGAAGGAGTGCTGGAGCGCGGGGAGAAGGGACTCAGGCTCGGCGTCGCCCTTTTCATGCTGGGCGCCCGGGTACCCCGGCAGCTCAGGTTGCGCGATCTGGCCTCCCCCTATGCGGAACAGCTGCACCACCGTACGCGGGGAAGTGCTTTCGTCTTCATCTGCGACGCCTTCGGCTCCGACGCGGCACTGGTGGACACGGTGCGCCGCGTATACGGCGCCGACGACACCCGGCTCGGCGCCGAGGAGACGTGGGCCTCGGCCGAGGCGGCGAAGAACGTGCTCCGTGCGCTCGGCGCGGGCACGGTCCGCCACCGCCGGGGGCCGCGGACGGCGGAGGGTGAGACGGCCCGGGCGCGGCGCCAGGGGTTCGTGGCCGTCCGCGGCGCGCACACCGTCGGTATCGCGGCGCCCGTTCTGACGGTGTCGAACAGGGCGGTCGGAGCGCTGGCCGTCGCCGCTCCGCAGGACCGGATACAGGTGGTCACGGCCGCCTCGCATCTGCGGGCCGCGTGCGCCGCCATCTCCCAGGCGCTTCGGCGCGTTCCCGAGCTGGTCGGCCAGCCGGCGGTGTGATCCTGCCTCCCTCGCTCCCCCGGGCCCGCAGCGCGGGTGCCGCCCGTCGCGCGGTGAGCCGGGGCCGCCTTCCGCGCCGGATTCCGTTCCGTTCACGGCGGCGGCGCCGGCGTCATCGGCCGGGCGGCCGTCCCGGTGGCGCGGCGCCATGTCAGCTGCGCCGCGCCGTGAACAGCGCGGGCAGCAGGCGTCCCGCCAGGTACTCCTCGCGAGCCGCCGTGAGGGTGTCCCGGATCAGGTCCGCCGATTCCGACCCGTAGATCGACGCGACGCTGCCGCGGAAGATCCGTACCACCTTGAGCCGGTCGGCGAGCAGGGCCACCGCCCAGTCCGTCAGGTCGCGCCGTACCACGTCGGCGAAGCCCGCCCGGTCGAGTTGGTCCAGGCGGTCGGCGAGGGGGGTGGTGAAGAAGACCCCGTGCGGATGGGTCTCGCGAAACGCCGGGGAGGGCGTCTGGTCGCCGGGGGTCAGGCTCACCTCCTCGGTGAGGACGAGCAGCCCGCCGGGCCGCAGCAGGCGCGCGGCCTCGCGCAGGACGTCGCCGGGCTCGGGGAAATGCGGCATCGATCCCGTCACCATCACCACGTCGAGCGAGGCGTCGGGGAGCGGAACGTCGGTGGCGGAGGCGCAGATCTCCGTCATGCCCGCACGCCCCTGCGCGCGGCTGATGCGACCGCTCACCTCGCAGTGCTCGGCCACGAGATCGACGCCGTAGGCCTGCCGTACGGTGATTCCGCACGAGGTGAGCCGGTCCACGGTGTACCGGAGCGCGCCGCCGAAACCGCTGCCCAGCTCGCACAGGTCCACGGTGGCACCGCCCGGACCACCGTCGCCCGCGGCGGTGACGACGGTGTCGGCGACCAGATCGCAGCCTTGGGGTCCGAAGTGGCCCATCTGGTCCAGACCGAGCAGTCCGCGGGGTCCTTCCTCGCCGGTGAACGCCACGATCGCCCGCTCGGTGCTCTCCCAGTCGTGCAGCGCGGGGAACAGGTCCCGGTGGTAGCGGTACTGGACGCCGCGCTGCTCGGACGGGACCTCATCGGGGCCGAGCCGGACGCCGGGCTCCGCGCTCACCGCGAGCCTTCGGGTGCGGAGGTGACGAGGGCGGCGGCTGCCGCGCGGGTTTCACGTGTCGGCACAGCGATACTCCTTGGTGCGTACGGTCCGGTGGGTCGGCCCCGGCGCCCGGGAGGGAGGCGGCCAGGGGCGGGGCTCAGGGCGCGGCCACGGCCGAGGGCCGGAATTCCTCGGGCACCGCGGCGCAGACGGCGTCCAGGGTCGCGAGCGCCTCCTCGGCCTCCTCGTCCGTGGCGACCAGCGGCGGGAGCAGCCGGAGCACCTCCGGCTGCCCCAGGCAGGGAGAGACCACGAGGCCGTGCCGCCCGAGTTCGGTCAGGACCTCTCCGGCCACCGCGGGCGTGGCGAACTCCACGCCCCACAGCAGTCCGCGGCCGCGTATCTCCGTGATCAGGTCGGGGTGCCGCTGGGCGAGACGCGCCAGGCCCGAGGCGAACAGGTGCGCCAACCGCTCGCCGCGCGGGGCGAGTTCCTCCACCGCCGCGAGGGACGCGATGCCCGCCGCGGCGCCCAGCGGATGCCCGGAGAAGGTCGTGGTGTGCACAAACGGGTCGGCCGCCAGCGGGGCGTACAGCTCCGGCGTGGCCAGCACGGCGGACAGCGGCTGTACCCCGCCGCCGAGCGCCTTGCCGAGCAAGACCGCGTCAGGCCGGATCCCGGCCGCGATACTGGCCAGCCGGGGCCCGCACCGGCGCAGCCCCGTCTGGATCTCATCGGCCAGTACGAAGGCCCCGTGCTCGTGCGCGGCGTCGGCAAGGGCCCGCAGGAACCCGGGCTCCAGCGGCCGTACGCCGCCCTCGCCCTGGACGGGTTCGACGAGGACGGCGGCCACCTCGCCGTCCGCGAAGGCACCGGAGATCGCGGAGGTGTCCGCGGGGATGTGGGTCACGCCGCCGAGCAGCGGTTCGAGCGAGCGGCGGTAGCGGGCGTTCCAGGTCGCCGCGAGGGCGCCGAGGGACTTCCCGTGGTAGGCGCCCTCGACGGCGACGACGCGGGTGCGCCCGGTGGCCAGGCGCGCCATCTTGAGCGCCGCCTCAACGGCGTCGCAGCCGTTCAGCCCCAGCCACACCTTCGTCAGCCGCTCCGGATCGGCCCAGTCCGCCAGCGCCCCGGCCAGATCCGCGGTCGTGCGGTTGCCCAGGACGCGGGTGGAGACCGGCATCATGTCCAGCTCACGGCGTACCGCGTCGAGGACGGCCGGGTGGCGCTGGCCGAGAAGGGTGACGGCGTAGCTCCCGAAGTCGAGGGCGCCGCGGCCGTCGGAGAGCCGTATCCGGGCCCCCTCGCCGCTCATCTCGATCGCGCCGGAGCCGTTCATGCCGTAGACGAGGGCCAGTTGGGGAGACAGGTGCCTGCGCGTCAGGTCGAGCGCACGCCGGGCGGTCCCACCTCTGGCATCCGCGGTCATCGGGATCGCCCCTTCCTCATTCGGCATATCAGGTGCCCACGCCGTCCGCCGGGCCCTGAACCCGCGCACCGCCGAGAAAACAGCGCGTTCATGACAGGACCGCCGAGAACGCCGCACAACACGGCGGGGGCGCGGCGGACTTCCGGAAACCGGGGACGGGAACCCTTTCGGACAACGGTTGTACTCCCGGCCCGCGCCGAGGAGAAGTGATGTTCCGGCTGCCGGAACGACGATTGAAACGGACCGTCGGCGCCTGCGAGGCTGCGCGGGGCAGCGACATCGCCGATACCGAAACCACCGGGGAAACCACCGTGTGGACAGGCCCGCCGCGCTGCCGCCATCTGTACCCGAAAGGTTGCTACCGACCGCATGGAGACCACAACAGCCAGTGCTGTCGCGTTCCCGGACTCCGCCACTCTGGAAAAGCGTCTGAACCTGTTCCTGGAGCAGCGGGGGCTGAGCCGGGACGCGGTACTCAAGGAAGCCGATCAGGGGATGGGCACCCCGGCGCTCGCGGTCGCCGCCGGTTCGGTGCTCACCGGGTTCGGTAACCACCGCAGCGATCTCGACTTGCTGGTTCTGGTGGAGAACGACAAGCTCACCCGCTTCCCCATCCAGTCCCATGAACACGGAACGCTGATCGACGTCAGCATCCGCCGGGCCAGCTCCGTCCAGAACAGCGCCGCCGAGCTCACCGCCGAGCCCTGGCCCCGGTTCGCCACCGTCACCGAGGAGGCGTGGAACCACCGGCGCCGCACCCTCAACACCACGACCCGACTGGCGCTCGGACTGCCGCTGGTCGTCTCGCCGCCATGGGACGACTGGTACGCGGGGCTGCGCCGTCCGTGGCTGGCGGACGCGGTGCGCCAGTGGTGGACCGTGGAAGCGCAGCGGCTCGCGCTGGCCGCCCGCTGGCTGCGCGACGCCAAACCCATGGCGGCCGCGATCCGCGCCCGGGAGGCCGTGGTCGCCGCGCTCAACGCGCGGGCCGCGGCGGGCGGCGAGCTGTACTTCACGTCCAAGTGGGTGGGCGAGAAGCTGCGGGCGCTCAGCGACACCGAGGGCCTGGCCCTGCTCCGCGACACGCTGACCTCTCCGCTGCCGTCCGGCGACCGGGTCCAGCTCTCCCTCGACGCCGTCGAGCGCCTGGTCGGTGACGCCGCCCCGCTGCACGCGGTGCTGCGCTGGTCCACCGGTATCGGGGTGACGCCCCTGGAGGACCGTACGATCGTGGACCGCTGGCAGATGCGCGCCCTTGAGGTCCCACGGCCGGACCTTCCGCCCGACGACAGCGACGCGGTCATCTGGTCGGGCCCGGTCGGCGCCCGTCCGCCCGGCGATCTCCTGCCCCTGTTCGTTCACAACATGGTGTGGCTCGGTGTCGCACTCCCCGACCCGGAGGTGCCCGCGTGACCAGCTCCAGCACACCCGCGCCCGGCCACCCGGCCACCGGTCCGGGGGAGAACCCGGTGCGGACCGACGCGCCCCCGACCGATCTGCGGCGGCTGCTCGCCTTCCGCGCCCACGGGGCGACCCGTCTGATGCTCACCTGCCGGGCCCGCCTGGAGGACATCGAGGGCGCCGTCGCCGCGGGACAGGCCGAGCTGGCCGTCCTCGCGGCGTACGAACTGGTGCAGCTCTCCCTGTCGGTACGCGGACTGCGCACCGAGGGCGAACTGGTCTACGGCCGCGACGAGGCGGCCTTCGACCCCTTCGCCGGGGTCGCGGCCGAGGACGCCGAGGCCGGGCTGACGCTCGCCGCGGAGGGCTGGGAGGCCGTGGGCGAACGCGGCGAGGAGTGGCTGGAGAGGCTCCGGCGTCATCTGCGCGACACCGAGGCGCTGCTGGGTTACGCCGAACCGCTGCCCAACGTGCGGTCCGGAAGCGGCCTGATGAAGGGCTTCAAGCTGACCCGCATGTGGCAGCCGTCGCTGGAGCGCGTCGGCCTGCCGGGGATGGTGCCGGAGGCCTGGACCCGCCGTGCCGACTGATCCCGGAGCCCGGCGTGCCGAGGGCGCCGCGGTACCGGCACTGGCCCTGCGCGGGGTCAGCAAGCGGTACGGCGCCACGACGGCCCTGGAAGGGATCGATCTCGAGATCGCCGAGGGCGAGATCATGGGCCTGCTCGGACACAACGGCGCGGGCAAGACGACCCTGATGTCCCTGGTGGCGGGGCTGTTGCGGCCCGATACAGGGAAGATCGAGATACACGGCGTCCCTACCGACCGGGACCCGCGCCGGGCCCGTCGCGACCTCGGGCTGGCCCCGCAGGAACTGGGCGTCTACCCGCCGCTGACCGTGCGGCAGAACCTGCGGTTCTGCGCGGAACTGGCCGGTCTGCGCGGCCAGCGGGCCCGGGTACGCGCCGAGGAGGTCGCCGAGCCGTTCGGGCTCACCGCCCTGCTCGACCGCCGCGTCTCCGGCCTCTCCGGAGGTGAGCAACGGCGCGTGCACACCGCCATGGCCCTGCTGCACCGGCCGAAGCTGGTCCTGCTCGACGAGCCCACCGCGGGCGTGGACGTGGAGACCCGGGCCCGGCTCATCGCCTACGTCAAGGAGCTGGCCGACGACGGTACGGCCGTCTGCTACTCCACGCACTACCTCCCCGAGGTCGAGGCGCTGGAGGCAAGCGTGGCCGTACTGGACCACGGCCGCCTGATCGCCCGCGGCACCCTCCCGGAGCTGGTCCGCAGCCACGCGGACAGCGCCGTGGAGCTGACCTTCCACGGCGGTGTGCCCCCGCTGCACCTTCCCTGGCCGGTGACCCACGACGAGGACGGGGTGCTCCGCGTACACGTCGAACAGCCGCAGCTGGCGACGGCCGACGTGCTCGCGGCCCTGGGCGAATCGGCTCGGCTGCTGGTCAACATGCGTGTGGTGCAGCCCAGTCTGGAAAGTGCCTTCCTGCGCCTGACCGGGAGCGGCGCACCGGACCGCCGCCCGCCGGCGTCCCCGGCGCCGTCCCCGGTGCCATCCCCGGCGCCGTCCGCGCCCCGGACGGCGGCGCCGGCCCCCGGAGCACCGGCGAACACCGCCCCGGCCCGCGGCGCGCGAGCCATCGGCGGGCCGGACGAGCCGCCTGGAGAAGACGACCATGGTCCACTCGCCCGCGACCTCGAGGCGGAACAGCATGGGTGACGGTTCACTGGGCCGCATCGCCGCGCTGGTCCGGCAGGACTGCAGGCTGCTGGTACGCGATCCCGCACCGCTGATCATCCGTACGGTGATGCCGCTGCTCATCATGAGCTTCATGCAGCCGCTGTTCCGCGCGGCGCTGCGGGCCGACGACGTACGCGACGCCAACGGTGCCGAACAGAGCGTGCCCGGCATGGCGGTGATGTTCCTGTTCTTCCTGGTGAACGTCGTGGGCTTCGCGATGTTCCGGGAGCACGGCTGGAACACCTGGGACCGGCTGCGGGTCAGCCCCGCCCGGCCGTTCGAGCTGGTGACCGGACGCCTGGTGGTACCGCTGGTGGTCGCGCTGGTCCAGCTCACCGTGTTCTTCGGCGCGGGCGGGACCCTGTTCGGGCTGCGGGTGCGCGGCTCCTATCTGGCGCTGGCCGTGGTGGGCGTGCCGCTCGCCGCGTGCGTGGTCATGGTCGGCATGGCGCTGGTGGCGCTGTGCCGCTCCATCGCCCAGCTCAGCGTCATCGCCAACCTCCTCGCACTGCTCTTCGCCGGCCTCGGCGGCGCGCTGACCCCGCAGTCCGTGCTGCCGGACTGGGTCCGCCCGCTCGCCCCGGGAGTGCCCAGCTACTGGGCGATGCGCGGCTTCTCCACCGTCATTCTCGACGGCGGCGGGATGGGCGCGGTCCTCCTCCCGGCCGGAGTGCTGTGCGCCTTCACGGCCGGGTTCACCGTGCTGACCCTGGTCTTCTTCCGCACCGGCCACCGCAAGCTCTCCTGGTCCTGAAGCGGACCGGCTCGGTGCGGTGCGACAACGACACTTCGGCACAAGATTCGGCACAAGAGAGGTCAGCCATGCCCGCCGCAGTGGTCTTCGACTGCTTCGAAACACTCATCATGTCCCCGCCGCTGCCGGGCCCCGAGACGTTCACCACCCGCCTTGCCGAGGTCTTGAGGGTGGACCAGCGGTGCGCGGCGCAGACCGTGGACACGGTCTACACCGCCGTGTTCGCGGCGATGTCGGACCGGTCCGCGCTCCAGCCGCCGACCATCGGCCTGCTGGATGCGGCCCTGCGGAAGCAGGGCGAACAGCGGTCGAGAGCCGACCTGGAGGAGGCGCTGTGGCACGCGCTCGGCTGTACGGATGCCGACCAGTACGCGCTGTGCGAGCCCGTGGCCGACGCGATGCGCCGGGCCGCCGACGCCGGTCACACCGTCCGGTTGCTGTCCAACTGCTACCTTCCGGGCAACCTGATGCGCAGGCTGCTGCGCCGCACGGGAGTGCCGGAGGTGTACGACCGCGCGCTGTTCACCGCGGACGGCGGGCCGAAGAAACCCGACTCGCGCGCCTTTGAGCTGATCGGGGCGGGCGCCTTCGAGCGGCGTGTGATGGTCGGCGACTCCGAGGAGCTCGACATCGCGCCGGCCGCCGCGCTCGGCTGGGACACCGTGCGGGTGGACGCCGCTGATCCCGATCCGGCCCGGCTCCTCACCCTGCTGGAGCTGTGAGCACCGGCCGTTCCCGCCCGTCCCCTGGCATTGGCTCGATTCGGTGTTCCGCAGAGGGAAACACCTGCTGATTCCAGCGGATCGTTCTGCCTAGTGTTCCTGGTGCCGCCCGCCATCGCACGTCATGCGAGAGCGGTCGCCGCGTGCGATCCCCTGCCACCGGCCGCCCGCCCTGGCGCGGTGGAGGCGGACCGGCACCGGCCCCGGGAGAGAGAGTCATGACCACGGTCACCAAGAACGACGCCGGATACTCCGCGAACGGCGAGGCTCCGCACCGAACGCTGCTCGACGGCGGGTGGAGCACGGAGTGGAAACCGCCCCTGGCCCGCGAAGGCGCCACCGGCCCCGAACGCATCCGCGACCTCGCCACCGGCGGTTACGCGGCACTGCCGATCCCCCTGGAGCTCGGCGGCGCGGGCGCGAGTCTGCTCGAGGTGGCCTCCGCCCAGCGGGCGCTGGGCATGGCCGACCCCTCGGCGGCGATCGCCCTGAACATGCACGCCTTCACGGTGGGCCTGATGGCCGACTACTGGCGACGGCACCGGGACACGACCTGGATGCTGCTGGAGGCGATCGCCGAGTCCGGCGTCCTGATCGCGTCCGCGTTCGCGGAACCGGGCGGCAGCCCCAACTTCATGAGCAGCCGGTCCGAGGCCGTCCAGACCGCCAAGGGCTACCGTGTGACGGGCGTGAAGTACCCGTGCTCGCTCGCCACCACGGCCACCCTGGTGTGTCTGACCGCCCGCGTCACCGGCACCGACGAGACGATCCTCGCCCTGTGCCCCCGCTCCTCACCGGGCCTGGAGGTCGGGGGCGAATGGCCCTCGCTCGGCATGACGGATTCCGACACCGCCCGGCTGGTCCTGAACGACGTGGAGATCGACGACCGGCTGGTCTTCCACCGTGGCCCCGCCGATGTCATCGACGAGAACGTCGTCTCCGGCATGACCTGGTTCGTGGTGCTGCTGACGGCCACCTACCACGGCGTCCTCAGCGGACTGCTGGACGTGGCATACCGGCAGGTGACCGGGGCGGGCACGTTCGGACCCAGAACCGCTCTGCTCGGCCGCGCCACCCGCGAGCTGCAGACGCTCGGCGGCGCCTGCCGTCAGTTCGCCACGGACTTCGAGTCGGGCACGGTCGGCGGGCAGGCGGCGCTGGCCACGGCGATGGGTCTGCGTGCCTCGCTCAGCGACACCCGCGACAGGGTGCTGACCGCCGTCACCCCGGTCATCGGCAGCCGCGTCTACGGGCGCGGGCAGCAAGCCGCCTCTCTCCTGATCGACTCGCTCGCCGTCCACCACCATCCGCCGTCGCTGCTGACCTGCGACGAGGCAGTCGGTGCGTTCTGCGCGGGGCGCGCGATCAGCTTCGACCCGGCCGACTGAGCCGCCCTACCCCGCCTGATTCTCAAGGAGACACAAGCCATGCCCCACGTCAAGGTCAATCTGCCGATCAAGGCTCCGGCGGCCGACGCCTGGGAGGCCGTCACCCGGCTGGAGGACTACGCCACGTACATGGAAGTGGTCGAGTCGGTGACCGTCCTCGGGGAGACGGAGACCGGCACCCGCACCAGCGCGTGGTCGGTACTGCTCAAGGGCTCCGTACTGGAGTGGGTGGAAGAGGACGAACTCGACGAGGAGAACCGCGTGATGTCGTTCTCCCAGGTCTCCGGCGACCTCGACACGTTCCTCGGCTACTGGCGCGTCGACGACGCCGGAGACGGGACCTCGGTGGTCACCTTCTCGGCCGAGTTCGAGATCGGCATCCCGCTGCTGGCCGACATGCTCAACCCCGTCGCCACCAGGGCGCTGCGCGAGAACTCCGAGCACATGCTGCGCGCCATCGAACAGCGGCTCACGGTGGCCTCATGACAACGCCCGCACGCATCCTGGTGACCGGCGCGACCGGAACCGTGGGCAGCGTCATCCTGCGTGCACTGGACGCGGCGGGCCATCAGGTACACGGCGTGAGCCGCCGCGGCGGAGCGGGGCCGCGGCAGCACACCTGGCGGCTCGGCCAGGAGGAACCGCCTCCCGAACTGCGCGTTCCCTGGGACGCGGTGGTCCACTGCGCCGCCGACACCCGCTGGAACCTGCCGTACGAGCAGGCCGAGCAGGCGAACGTCGAGCCGCTGCGCGGCGTGCTGTCCCTCATCGGCCCCGAAACCCACCTCATTCACCTGTCCACCTCCTACGCCACCGGCCTCGAGGGCGACATCTCCTCACACTCCCCGGACGCCTACCGCAACTCCTACGAGTGGTCCAAGGCCACGGCCGAACGCCTGGTGCGCGCCACCCGCGACAGCGCCGACATCGTGCGCTTCCCCATCGTCATGGGAGCCAGGGCCGACGGCGCGCTGGACCGCTTCAGCGGCTTCTTCTGGCTGCCTGCCTCGCTGTGCAGCGGCGCCGTCCCCGCCCTGGTGGGGGAGAAGGACGGGCTGATGGACATCGTCAGCACCGAGGACATAGCCGCGCACGTCACGCGGCTGATCGCCGCGGGCCCGCCGGCCGGCCACCGGCTGTCGATCCTGGGGCGCGGCAAGGAGGCCCAGCGGATGGAGGACGTGTTCGAAACCATCCGGGCCGCCCTCAACTCCTGGCGTTCCGCGAACGGGGTTCCGCTGCTGGAACGCCTTCCCCATGTCACACCCGAGCAGTGGAACCGCTTCCACCTGCCGTTCGCCGAGCAGCACCTGGACCGTGCGCAGCTGTTGCGGGTCACCGCCTTCCGCGCCTACCAGGGCTATCTGTCGGTGACGGAGCCGTTCGACGTCACGACCCAGGTGGCGGACAGCAAACAGGCCCTGTTCCTCTCGATGCGGCTCTGGGCGGAGACGCACGAGGGCGCCGCCCGCCGGATTCCCCAGCCGTGGAAAGAGCGTTCCGCACCCGCCCCCGCCGGTGCGGGCGGGCCGTAGAACACGCGCCCCGCGGACCCGCCCGGGCCCGCCCCACGCCGCCGCGCACCCGCCGCACCCGCCGCACCCGCCGCACCCCATCGCGGGCACGGGACTGACGAACCGGATGCTCAGGGACAAGGGGTCGCGGGCGGCGGACGCGGCGTGGGCGGCGGCCCGGCCTGCCGAGGCGCTGGGCCAACCCGTCGCCGCGTTGCGGGCCGTTAGCCTGTCGGCATGTCGGAGCGTGTCATGCCCCCTCGCACGGACGGCCTGATCACCCTCGGTGCCGCGGACGCTCTGTGGGTCGAGGTGACGGCCGGCAGCGCCGTGCCGACGGCTTCCGGGGCGTTCACCCGCCCGCCTGCCCATCCCCGGGCGGGGTACGTCCTGCTCGGCGGCCGTGTGGTGGCGACGGTGCGGGCGACCGGCGGTCAGTGGAGCGTTCCGGAGGCCGAGGTGCGCCGGGCGGCCGCGGAACTGCACGCGGTGCGGATGGACCGGCAGGACCTGGTCCGCATCGGTCCGTTTCGCGCGGCGCCCGGGCAGGAGCGCGACGAGGAAACGCCGCTGCGCTGGCGCCGGCGCCTCACGGAGGAACCGCGGGAACCGGGCGGCCCGGAGCGGGCGGCACGATGTGAAGCCGTCCGGCCGTACCACCTGGCCGGGATCGACTGGCGCCGGATACTCGTGGAGCGGACCCGCGACGGGACGCGGCCGACGTGGTGGCTGCCGCGCGCCGTGGTCAGGCTGCTCGACGCGGCCGAGCACGCCGAAACGCGGTGGGTGCGTGCCGCGCGGACCCGCCGGGCAAGCGCAGCCGCCACCGAGCCGCCCTTCCGCCCCCGGCACGCCCCAGAGCCCTCCCACCACTCACAGGCCCGCCCCCGGCACGCCCCAGAGCCCTCCCGCCCCCGGCAGGCCCCAGACACCGACGATGGGCGGACGACGGACCCCGAGGGCCGCACCGCCCCACCGCGCCCGTACAACGGAGAGCTGACAGGCCAGGTGTACTCGGTGCTCAGCAGGAAGCCCGGTACCTCCCGCAGGATGGCCGGGTGGGCGTGCGCCGTCTGCCGCACCGCGCCCGCCGCGGTCCTCGACCACTGCCACGAACACGGCTACGTCCGTGCCCCGGTCTGCCAGTCCTGCAACACCCAGGAACGCCCCGACCACCTGTACAGCAACGACATCCGCGTGGCGAACCGCTACACCCGCCTCTTCCACACCGACGCCGACCACTGGCTCCGCCACTGGCACCGCTGCCCCGGCTGCCGCGCACGCACCACCCTGCCCCTGCCGCACCTCGCCGCCTGGACCGCCCACACAGCCTGCCGATCGCTGCGCCCGACCCACCCCGCCTCCCGCGGGCGCGCGCCCTGCGGTGTCCTGCGCGTGTCCTGGACGGGCAGTCAGAACGCGCCCCGTTCCTGTCTCCTCACCGTCGCCGTCGACTTCTGCCCCTCCGGCGAGCACCGTGTCCTGGCACGCGTCCCCTACCGCGAAGCCGCCGAGCGGTTCCGCGTCTGGCTGGCCGAGACGGCCCCAGCGGTGGCCGCCGCGGCCGGTCCTGACCGCTTGGACGGCCTCCCTGCCGAGATCCGGCCGGTCATCGCGGACACCAGCGGCGAGGGCCTGGCACTGTTCTGAGCAGGCGCCGCAGATGGCCTGACGCTGTTTCAGGGAACTCCGGGCGCCCACATCGGCCGTGGATGTGGGCGCCCGGTCGCGGGGTTCACCGGCCGCGCAACCGGCGGAACCACCACGACACCAAGAGCCCGCCGGGGACGGTCACCACCCCAGACGAGCCGGACAGCCGGCTCGAACCGAGCCGCCATAACACTAACGGATCAGAAAATAGACTTGCCCTTAAAGACTAACGGTTAGTGCTAAGTTGGCTGCGTGAAGAGCGTGAGCTTCGCCGTGTCCGACGGTCCGGCGCCCGGTTGGCCGTCTTCCGTCGCCGGCCGGTCTCACCACCACACCGGACGGCAAGGGGAGGAACGATGCGCACCGTGATCGTGGGAGCGGGTCTGGTCGGGCTCACCACCGCGGCTTCGCTGCGGCTGATCGGGCATGAGGTCACCGTGCTGGAACACGCGCCGCAGGTGCGGGCCGCCGGGGCCGGCATCGGCCTGTGGCCCAACGCGCTGCGGGAACTGGACGCCCTCGGCGTCGGCGACGACGTCCGGCGCATGGGCAGGACCGTCGACGCCTGGTTCTTCGACGCCGCCGGACACCCGATGCGCGCGACCGGCTACGACCCGGCCGCCCACCAGTTCCTGATGGTGCCGAGGCCGGACCTGAACAACCTTCTCGCCGACACCGTCGGCCGGGACCGGATCCGCCTGGGAACACACGTCACCGGCTTCACCGAACACGACACACACGTGGAGGTGCACCTCGCCGACGGCGCGCCGCTGCGGGCGGATCTGCTGATCGGAGCGGACGGTGTGTACTCCGACGTGCGCGCCGCCCTGGTGCCCGGCAGCGCGGCGGTACAGCATGCCGGCAACTACGCCTGGCGGGCCGTGCTGCCCTCCTCCGGGGACGAGCGACCGGAGGGCACGTTCGTCACGATCGGCTCCGCGCGGACCCGAGGCGGCTACACGCGCGTCGCGCAGGGCCGGACCATGTGGTGGGTCGGCCAGTTCGACGCCGGTGAACTCGTCGGCAGCAAGAGGGACCGAGCCCTGCGGCGGGCCCGCAACGTGGCCGAGTCCGGCTGGCACGACGAGCTCCTGGAGATGATCGCCGCGACGCCGGAGGAGTCCATCCTGGAGAATCAGATCATGCTCGTCCCCGAGCTGCGGCGCTGGACCACGGACCGGGTCGCACTGATCGGGGACGCCGCGCACGGCCTGTCCCCGCACATCGCGGCGGGCGGCACCCTGGGCATCGAGGACGCCGGAGTGCTACGCGCCGAACTGGCGAGCGGATCCACCACAGCCACCGCCCTCGCCCGCTACGAGAGCGCCCGCCGAATCCGGTTCGAGCAGGTACGCGAGCACGCCGCCGCGGTCGAGCACGCCAACGGTGCCGCCGAGTCCGCCGAACGCTACGCCGCCTTCACCCACTGGATGACCACCACCGCACCCACGGCCTGACCCCGGCCCAGGACCGTCACCCGCGGCCGCCGACCCCATGGCCGCGCCCCGGCGGTACCGAAGCGCGCTGGGCCCCTGGAGGAGGACTCAACGGCGCCCCGTCACCTCGCTCCGGCCCGGATCCGGCGACGGGGTACCGCGAAGGGGTCGGCCCCGCCGGGACCGACCCCGCTTGACCTGCACATTCGCCAGATCACGCCGCCGCTGAGGCGGTGGCCAGACGTTGAAGCGGAACGTCCGCCATAACGCTCCCACCTGCGGAAACGGGCTTCTGAGAGATCCAAGTCTGCACAGAATCAGCACCGGCGACAGGTCTGGGACTCCGGGCCGAGAGGAAGGGCAGTCCCCCGGTGACGATCTCGTGGCCCGCGCCTCGTCGGATCGCTACGGTTGAGCCATGACCGCACTGCCCGACTGGATGCGCCCGCCGCGTGAGGAAGGCTGGTTCGCGGAGGACCTGGACCGCCTTCCCGAGGCACCCCGCCACACCGAGCTGATCGACGGAGCGCTTGTCTTCATGATGTCGCCGCAGAGGTGGTGGCACGGCCACCTCGTCACCATGCTCACCGTGGCTCTCATGGAGCAGGCGCCCGGCGACGTCAGGGTCGGTCGCGAGATGACCATAAAACTCGACGAGCGAAACCGGCCCGAGCCGGATCTGCTGTTGACGACGGCCGACTACGACGGAGACCGCACCTGGTTCGCGCCGGACGAGGTGCGACTCGTCATCGAGGTCGTCTCACCCGAGTCCGCGCACCGGGACCGCACGGTCAAATTGCGCAAGTACGCGGAGGCCGGCATCCCCCACTACTGGTGCATCGAGGACGAAGACGGCGCCCCTGTCGTCCACGTCTACGAGCTCGACGAACCAACTGGCGTCTACGCGCCCGCCGGCATCTTCCGAGGCACTCTGAAGCGCCCTGTGCCTTTCGACATCAGCCTGGATCTCGAAAGGCTCACGCCATCGACGAGCAACTAGGAGTCAGCACCAAGCCAGCACGGGAACGCAGAAGGGGCTGAGCTCGCCAGAGCTCAGCCCCTTCTGATCTGCACGCTTGACGAACCACCTAGCGCACGGTAACGAGTTGGTTACACGTTGAAGCGGAACTCCACCACGTCCCCGTCCCGCATCACATAGTCCTTGCCCTCCATACGGGCCTTGCCCGCCGCGCGGGCCTCGGTGACCGAGCCGGTTTCGACCAGGTCCTCGAAGGAGATGACCTCGGCCTTGATGAAGCCCTTCTGGAAGTCGGTGTGGATCACACCGGCGGCCTCCGGGGCCGTGGCGCCCTTCTTGATGGTCCAGGCGCGGGACTCCTTGGGGCCGGCCGTGAGGTAGGTCTGCAGGCCCAGGGTGTCGAAGCCGACGTGGGCGAGGGTGGCGAGGCCCGGTTCCTCCTGGCCCACGGACTGGAGGAGCTCGAGGGCCTCCTCCTCGTCCAGCTCGGCCAGGTCGGCCTCGAGCTTGGCGTTGAGGAAGATCGCCTCGGCGGGGGCGACGAGGGCGCGCTGCTCGGCCTTGAAGGACTCGTCGGTCAGCTCCTCCTCGTCGACGTTGAAGACGTAGAGGAAGGGCTTGGTGGTGAGCAGGTGCAGCTCGTGGAGAAGGGCGGCGCGCTCGCTGCCCTGGACGATGCCGGCGGAGAAGAGGGTGCGCCCCTCCTCGAGGATGGCCTTGGCCTCCTCGACGGCCTTGACCTGGGGCTGCTTGTCCTTCTTGATCCGGGACTCCTTGACCAGGCGCGGCAGCACCTTCTCGATGGTCTGGAGGTCGGCCAGGATCAGCTCGGTGTTGATCGTCTCGATGTCGCTCTTGGGCGAGATCCGGCCGTCGACGTGGACGACGTTCTCGTCCTTGAAGGCGCGGATGACCTGGCAGATGGCGTCGGACTCGCGGATGTTCGCCAGGAACTTGTTGCCCAGGCCCTCGCCCTCCGAGGCGCCCTTGACGATGCCCGCGATGTCGACGAAGTCGACGGTGGCGGGCAGCTTGCGGGCCGAGCCGAAGATCTCGGCGAGCTTGTCCAGGCGGGGATCGGGGACACCGACCACGCCGACGTTGGGCTCGATGGTGGCGAACGGGTAGTTGGCCGCCAGCACGTCGTTCTTGGTCAGGGCGTTGAAAAGGGTCGACTTGCCGACATTCGGCAGACCGACGATTCCGATCGTGAGCGACACGTTGGCGACTTCCCGTAGCGAGAATGTGAGGACTGATGACGGGCCCCTGCGGGGCCGGTCCACCAGTCTACGGGGCCGCCTCCGATCACCCGGCCGGGCCGACAATCAGTCGAACACACTGCCAAGGTCCTGCGAAGGGCGTGTCCAAGACCGGATTCCCGTCCTCCGGCGCCCTACGTTGGTCGGGTGGAGCATTACAGCACGCGTACGCCCCGCCGGGCGGCGGCCCCGCAGCCCCGCTCGGCGGCGGACGACACGGACCGGGGCCGGGGCCGGAGCACGGGGCAGGGCCGTGGGCGCCCCGGCGGCACACCGAGGGCCCCGAGACAGCAAGCGGCGCGGCGGCCGGGTCCGTCCGGACCCGCCGCGGCGCTGCCCGCCGTCCTGCGGCGGATCCGGAGCCTGTCCTTCCCCAGCCCCCGGCTGACCGGACTGGGCACGGGGCTGCTGACCACCCTCGCGATGCTCGGCTTCGGCTGCCTCGACGCGCTGCTGTTCTCCGGCTCCCCCACCGCGTACAGCGTGTTCTTCCTGCTGGTGTGCGTGGCCTGCGGGCTGTGGGTGCGCCCCGCCGATCTGCCGGCGGCCCCGGTGACGGTGCCGCTGGCCTATACGGCCGGGCTGCTGCCGGTCAACGAGGGGTCGGCCGGGTTCGGCGGACAGGCGGTGGGGGTGTTCACCGCACTGTCCTTGCAGGCCGGCTGGCTCTACGCGGGGACGCTGCTGACCGTGGTGATCGTGCTGGTACGACGGGCCGTGCTGGTCACCCGGCGTCGCCGGCAGCAGCCGCCGCGGCCATCGCGGCACCCACGATCCCCGCGTTGTTCTGGAGCTGCGCAGGCACGATCTCGGCCCTGACGCCCTCGATCAACGGCAGGAACTTGTGCGCCTTACGGCTCACCCCGCCGCCCAGGACGAAGAGTTCCGGGGAGAAGAGCATCTCCAGGTGCAGGAGGTACTTCTGCACCCGGCGCGCCCACTGCGACCAGCTGAGGTCGTGGTCCTCCTTGGCCTTGGTCGAGGCCCGCTTCTCCGCCTCGTGGCCGTCCAGCTCCAGATGGCCCAGCTCGGCGTTGGGCACCAGCTGCCCGCCGGTGAAGATCGCGCTGCCGATGCCGGTGCCGAGGGTGAGCACGATCACGGTGCCCTTACGGCCGGCGGCGGCGCCGAAGGTCACCTCCGCGACCCCGGCCGCGTCCGCGTCGTTCAGCACCGTCACGGGACAGCCCAGCCGCTCGCCGAGCCGCGACGCCAGATCGGTGCCGATCCAGCTCTTGTCGACATTCGCGGCGGTGAAGGTGACGCCGCCCCGCACCACGCCCGGGAAGGTCACCCCGACCGGCCGCCCGGACCAGCCGAAGTGCCGGACGACCTCCACCACCCCGCCCAGGACCGCCTCGGGCGTGGCCGGATGCGGGGTGAGCACCTTGTGGCGCTCCGCCGCCGGCTCGCCCCGGTCCAGGTCCACCGGCGCGCCCTTGATCCCCGAACCGCCGATGTCGACACCGAACACCTGCGCCCCCGGCGCCCCGGCGGCCCCCTCCCCGTCCGTCACCGCCCGGACCCCTCCGTCCGGCCGGAGGCGGCCGCCGCGGCGGCCTCGGCCCGCAGGTCCCGGCGCAGCTCCTTGGGCAGCGAGAAGGTCAGGGACTCCTGCATGGGCTGGACGACCTCGACATCGCCGAAACCGCGCTCGGCCAGCCACTCCAGGACGCCCTCGACGAGCACGTCCGGCACGGAGGCGCCGGAGGTCACGCCGACCGTGGTGACGCCCTCCAGCCACGCCTCGTCGATCTCGCTCGCGTAGTCGACCAGGTGGCCGGCCTTGGCGCCCGCGCCGAGGGCGACCTCCACCAGCCGCACCGAGTTGGAGGAGTTCTTGGAGCCGACCACGATGACCAGGTCGGACTCGGCGGCCACCTGCTTGACCGCGGTCTGGCGGTTCTGGGTCGCGTAGCAGATGTCGTCGCTGGGCGGGCTGATGAGCTTCGGGAAGCGCTCCTTGAGCGCGTCCACGGTCTCCATCGTCTCGTCGACGGAGAGGGTCGTCTGGGAGAGCCACACGACCTTGGACTCGTCGCGCACCTCGACGTTCTTCACATCCTCGGGGCCGTCGACCAGCGTGATGTGCTCCGGGGCCTCACCGCTGGTGCCGATGACCTCTTCATGGCCCTCATGGCCGATCAGGAGGATGTCGTAGTCCTCCTTGGCGAACCGGACTGCTTCCTTGTGGACCTTGGTGACCAGCGGGCAGGTGGCGTCGATGGTGGCCAGCCTGCGCTGGGCGGCCTCCTCGTGGACGACCGGTGCGACGCCGTGCGCCGAGAAGATCACGATGGACCCCTCGGGCACTTCCTCCGTCTCGTCGACGAAGATGGCGCCCTTCTTCTCCAGGGTCTGGACGACGTATTTGTTGTGGACGATCTCCTTGCGCACGTAGATCGGCGCGCCGTACTGCTCCAGGGCCTTCTCGACAGCGATCACGGCACGGTCGACACCGGCACAGTAGCCACGGGGGGCCGCGAGCAGGACCCGGCGGGCGGAGGTTGCAGTCATGTCCCCCATGGTAGGGGCGATGACCCAGGGGTCTGTCGGTCGCGGCCGATACCCTCGCGGTCATGGCTGTCAACACGTCCGCGGAAGCGCCGATCCCGGTCGGCGAGGTGTCCCGGCTGATCGGGGGCTGGATCGACCGGCTCGGCGCGGTGTGGGTCGAGGGGCAGATCACCCAGCTGTCCCGGCGGCCCGGCGCCGGTGTGGTGTTCCTGACCCTGCGCGACCCGAGTTACGACATCTCGCTGACCGTCACCTGCTTCCGCGCCGTCTTCGACAAGATCGCGGACACGGTCGCCGAAGGCGCCCGGGTCGTGGTGCACGCCAAGCCGGAGTGGTACGCGCCGCGCGGCCAGCTGTCCCTGCGGGCCGCCGAGATCCGCCCGGTGGGCGTGGGCGAACTGCTCGCCCGGCTCGAGCGGTTGAAGAAGGCGCTGGCGGCGGAGGGGCTGTTCGCGGCCGACCGCAAGAAGCCGCTGCCCTTCCTGCCGCAGCTGATAGGGCTGGTCTGCGGGCGCGCCTCGGCCGCCGAGCGCGATGTGCTGGAGAACGCCCGGCTGCGCTGGCCCGCCGTCCGCTTCGAGGTGCGCAATGTGGCGGTGCAGGGGGTGCACGCGGTGCCCCAGGTGATCGAGGCGGTCAAGGAGCTGGACGCGCTGCCGGCCGTGGACGTGATCGTGGTGGCGCGCGGCGGCGGCAGCGTGGAGGATCTGCTGCCGTTCTCCGACGAGCAGCTGGTGCGGGCGGTCGCGGCCTGCCGTACGCCGGTGGTCTCCGCGATCGGCCACGAACCGGACTCGCCGCTGCTCGACCTGGTCGCCGATCTGCGCGCCTCCACCCCCACCGACGCGGCGAAGAAGATCGTGCCGGATGTGGGCGAGGAGCTGATGCGCATCCAGCAGCTGCGGGAGCGGGCACTGCGCACCGTGCACGGCCTGCTGGACCGGGAGGAGCGGGGGCTGGCCGCCGCGCTGGCCCGGCCGTGCATGCGGGAGCCGCACCGCATGGTGGACGAGCGCGAGGAGCGGATCACGGCCACGCTGGAGCGCGCCCGGCGCTGCCTGGGGCATCTGCTGGACCGGGCCGACTCCGAGCTGGCCCACACCCAGGCGCGGGTGGTGGCGCTCTCCCCCGCCGCGACGCTGCGGCGGGGCTACGCGGTGCTCCAGCACCCGGACGGCTCGGTGGTACGGGCGGCCGAGGAGGTCGCGGAGGACGAGGAGCTGCGGGCGCGGGTCGCCGAGGGCGAGTTCCGGGTACGGGTCGCTGTCGGACCCGCTGAATAGGGTGAGGGGCATGGCGAAGACGGACGAGCAGGCCGAGCGGGCGGAACGGGCCGAGCGGGGCGAACAGGCCGACCCGGGCGATCGGGCCGGGACGACGCTCGGCTACGAGCAGGCGCGGGACGAGCTGGTCGAGGTGGTGCGCCGGCTGGAGGCCGGCGGCACCAGCCTGGAGGAGTCGCTCGCGCTGTGGGAGCGGGGCGAGGAGCTGGCGAAGGTCTGCCGCCGCTGGCTGGAGGGCGCGCGGGCGCGGCTGGACGCGGCGCTGGCCGAGGAGGCGGACGCGGAGGAGGGCGCCGAAAGCGCCCCCGAGAGCTGACCGCCCCCCTGCCGCCCCACGCCCCCGCCCGGCCCGGGGCACGGGCGGGGCGAGGGGCGGCGGAGGGTGCTCGGGCGCGGGGCGCTCGGGAGCGCTGCGATTGGGCGCGGGGCGTTCAGGAGGCCGCGACCGGGCGCGGGACCATCCGGACGGAGTGACTCCGGACGCCGGGGCGGCCCAGACAGGGGGCGCGCCTGACACGAGACGGCCCAGGGACACAGAGGCGGCCCGGGACGCAGCGGGTTCCGCTTCGGTGTGATTCGGAGCACCTTGGCCGTACTGCGGCCCAGACTTTAGTTGAACATTAATCTAAACCCCGTAGAGTGGTGGCCGTCAGCGATATCCCCGCTTGTACAGAGGTTTTTCTTTCATGGCTCTCGCCCTCGACCCCGCCGCCCAGGACCTCCTCTTCCGTGAGGCCCGCACCGCCAACACCTTCACCGACGAGCCGGTGACCGATGAGCAGGTGCAGGCGATCTACGACCTGATCAAGTACGCGCCGACCGCGTTCAACCAGTCGCCGCTGCGCATCGTGCTGGTCCGCTCCGCCGAGGCCCGCGAGCGTCTGGTCCAGCACATGGCCGAGGGCAACCAGCCCAAGACCGCCAGTGCCCCGCTGGTCGCGATCCTCGCCGCGGACAACGAGTTCCACGAGGAGCTGCCCGCCCTCTTCCCGCACTTCCCCCAGGCCAAGGACGTCTTCTTCGCCGAGCGTTCCGCCCGTGAGCAGGCCGCGGCGCTCAACGCTTCGCTGCAGGCCGGTTACTTCATCCTGGGTGTCCGCGCCGCCGGTCTCGCCGCCGGCCCGATGACCGGTTTCGACCCGGCCGGGGTCCAGAAGGAGTTCCTGGACGAGGACCACACCCCGCTGATGGTCGTCAACATCGGCAAGCCGGGCGAGGACGCCTGGTTCCCCCGCGGCCCCCGTCTGGACTACGACCAGGTCATCACCACCGTCTGAACGGTCTGAACGGTCTGAGGTCCTTCACGGCTCGGTTCGGCTCCGGGGTGCCCGGGAGCGCGGTGTCGCTCGACGGCCCGGAGCCGGACCGGGCCGAAGCCCATACCGGACCCGAAGCCCAGACCGGACCGAAGCCCAAACCGGGCCGAAGCCCGGACCAGACCCGAGGCGTCGCCGCCGACCAGACCCGCAGCGTCGCCGCCGACCGGGCCCGCAGCGTGGCCGCCGTGCTCAGCCCTTCTTCTCGGTGAGCGCGGCGGCCATTTCCGTCAGCCGCCCGTACGACGCCGTCCCGGTGACCACCGTGGTCACGCCCGGCTCCTTGCGCACCAGCGCGTCGTACTTGTCGCCCTCGTAGCGGACCCACTCCTTGCCGTCGATCCGCTGCGTCCGCTTCGTCTCCCGCGCCTGCTGGGTGACGTCCTCCACGAACGGCACGGCCTTGCCGTCGCTCTGCTCGATCGCGACGTACTCCTCGTTCTGGTAGAGGAAGCCGAGGTGCCAGGCCGCGCCGTTCTGCCCTTCGGCGGCCCGGTAGGTCACCGATGTCGCGCGCCAGCCCTTGGGCAGGCTCCCGGGCTCGGGGGCGGCCACCGGGTACGGGGCGGCGCGGCGGGCCGTGTCCAGTTCGACGCGGTAGTCCACCGTCTTCACCCCGTCGCCCTTGGCACCCTCGTCGTGCGGAATCCCGAAGAGGTAGATGGCCGCCACGACGACGCCTATCGCCGCCAGCGACAGCACCATGTCCCGGATCGTCTCTTTGCCACGCATACCTGCCACGCCCCTATCGTCCCTCATCCGGTCGCCGCGCCTCGCAACAGGGCCGTGCTCATGCGTGGGGCTGTCTGCTCACTGCATCAATCAGCGGATAAAGTCATGAACACCCTCACTCTCCTGCACTCCCCTCGGGGAGAAGGAGTCCTTCCGGTCCGTCGTCGTACAGAAAGGTGCGCTCCGATGACCGAGCATCATCTGCCGTCCCAGCTCGAGGTCAGCCCCGCCGCCCCCGATCGCAACCTCGCCCTGGAACTCGTCCGGGTCACCGAGGCGGGCGCCATGGCCTCCGGCCGATGGGTGGGCCGCGGCGACAAGAACGGCGCCGACGGCGCCGCCGTCAAGGCCATGCGTTCCCTCGTGCACACCGTCTCGATGAACGGCGTCGTCGTCATCGGGGAGGGGGAGAAGGACGAGGCGCCGATGCTCTTCAACGGTGAGCGCGTGGGCGACGGCACCGGCCCGGAGTGCGATGTGGCCGTGGACCCGGTGGACGGCACCACGCTCACCGCGAAGGGCATGGCCAACGCCGTCTCCGTGCTGGCGGTCGCCGAGCGGGGCACCATGTTCGACCCGTCGGCCGTCTTCTACATGGACAAGCTCGTCACCGGCCCCGACGCCGCCGAGTTCGTCGACATCACCGCGCCGCCCGGGGTGAACATCCGCCGGATCGCCAAGGCCAAGAAGTCCAGCCCCGAGGACGTCACCGTGGTGGTCCTCGACCGCCCGCGGCACGAGGGCATCGTCCAGGAGATCCGGGAGGCCGGCGCCCGGATCAAGTTCATCTCCGACGGCGATGTGGCCGGCGCGATCATGGCCGCCCGCGAGAGCACCGGGGTGGACCTGCTGCTGGGCATCGGCGGCACCCCGGAGGGCATCATCGCGGCCTGTGCGATCAAGTGCCTCGGCGGCACCATCCAGGCCAAGCTGTGGCCCAAGGACGACGAGGAGCGGCAGCGCGCCATCGACGCGGGCCACGACCTCGACCAGGTCCTCCAGACCGACGACCTGGTCAGCGGCGACAACGTGTTCTTCGTCGCCACCGGCATCACCGACGGGGACCTGCTGCGCGGGGTGCGGTACCGCGCGGAGACCGCCACCACCCAGTCGCTGGTCATGCGGTCCAAGTCCGGCACCATCCGGCAGATCGACTCCACCCACCGGCTGGCCAAGCTGCGCGCCTACGCCTCGGTCGACTTCGAACGGCCGAGCTGAGCGCGTACGGCCACGACGACGAGGGCCGGGCACCGCCTCCCGGCGGCGCCCGGCCCAGGTCCCGAAGAGTTCAGCCCGCGGCGGCGACCCGCACCGCGCGCTGCAGCTCCGCCTCCCGGCGCCGGCGGCGGGCCAGCACGACCCGGCGCTCGGCCGCGGTCAGCCCGCCCCACACGCCGTAGGGCTCGGGCTGCAGCAGTGCGTGCTCCCGGCACTCGACCATGACCGGGCAGCGCGCACAGACGCGCTTGGCGGCCTCCTCCCGCGACAGCCTGGCAGCCGTGGGCTCCTTGGAAGGAGCGAAGAACAGCCCGGCCTCATCCCGTCGGCACACCGCCTCCGAGTGCCAGGGGCCGGCCTGATCCCGCGCGGGGACGCGCTGCGGGGGCACGGCGGCTTCCAGCAGGGGCTGATGCGGTTGCAGCACGGTCTACTCCTGACGACGGCTTCCGGTGGTCACCCTTGCCCGCCTCGAGGTGTACGGCCCCGTTTGCACCCCCATCAGCCGTACGAGAGACGATGCACCAAGCCTTACCCGCTGTGCGCGGGCTTATGCACACCGTTGTCCCGCCCGGAATTTCCCCCGCATGCCCGTTCTGCAGGGCTTATGCCCGCAGGTTCTTCAGCCGTTTTCCCCGCTTGGGCTTGGCCTCCACCCCGCCGAAGACGGCGAAACCGCTGATGTGGACGATCGGCGCGTCGGGGTCCGGCGCCTCGTAGGTCTTGACGTCGAAGCCGCCGAAGACGCCCGATCCCGAGCTGCGCAGCGAGACGTTCTCCGGCACCTTGATGTCCACTCCGCCGAAGGCGGCCACCACGTGGATGGCGATCTCCTGCTGCTCGAAGACCGCCTCGGTCAGGTCGATCTCGACACCGCCGAAGACCGCCAGGGCGTTCGTACGGCGCCTGACCCGCCAACGCCCCTTGCGCACCGACCCGCCGAAGATCGCCATCAGGTTCTCCGACTCGGGCGCGGCGCGCGGCCAGTCCGCCTCGGCGGCGTGTGCCCCGGCCGGGGCGGCGCCGCGGACCGGCGCGGCGGGCAGGTCGCGGACCAGGGGCTCCAGCTCGCCGAGGGTCTTGGCGCGGTAGACCGCGTCGATCCGCTCGGCGTGCTCCTCGGGCTGGAGCCGACCCTCGGCGAGGGCCTCCCGCAGGACGTCCGCGATCCGGTCGCGGTCCGCGTCGGACGCGCGCAGCTCCGCC
>NZ_BBOX01000108.1 GCF_001553455.1 Streptomyces hygroscopicus subsp. hygroscopicus
CCGTGCACGTCCGCCGCCGCGCCCGGCCGCCGCCCTCCCCGGCCGGAGCGGGAGGACGGCGGTGGGCCAGGCCGTTCCGCGTCGGATCAGGAGATCGGATCAGGAGAACTGGATGCCGCCGTCGATCATCACCGACTGGCCGGTCATGTAGTCGGAGTCCGGCGAGGCCAGGTAGGAGACGAAGGCGGCGACGTCCGCGGGCTCCTCGACCCGGCCGAGCGCGATCGCCTCCGCGTGCTTCTTGATCGCACGGCCCTTGGCCAGGCCCTCCGCCTCCGCCAGCTTCTCGTCGATCAGGTCCCACATGGCGGTCCCGACGATGCCGGGGCAGTACGCGTTGACGGTGATGCCGTGCTTCGCCCACTCCATGGCGGCGGCCTGGGTGAGGCCGCGTACGCCCCACTTGGAGGCGGAGTACGGGCCGAGCAGCGCGAAGGGGCGGTAGGCGACGATCGAGGCGGCACCGATGATCTTGCCGCCCGTGCCCTGGGCGATCATCTGGCGCGCGGCGGCCTGGTAGGAGAGGAAGACGCCGCGCAGGTTCACGGCCATGACCTTCTCGAACTCCTCCACTTCGGTGTCCAGCAGAGGAGCGACACGGGCGATGCCGGCGTTGGCGACGAAGACGTCGAGCTTGCCGAAGTGGTCGGCCACGTCCCGCACCAGCGCGTCGGTCTGCTCCTTGCTCGTCACGTCCGTCTCCACGGCGAGGGCCCGGCGGCCCCGCTGCTCGATGGCGGCCACCACCTCGTCCAGCTCTCCGCGCATGGCGGGCAGATCGGCGACGGCCACGTCGAGGCCGTCCTGCGCCAGCCGCTCCGCTATGCCCCGTCCGATGCCGCGGGCCGCTCCGGTGACGATGGCGATACGGGAAGTCATGGGTGCTCCTCCGGTCTGTTCCGCTCGTTTCCGCTGAGGCGGAGCGGGCCGCGTGCCCTCCGCGGTCCGCCTCGTCCATCAGCGTGGCGGCGACCGGCTCCGTCGACTTTTTCAATGTGGAACACGGGCGCTCCGCCGTCGCCACGGCGGCCCCGACCGGCGGTCTCGCCGTTCCCGCGCGAGATCTTGCGCTCGAGCCCGGCATTCGTAATATGGCGGAAACACTCCCTCGGAAGACACCTCGCCCATGGACAGCACAGCGCGGGAACGGAACATCGCACGGGCGCGCCTGAAGTTCCTGCAGAGCGCGGAACCACCGGCCTCGGTCGTGCCCGAGAAGATCCGCGACTCCTGGCAGCGCTCGAAACACTGGGGAATCGGCATCGACGAAGTGACCGTTCCCTACCAGCCGGACTACGACCGGGAAAGCCGCCTGATGCGGGCCGCGACACCCGTGCTGGACCGGCTGGAGCGGACGCTGGCCGGTTCCGACGTCTGTGTCATCGTCACCGACCGGAAGGGGTGGGTGCGCGACCGCCGCGTCGGGGAGCTGCGGCTGTCGGCCCATCTGGACCGGGTGAAGCTGGCGCCCGGTTTCAGCTACGCGGAGCAGTTCGTCGGCACGAACGGCATCGGGATGGCGCTGGAGGAGCGCCGCTCCTCCATGGTGCTGGGCACCGAGCACTTCAACGAGCGCTTGCAGAAGGTCTCCTGCGCGGCCTCTCCGATCCGCAATCCGATCAGCGGTCGGGTCGAGGGTGCCATCAACCTGACCTGCTGGAACGGCCCTGCGGGCTCGCTGATGGCCGCCCTGGTGCAGGAGGCCGCCGACGACGTCGAGCGGATGCTGTACGAGTCCGGCACCACCTGTGAACACGCCCTGCTGGAAGCGTTCCGGCAGGCGACCCACTACGGCTGCCGGCCCGTGCTCTGCCTCGGCCAGGACCTGCTGCTCGCCAACTCCGCCGCGGCGGAACGGCTGACCGGCGACGACCACCGGCTGCTGCACGAGGCCGCGGCCGAGCTGGGGCACGCGCCACGCACCCGCCGGAGGGTGCAGCTGACGGGTGGCCGGTCGGTGCTGGTGCGCTGCCGCCGGGTGGACGGTCCGGCCGGCAAGGCCGGCTATCTGCTGGACCTGACCTTCGACGACGCGCCCACGGCGGAGGAGCCGCGCGGGACGGCGGGAAGCCGCGCCCCCGGCGGCCCCCGCGGCAGGGACACCAGGCCCTGCCCGCTGCCGGGGCTGGCCGGGACCGACCCCGCCTGGAACACCGTGGCCCGCACGGCGGCGCGCTGCGCCCGTGAGCGGGTACCGCTGCTCATCTACGGCGAGGCCGGGACGGGCAAGGCCGCGCTGGCCCGTGCCGCCCACGCGTTCGCCGGGGCGGCCTGGGCGCCGGTGGTCATCGACGCCGCGGATCCGCGGTACGGCGCGGACGAGGCCACCGGTCCGAATCCGCCGTACGGCGCGGACGGGGCCACCGCTCCGAATCCGCTGTACAACGCGGACGGGGCCACCGGTCCGGATGACGCGCCCCTCCCGGGCAGCCTGCCGTACGCGCTGCGCTCCGCGCCCGCCGGCCCCGGCCGCGCCCTGGTGCTGCTCCATCTCGACGCCGTGACCACCGCGGGGGCCCCGGCCGTCGCCCAGGCGCTGTCCGCCGCGGCGGCGCGGGGCACCTGGACCGTGGCGACACTGGGCGGTGCTCCCGAGGGGGCGGACACGTTGCTGCGGTGTTTCGCGGAGGCGGTCACCGTGCCACCGCTGCGGCACCGCCTCGCCGACCTGCCCGCGCTGGTGGACGCCCTGCTGCGGCGCGTCGGCGCGGGAGCGGAGTGCTCCCCCGAGGTGCTGCCGCTGCTGCGCCGGCAGGACTGGCCGGGCAATGTCCGCCAGTTGGAGTCCGTGCTGCGCAAGGCCGCCGCGGGGCGGCGCACGTACCGTGTCGAGCCCCGCGACCTGCCGCCGTCCCTGCACGCCGCCGGGCACCGCTCGCTGAGCGGCTGGGAGACCGCGGAGCGCGACACCCTGGTCGCGGCGCTGCTGGAGGCCGACGGCAACAAACTGCTCGCGGCCCAGCGGCTGGGCATCTCGCGCACGACGGTCTACCGCAAGATGCGGGCCTACGGAATCACCCTGCCCGCCCACCACTGATCGGGGCGTACCGTCCGGGCCCGGTGTTCCTGCCCGGATCGGCGTATCTCCTCGTCAACGGCCGCCGGACGGGGGCGGAAGGCGCCCGGCACACCCGCCTGGCGCTCGGCGGCTACGCACCGTGGCGGGTGTCCGCACCCGGCCGTCGGTGGTCGGCGGTCGTCTCCCGCGGCGCGGCCGGTGCCCGCGTGGCGGAGGCCAGGAGTGCCAGTTTCTCGGCGCTGTCGGTGCCGGGGTCCGGGTGGAAGATGACGAGCTTCTGGGCCGCCGTGCCGGCGATGCCCAGCCGCTCCCGGTTCAGCCGCAGACCACCGAGCTGGGGGTGGTCGATGCGCAGGGGTACGCCTCCGCAGCGCTGAACGTCGTGGCGGGCCCACAGCCGGCTGAACCGGGGGCTGGCCAGGGACAGCTCGCCGACCAGCTCGATGAACCGGGGGTCGTCCGTCTCGGTGCCGACGGACTGGCGGAAGCCGGCGACCAGGTCCACCAGGGCGTTCTCCCAGTCCGGGTAGAGGGCCTGCTCGGCGGGGTCGAGGAACGCGTCCCGCAGGCGGTTGGCCCCCGCCACCAGGCGCGGCGACAGGGCGGTGGCCACGTCGTTGGCGGCCAGGACGTCGAGGTAGCGGCCCTCGACATAGGCGGGCAGCGGCAGCGTGGCGATGAGCTTGGCGGTGCCCGGAGGGACGGTCTCCTGCCGGGGCCGGCGCCGCTGCCGTCGGGGGGTGGCGGCGCCGAGGCGGAGCAGGTGTGCCGTCGCGTCGTCGTCCAGCCGCAGCACACGGGCGAGGGACTCGAGGACCTGCACGGAGGGGTTGCGGTCGCGGCCCTGTTCCAGGCGCAGGTAGTAGTCGGCGCTGATGCCGGCGAGCATCGCGACCTCCTCCCGGCGCAGTCCCGGCACGCGCCGCAGCCCCTGTACGGGGATGCCCGCCTGTTCCGGGGTGACGAGCTCACGGCGGGCGCGCACGTAATCGCCCAGCGGGTTCGGTTCGTCGGCCATGCCCTCACTGTAATTTGCGCGGCCACGCGTGTGCCTGGTCCTGTCACCCCCAGGAACGCGGGGACTCTGGCACGGCCGGGGCCCGGGGCGGCAGCGTGATCGGTGGCCCCGCCCGCGCCAGATGCGCGCGGGCCGCCGTCCGTATATGTCCTCGTCCTTCCGCGCCCCGACGCGGACCGCCACAGCAAGGAGCGACAACCATGGCGACATATCTGCTGGTCCACGGTGCCTGGCACAGTGGACAGTGCTGGGAGCGGGTGGTGCCGTTGCTGACGGCGGCCGGCCACCGGGTGTTCGCGCCGTCGCTGACCGGCTACGGCGACACGACGCATCTGGCCGGCCCCGAGGTGGGGCTGGACACGCATGTCGACGACATCGTCGAGCTGATCACCGGGGAAGACCTCACCGACGTGATACTCGTGGGCCACAGCTACGCCGGGCTGGTCATCTCGTCCGTCGCCAACCAGGTCCCGGACCGGATCGCCCGGCTGATCTACCTCGACGCGATGGTCCCGGAGGACGGCGAGAGCGCGGTCGACGCCCAGCCCGCAACCCAGGCCCTGATCGACCTCGCGCTGAAGTCCGACAGCGGCTGGCGGGTTCCGCCGCTGCCCGAGATGCCGCCGCCCTTCGGCCTGTTCGGGGTCACCGACCCGGCGGACGTCGCCTGGCTGCGCACGATGCTCTCGGACCAGCCGGTGCGCTGCCTCCAGCAGCCGGTCCGGCTGGACAACCCGGCCGTGACGACGATTCCGCGGACGCACATCCACTGCACCGTCAAGCCCGACGGCATTCCCCGGCGGCCCGTTCCCGCGGTACAGCCCAACGGTGACCCGGCGCAGGTGTGGGAATTGGCGACCGGCCACGACTGCATGATCACCATGCCGGACGGGCTCTGCGAACTCCTGCTCAGGCTGGGCTGACACAGGCCCGCGGTGGAGCCGCACGCGATGGCGGCTCCACCGCGCGGTACGGCGGACGACCGCGCCGGACGGGCGCGGTCCCGGGCGATCACACAGGGGTCTCCTGTGGTGTTACGAGCCCCCTCGGCCTGATCGGGCCGGGGCGGCGGAGGGCCCCGGCGGAGCGCTTCGGCGACGTCATGACGCCACCCGCTCACCGCGTGCGTCGTCCGGGTGGGCGAGGCCGAGGTGGTCGCGCAGGGTCGGGCCCTGGTACTCCGTGCGGAAGACGCCCCGTTCCTGAAGCAGCGGCACGACCTTGTCGGCGAAGACGTCGAGGCCGCCGGGGGTGATGTGCGGGACGAGGATGAAGCCGTCGCTCGCGTCGGCCTGTACGAAGTCGTTGATGGTCTTCGCGACGGTGGCCGGGGAGCCGATGAAGGTCTGCCGGTTGCCGGTCTCGATGACGAGGTCGCGGATGGACCAGTTGTTGGCGGCGGCCAGCTCCCGCCACTCGCGAGCGGTGGCCAGCGGGTCGTGGTACATGCGCACCTGGGCCCGGCCGCGGGCGATGTGGTGCTCGCCGGGGTCCGGGTCGATGTCGGGGAGGGGGCCGTCCGGGTCGTACGCCGACAGGTCCCGGTTCCAGACGAACTCCAGGTGCTTGATGGCCGTGGCCCCGCTGACCTGCTGGCGGCGCACCTCCTTGGCCAGTTCCTCGGCCTCGGCATCGGTGTCGCCGAGGACGAAGCTGGCGGCGGGCAGGATCTTCAGTTGGTCGTGGCCGCGGCCGTAGGTGGCGAGGCGGTTCTTGACGTCCCGGTAGAACGCCCGGCCGCCTTCGAGCGTGGCGTACCGGCTGAAGATCGCGTCGGCGCTGGACGCGGCGAACTCGCGGCCCTCGTCGGAGTCGCCGGCCTGGAAGATCACCGGGCGGCCCTGCGGCGAGCGGGGCACGTTGAACTGACCGTGAATGTCGAAGTGCCGGCCGGTGTGCGTGAACGAGCCGGCCTTCGCATCGCGCAGGAAGGTGCCGGTGGCCTGGTCGGCGAGGATCTCGTCGCCGCGCCAGGAGTCGAAGAGTTCGTTGGCGGTGGCCAGGAACTCCTTCGCGCGGGAGTAGCGCTCCTCCTGCGGCAGGAAGCCGCCGCGCCGGAAGTTCTCACCGGTGAAGGCGTCCCAGGAGGTCACGACGTTCCACGCGGAGCGGCCGCCGGAGAGGTGGTCCAGGCTGGCGAACTGCCGGGCCACCTCGTACGGCTCGTTGAAGGTGGAGTTGATCGTGCCGGTGAGGCCGAGGTGTTCGGTGACGGCCGCGAGCGCGGCGAGGACCGTGAAGGTGTCGGGGCGGCCGACCACGTCCAGGTCGTAGATCTTCCCGCCCTGTTCGCGCAGCCTGAGCCCCTCGGCGAGGAACAGGAAGTCGAACTTGGCGCGTTCGGCGGTCCGCGCGAAGTGGGCGAAGGAGCTGAACTCGATATGGCTGCCGGCCGCGGGGTCGCTCCACACGGTGGTGTTGTTGACTCCCGGGAAGTGGGCGGCCAGATGGATCTGCTTCAGCGGCTTGCTCATGGGGCTGCGGTCCTTCCGGCTCAGGCGGTGGCGGTGGCGGTGGCGGTGGCGGTGGTGGCGGCGGTGGTGGCGGCGTAGCGGTTCGCGGGGCGGGCCAGGCCCAGCAGTCCGCGCAGGGTGTCGGCCTCGTAGGCGCGGCGGAAGGCGCCGCGGCGCTGGAGTTCGGGCACCAATCCGCTGGTGATGGCCGGGAGGTCGTGGCCGTGGACGGCGGGGCGCAGCCGGAAGCCGGTGAGGCCGGCGGACTGCAACTCCTGGAGCAGATCAGCGAGTTGGACGGGCGATCCGGTGAAGACGCGGGCGTCGCCGAGGTACGGTTCGCCGGCGAGGTCGTCGAGGCGGGCACGGCGGGACGCGGCGGCCGCGGGGTCGTCGTCGAGGAAGATCACCAGGTCGCCGAAGATGTGCAGCGGCTCCGCGGCGCGGCCGGCCGCCTCCTGCTCGGCGCGGATCTCCGCGACGATCGCCCGGGCCTGGCCGGCGTCGTGCGGGGTGACGTAGCCGATGTCGGCCTGACGGGCCACCAGCCGGTACGGCAGGGTGTCGTGGGCAAGGGCGCTGACCAGCGGCTGGCCCTGCGGCGGGCGGGGCGTGATGGACGGGCCCTTCACACTGAAGTACGCGCCCTCGAAGTCGATGTAGTGCAGCTTGTCGCGGTCGATGAAACGGCCGGTGGCGGCGTCCCGGATCTCCGCGTCGTCCTCCCAGCTGTCCCAGAGCCTGCGCACGACCTCCACGTAGTCGGCGGCCTCGTCGAAGAGGCCGGTGATCAGCTCCTGTCCGGCCGGCGACCGGAGCTGGGCCAGGCTGAACGGGGGGAAGGTGCGGCGGCCGAAGTGCGCGGCCTCGTGCGCCCGGGGGGTGATCCGCACGCGCAGCCCGGCCCGCCCGGTGCTCACATAGTCGAGGGTGGCGATCGCCTTGGAGATGTGGAACGGCTCCGTGTGAGTGGCCACCACGGTCGGTACGAGACCGATGTGCCGGGTGAGGGGTGCCACGCGGGAGGCGGTCAGCACGGCGTCCAGACGGCCGCGGACCTGGTCGGTGCGGCCGTCGAGGTCGCCGAAGTGGGAGGACTGCAGGCCCAGGCCGTCCTCGAAGGTCACGAAGTCGAGCAGGCCGCGCTCGGCCTCCACGACCAGATCGGCCCAGTATCCGGCGGTGAACAGGTCCCGGGGGCGGGCCACCGGCTCACGCCAGGAGGCGGGGTGCCAGCCGGTGCCGTCGAGGGCCACGGCGAGGTGCAGCGGTGAGGAGGGAGCTGAGGACACGAGTGGGTGCCTTCCTGGAGATCCGTAGCGGAGGGCCGGCCCTCGGCGAGGCGCGCGGGGCACGGCGGCGGGCCGGCGGGATGGGGGGGGAACTGCCCCGGCCAGGGGCAGAAGGAGGATCAGGGGCGACAGAGCGCGCCGGCCACACGCCGCAGATCGATGTGCGGCCGGGAGTGGAGACGGATACGGCGGCGGGGGTTCAGGGCGCGGGGGCACGGCAGCCGTCGCATGTGCCGCACCTCCCCGTCGCGCAGTACCGCCATCTCGTCGTAGCCCACAACAGCGGGGCACCGCGGTCTGTTCCCGGCGTGCGCGCGGAAGTGAGGTGCCCGGCGGCGCGGCCGAAACGGACCGCCGCCCGCCTTCCGGCCGCCCGAGGAAGCCGCGCTCGCCTCGGGGCGCGACGTCCCCGGGGGAGCCGTCGCGCGGTCGGGGTGTGGCGGGGCCACGCGCGTGGGATCGCCTTGCGCGGAGCGGGCGAAGACGACGTCAGGAGCGTCGACACCTGGACGCGTCGACGCGCGCCAGATCCACGTACAGCCTGCGGTACAGCGGTGGGGTGCTCATCTCACCATGTCTAGCAGGCGGATGAGGAAAGAATCATTGCGCCCGCGTGAAATCCCGTCGTCAGCGGTGCCGGACCAACACGGCGGGCGCCCGGCGGGGACCGGGCCGGAGCACGACGGGCCCGGCCGGAGCACGGCGGGCCCTGCCGTCCCGTATCGGCGGCCGGCTGCCGTTGACCTGCACCGGCGTCGGCAAGGCGCTCCTGGCGTTCTCCGGCGCCGAGCTGACCGAGGAGGTTCTGGCGGCACCGCTGCCCCGTCTCACCCCGCATTCGGTCACCGACCCGGAGCGGCTGCGCACCGCCATCGAACAGGCCCAGGTCGCGGGTCTGGCCTATGAGGAGGAAGAGGCGGCGGCGGGGTGAGCTGCATCGCGGCCCCGGTCTTCGACGACCCGGTGGCGGTGGCGGCGGTCTCGGTGGCGGTGCCCCGCGGCCGGTTCCGGCCCGCCCAGCCGGCACCGGCGGTGCGGACCGCGGCCCTGGGCATGTCGCGGGCGCTGCGCTCCGGCTCGTGAGCGGGGCGCCCGGCCGCCGGGAAGCGGCCACCGCCGCCGGGACGTGTGCGCACCCGCACGTGGCCGGCCACCGGCTCACAGGTCGAGGTCCTCCACGGCCGGGACCATGAACTCCGAGGGGTCGGTCGTCCGCCGGTCCGGACCCAGCGGCGCCTGCTCGGTCCAGATGCACTTCCCCATCGGTGTGTAGCGGGTGCCCCAGCGGTGGGACAGGGCGGTGACGAGTTGCAGCCCCCGGCCGCCTTCGTCGGTCTCCGTGGCGCGGCGGATGCGGGGCATGGTCAGGCTGCCGTCGAAGACCTCGCAGACCAGTCCGGCGGTGTGCAGCAGCCGCAGCCGCACCGGGCCCTTGGCGTGGCGTACCACGTTTCCCACCAGCTCGCTGGCCAGCAGCTCGGTGGTCGGCGTCAGTTCGTCCAGGCCCCAGGCGGACAGCTGTTCGCGCACGCACCGGCGAGCCTGCCCCGCCGCCTGCGGGGTGTCGGAAAGCGGCCAGGACGCCACCTTCTCGTCCGGCAGGGCGTGCGGCCGGGCCACGAGGAGTGCCGCGTCGTCGGTCATCGGTTCCACGGCCGGGAGCAGTCCGGCCGTGAGGATGTCGCAGAGGCGCTCCAGATCGCCGTCGTCGGCACCGACGCCCCCGTATGCGGCGCGCAGGAGCCGGGCGAGGTCGGCCATGCCGACGTCGATCTCACGGCTGCCCGATTCGACCAGGCCATCGGTGTAGAGCACCAGGAGGGTGCCCTCGTCCACCGCCACCTCGGATGTCTCGAAGGGCGGCTCGGCGGCGCCCAGCGGCGGGTTGATCTCCAGCTCGGGGAAGTACACCCGCCCGTCGGGACACACCACGGCCGGTGGCGGGTGCCCGGCGCAGACCAGGCAGCAGGTCCGGGCGGTGGCGTCGTAGAGCGCGTACAGGCAGGTCACGTACGAGTCCTCGGCCATGTCGGAGACGATGTCGTTGAGGTTGCTCATGATCTCGTCGGGGGGCAGTTCGAGATCGGCCAGGGTGTGCAGCGCGGTGCGCAGCCGGCCCATCGTGGTCGCCTCGGGGAGGCCGTGGCCCATGACGTCGCCGACGACGAGCGCCACCTGGCCGCCGGAGAGCGGGATGATGTCGTACCAGTCCCCGCCCACGTCCGTGCCCTGCCCGGCGGGGAGGTAGCGGGCGGCGGAGCCGCACACGGCCAGCTGGGGCAGGGCCTGTGGCAGCAGGCTGCGCTGCAGTTCGCGCGACCGGGTGTGTTCGGCGTCGAAGAGCCGGGCCCGTTCCAGGGCCTGGGCGACGAGGGCGCAGATCGCGGTCAGCAGGGTGCGCTCCTCGTCGTCGAGCCGGCGTGGTTCGTCGAAGGCGACCACGCACACCCCGAACGTGTGCCCGGAGGCGGTCAGCGGCACGAACGCCCAGGCGTACTTGCCGGCCCGTCCCGGCAGGTCGGCCAGATCGGGGTAGCGGGTGGCGTACTCCGCGGCGGAGGACAGGAAGAGCGGCACACCGGTGCGGATCACTTCCCAGGCCGGGTCGCGCTCCGACCGCGGGCGGCCGTCGACCAGGGCGATGAAGTCGTCGGAGTAGCCGACCGAGCCCACGGCGTGCAGCCGGTCGTCCTCGATGACCTGCACCAGCAGACCCCCGGCGCCGAACGGCGGCAGCACCCGGGCGGCGACCCCGTTCACCACCTCCCGCGAGGTCATCGCCTTGGCGAGGCCCGCGGTGAGCTCCGCGATCCGGGCCGCGCGCTCGGCCGCGGCGTGCTCGGCCGCCCGGCGCTCCTCCTGGTGCCGCCGCTGCTCGGTGACATCGGTGAGGTAGAGGGTACGGCCGTCGGGCCCCGGGACCAGCCGTACGTGGTAGCGGCGCCCGCTGTCCGGCATCGTTACGTCGAAGCCGGTGGACTCGTCCTCGGCCGCGGCCTGCCGGCAACGCTGCTCCAGGTCGGGGACCTGCCGTACGGCGGGCAGGTCCCACAGCACCCGTCCGAACAGCTCCTCCTCGGAGAAACCCAGCGTCCGCTCGGCTTCGAGATTGGCGAAGATGATCTTCCATGCGTCGTCCACGGCCAGGAAGGCGTCGCTCATGTACCGCAGCGCCCGGCTGAGGGCGTCGCGGGCCGAACGGGACTCGTTGCTGTCCCATCCCATGCCGACCATGCGGACCGGTTCGCCGCGGTCGTCGTACGTCGCCCGGCCGCGGGCCCGGGTCCAGCCCCAGCTTCCGTCCAGTTTGCGCACCCGGTACTCGGCCTCGTACACCCCGTGGTCCCTGATCGCCCGCTGCGCCGCCCCGAGCGTGGGAGGCAGATCATCGGGGTGGACGGTCCTCATCCAGCTCTCGATCTTGCCGGTGAACTCCTCGGTTCTGATGCCGTAGAGCTCCATGGCGGCCTCGTCGAAGATCACGTCGCCGGTCTGGATGTTCCAGTCCCATGAGCCGACCCGGACCGCCTTGAGCGCGTGCCGCAGACGGTCGCCGCCGCGCTCCTCCCGTGCCTGCCGCGTGGGCGGCGGCGCCTGGCTCAGGCGCTCCTCGACCCAGGCGATCACGGACCGCAGGAACTCCCAGGCGTCCGGGCCGGGTTGGTCCGCGTCCACCACGAACAGGGTGAGCACGCCGATGCCGCGCTCCCCGCTGAAGAAGGGCACGGCGACCCGGCCGACCGGCAGCCACCGGGCCGCGGCGGGGCCGCCGGCACCGGTGGCCCCGTCCGGTTCGGTGGACTTCGGTGGCACCCACACGCCTCTGCCGCCGCGCAGGGCGCGGGCCGCGGCCAGCGGCCCGTCCTGGTCGATGATCTCCAAGGAGCCGGTGATGCCGGAGGGGAGACCGGCCGACGACACCAGCCGCAGCGCGGACATGGGGCCGCGCAGGTGGACGGTTCCGCCCAGGGCGCCGAGTTCCGCGGCGGCGTGGTGCAGGGCCAGCCGGAAGACTTCGCTCTCCGGGACGCCCGGATCCACCGAGGCGAGCAAAGCCAACCGCGCGCTCATGACATAAAGCGTACAAATTTACTACCGCAATGGCACCCAATGTACGCATTTACGTTCATATGTGTTCATGTACGTGATTGGACGGCACCCGGCCTCCAGGAAACCCATCACCGCTCTGACGGGTGACGAGCTCAGCGGCGCACCCGGCGGGGGCCGGTGATGTGCACCGTCGCCGGGCGATGTGCACGTCGCCGGGCCGGTTCCCCCGCCAGGCGGCGGAGACCGGCACACCGCCCGGTGACGGCTGAGCCCGCGCCGCCCACGGGCCGCGCCGTCAGCCGAGGTCGGGGCGGCGGTGCCGGACCGGGCTGACCGCCTCCAGGGCGGCGCCCAGGCGCAGGATGGTCGCCTCGTCGTACCAGCGGGAGACGAGCTGAACACCGATCGGCAGATTGCCGGTGGTGGCCCCGAACGGCAACGACAGCGCCGGCAGACCGGTGAGGTTGAACGGCACGGTCGCACGCATGATGCCGCGCGCCGGTACGGTCGTGTCCCCCACCTGGAACGCCGGCCGGGCGTGCGGCGGGGCGGGGATCGGGCACACCGGGCACAGCAGCGCGTCGTAGCGCTCGAAGTACCCGGCGAACAGGGAGCTGAGCGCCTCGACCTCCTGCTGTGCGGCGATGTAGTCGGCCGGGGCCACCTCCGGCGCGGCGATCGTCCGCTGGATGACCGGGTGCACTTCGGATGCGCGGCCGGCGGTCACCCGCCGGAAGTACGGCCCCACCTCGGCGGCGTACAGCACCGCGCTCAACGCGGTCGCGTCGATCGCCTCCAGCCCGGCGGGCGGGGCGGGTTCGACCGTGCAGCCCAGCTCCCGCAAGCCGTCCGCGGCGGCCTCGACGGTGGCCATCACCTCGCGGTCCACCGGGCCGAACGCGGGATCGCCCGCCCAGCCCACCCGCAGCCCGGCCAGGCTCCGCGCGTCGGCCGCGTCCGGCGGCGACGGCGGCGAGTGCCGTACGTACCCGTCGGCACCGTCGGGGCCGGCGAGGATCCGCAACGCGGCCGCGATGTCCCGCACGCTGCGGGCCATCGGGCCCACGTGCCAGTAGCGGCGGGGGACCTCGGGCCAGTGCCCGGTGATCGGCACCCGCCCCCGGGTGGCCTTCAGGGCGACGATGCCCGTGTCATGGGCCGGGCCGCGCACCGAGATGGCCACGTCGCTGCCCAGCCCCAGCGGTGACATCCCGGCGGCGATCGCCGCCGACTCGCCACCGCTGGAGCCGCCCGGCGTGCGCTCACCGTCCCAGGGGTTGCGCGCCCTTCCGACCAGCGGGTTGTCGGTCTCGGTCCAGTAGGAGAACTCCGGCAGGTTGGTCTTGGCCAGCGGGATCCCGCCGGCCGCCCGCAACCGCGCCACCGCGGTCGCGTCGGCGGCGGCGACGCGGTCCCGGAACAACACCGAACCGCGCGTGGTCACCGCTCCCGCCACGTCCAGCGCGTCCTTCACGGTGAACGGCACACCGTGCAGCGGCCCCACCGCCTCACCGGCGGCCACGGCCTCGTCCGCGGCGCGCGCCGCGGCGAGCCCCTGTTCGGCCAGGACCGTCACCACGGCGTTGACCTTCGGGTTGACCGCCTCGATGCGGTCCAGGTGTGCCCGCATCACCTCCGTCGCGGACACCTGCCGCCCGCCGATCAACGCGGCCAACGCGGTCGCATCCTGGTACCAGAGCTCACCCTCGGTCATCGCCACCTCCATGTGACACCCCCACCGGCTCATCCCCTCCCCCACCCGCGCGGTTTCCCCGCCGGGCCGTTCCCGTGTCCACCAGGTTCGCCGCGGCCCGCCGCGGCGTCTCCCCGGTGTCCGGCCGGCGGGACACGCGCTCACGGCCACCCCGTCGCGCGGCCCGGCCGGGCGCCCGCGCCACGCGACCGGGACCGGGGTGGCCCGCACCGGCCGCGTCCCGCTCCCGCGGATGGGCGGCGACCATACCGTCCTTGCCGGGGAAGTGGCGGTGGACGGTGGCCCTGGCGGCCCCCGCCCCGGTGAGCAGCTGGTCCGCTCCGGCGGTGTGGCCGCCGTTCGCGCGGGACAACCGTGCCGCGGTGTTCAGCAGCCGCTCTCGCGGAGGGACTCTCTCACGGGCACCCGATGTCATGGGCACAGCGTACGGAACGGCCGGACGCCGCCCTCCGGCCGGTGGGCCCCGGCGACCGCCGCGCCTGACAGGTGGTCACCGGGGGTTCGGTCTCCTCGACGAGGTACGTGGCACCGATCGGGCTGACGGGCGGCGAGGGCCCACCTGTGGTGCACGACGGCGGCGGCGCCCCGGACCGCGTCGCGCGGCACCGGCGTGCGCTAGAGTGTTCGCACCTTCGCTGTCCGACGAGGAGACCAGACATGGTGGGTGACGACGACATCTCCGGGTGATACCCGGATCTGACAGGCCACCGGCCGGTGCTCAGGAGCATCGCCGTCGTGGCCGTTCGGTCGTTCCCTCCTTTCCCATGTCCCGGGCGGCACTGTGCGCGCGCCCGCGTCTCATTTCGAGGTCTCTTCCATGTCCGACGCCTCCGTCATCTGCTCGAACCTGTCCTTCTCCTGGCCGGACGACACACCGGTCTTCGACGACCTGTCCTTCACCGTCGGCAGCGGACGCACCGGTCTCGTCGCGCCCAACGGGTCCGGCAAGAGCACCCTGCTCAAGCTGATCGCCGGTGAACTGCGGCCCACCACCGGGTCGGTGTCCGTGACCGGCACACTCGGCCATCTGCCGCAGACCCTTCCGCTGACCGGTGATCTCACCGTGGCCGAGGTGCTGGGCGTCGCCGAGGTCATCCGGGCCCTGGACGCCGTCGAGTCCGGGGACGTGAGCGAGGAACACTTCACGACCATCGGCGACGACTGGGACATCGAGGAACGCACCCGCGCCCAGCTGGACCGGCTGGGCCTGGCCCACCTCGCCCTCGACCGGAGCCTGAGCACGCTCAGCGGCGGCCAGATCGTCTCGCTCGGCCTGGCGGCCCAGCTGCTGAAGCGGCCCGATGTGCTGCTGCTCGACGAACCGACCAACAACCTCGACCTCGACGCCCGCCACAAGCTCTACGACGTGCTGACGGACTGGAACGGCTGCCTGCTGCTGGTCAGCCACGACCGCGCGCTGCTGGACCGCATGGACCGCATCGCCGAACTCGACCGCGGCGAGGTGCGCTTCTACGGAGGCACCTTCACCGAGTACGAGGAGGCCGTGCGCGCCGAGCGGGAGGCCGCCGAGAAGAACGTGCGCAACGCCGAGCAGGAGCTGCGGCGGGAGAAGCGGGAGATGCAGCAGGCGCGGGAACGCGCCGAGCGGCGCGCGAGCAACGCCGCCCGCAACCTCAAGAACGCGGGCCTGCCGCGCATCTTCGCCGGGAACATGAAACGCGGCGCCCAGGAGTCCGCCGGCCGGGCGGGCCAGACGCACGCCGCCCGGGTCGGCGCGGCCAGGGCCCGGCTGGACGAGGCGGAGCGCGCCCTGCGCGACGAGCAGCACATCACACTGGATCTGCCGGACACCAAGGTGCCGGCCGGGCGCACCGTCTTCCTCGGCGAGCGGATGCAGGTCCGCCACGGCGAACGGCCCCTGTTCGCCGGAGAGGGCGTGGACCTGACGATCCGCGGCCCCGAACGCATCGCGCTGACCGGTCCCAACGGCGCGGGCAAGACCACACTGCTGCGCCTGGTGGGTGGCGAACTCGCCCAGGACGGCGGGCGGACCAGGCGGGCCGACGGGCGGATCGCCTACCTCTCGCAGCGGCTGGACCTGCTGGCCCTCGACCGCACCGTGGCCGAGAACTTCGCCGCGTTCGCCCCGCACAGGGCGGAGGCGGAGCGGATGAACCTGCTCGCACGCTTCCTCTTCCGGGGTTACCGCGCCCATCTCCCGGTCGGGGCGCTGTCCGGCGGCGAGCGGCTGCGCGCCACCCTGGCCTGTGTCCTGTGCGCTGAGCCGGCCCCGCAGCTGCTGCTCCTGGACGAGCCGACGAACAACCTCGATCTGGTCGGTACGGCCGGGCTGGAGAGCGCCCTGGGCTCCTACCAGGGGGCGTTCGTGGTGGTCAGCCACGACGAACGGTTCCTCACCCGGATCGGTGTGGACCGGTGGCTGCGGCTGGCCGACGGGGAGCTGACGGAGACGGGGGCCCCGGAGGTGTGAGCCGCTGACGTGTCGAACAGGTCCGCGTCCGAGGCGTGTCGCCCGGCGGACCAAGAAAACGATCACGTTGGACGGATCGGACGGATTGGACGGATCACCCATGCCTCGACCAGCCCTGCTCGCCCACGACATCGTCCGTACCCTCGGCACCCGGCGGGTCATCGACGGTCTCTCCCTCACCGCCTCCCCCGGCCACCGCATCGGGCTGATCGGGGAGAACGGCGCCGGCAAGTCGACCCTGCTGCGGCTGCTCGCCGGCGCGGACGAACCCGACTCCGGGAGCGTCACCCGCCCGGCCGACCTGGGCTTCCTGCACCAGGAGATGCCGTTCGACGCCGCCTCGACGGTGGCCGATGTGCTGGCCGACGCCCTGCGCGAGGCACGCGACGACCTCGCGGAGCTCCAGCGCCTCACCGAGCAACTGGCCCGCACCCCGCACGACTCCCCCGGCTACGCCGCACTGCTCGACGCGTACGGCAGGCGGCTGGACGGCGCCCAGCGGCGCGAGGCGTGGGACGCCGACCGCCGTGCCGCGATCGTGCTCGACGGACTGGGCCTCGGCGCGGTCGGGCACGACCGGCCGCTCGGATCGCTCTCCGGCGGGCAGCGCGGCCGCCTGGCGCTGGCCGCGCTGCTGGTCCGGCGGCCTTCCGCCCTGCTGCTGGACGAGCCGACCAACCACCTCGACGACAGCGCCGCCGCCTTCCTGGAGGACCAGGTGCGCGGTCTGCCCGGAGCGGTGGTGGTGGCCAGCCACGACCGGGCCTTCCTCGACGCCGTCTGCACGGATCTGATCGACCTCGACCCGGCCGTGGACGGCCCGGTCCGGTACGGCGGCAACTACAGCGCCTACCTGGCCGAGAAGTCCGCGGAGCGGGAGCGCTGGGAGCGGCGTTACGCCGAGGAGCAGGAGGAACTGGCGGCGCTGCGCCGCTCGGCCGGGGTGACCGCGCACCGCCTCGCCCCGGACCGCGAGCGGCGGGACAACGAGAAGATGGGCTACGGCCACCGGGCCGGCCGGGTACAGAGCCAGATCTCGCGGCGGGTGCGCAACGCCACCCGCAGACTGGCGGAACGGGAGCGCGACCAGGTCGGCGAACCGCCGCAGCCGCTGCGTTTCCGGCGCACCGCGCTCGCCGAGCAGGCGGCGGACGGCACCCTCGTCTCGCTGCGCGAGGTGCGCGTGCCGGGCCGGCTCACCATCGACCGCCTCGAGGTGTCGGCCACGGAGCGCCTGCTGGTCACGGGGGGAAACGGGACGGGGAAGTCGACCCTGCTGGCGGTGCTCGCCGGGCGGCTCCCGGCGGAGGGCGCGGTACGGCGACGGCGCGGGCTGACCGTGGGACTGCTGGCCCAGGACACCGTGTTCGACCGGCCCGGCCGTACCGTCCGTGACACCTACCGGCTCTCCCTCGGCGCCGAGCGGGCGGAGGCCGTCCCGCTGGGCTCGCTGGGCCTGGTGCACGAGGCGGACCTGGACAAGCCGGTCGGGCAGCTGTCGGTCGGCCAGCGCCGCCGGCTCGCGCTGGCGCTGCTGGTGGCGCGCCCGCCGCAGCTGTTGCTGCTCGACGAGCCCACGAACCACCTGTCCCCCCGGCTGTGCGACGAGCTGGAGGCCGCCTTGGGCACCGGTCCCGGCGCGATCGTCCTGGCCAGTCATGACCGCTGGCTGCGGAGGCGCTGGCAGGGCCGGGAGATCCGGCTGCGGTGACCGTACGGCGTGGCGGCAGCGCGAGAGCGCGTCCGCCGCCACGCCGGAACGGACCGCGGGACGGGCCGGGGCGGACCGGGATGGGCCGCCGCAGCGCCGGGCGGACCGTGGATGGGCCGGGTGGACCGCGCGAGGGGCCGGGACGGACCTCGGATGAGCCGGGGCGGACCGCGCGGATGGGCCACGGCGGATGGCATGCGCCGGCAGTGGTGCGGCATGAAGTCCTGCGGAAACAAGATCAAGGCAGCCGCGTACCGCGCCCGGAAGAAGGGCGCACCCGTCGCGGCGGCCCGCTGACCCGGCCCACTGACCCGGCCCGCTGACCCGGTCCGTGAGCCGGAGGAGGTCCACGGCGAGGGCGGTGACCGGCCGCCAGGCAGAAGAAGACGCCCCAGGGTCCGACGTGGTGGTCCCGGGCCCGCAGCTGGACGCCGAAACACGCCCCGCGGGCCGACGTCCGCGGCAGGCCCGTACCACCAGCGCGGCCCGTACCACCAGCGCGGCCCGCGCCCGCCCGGTGCGGCCCACGCCCGCCCGGTGCCGCCCGCGCCCGCCCGGTCGGCAGCACGGGCTCCCGGTCGGCAGTGCGGGCTCCCGGCTCGGTGTACGCGCCTGGAGCCGGGCCGCCGGCCGGGGGCGTGTGCGCACCCGTCCCGTTCCTCCGCGAACGCCACCGGCCGGCGGTGGAAGGGGCGGCCCGGCGCGGCCCGGCTTTCCGGGAGGGCGGGCGCCGGCCGGACTTGACCTTGCCGCGGCGTCAGGGTTTCTACTTCCACCATGCGCATCGGAGAGATCGCCGCGCTCGTCGGAGTCACCTCCCGGGCCGTGCGGCACTACCACCACATCGGTCTCCTGCCCGAGCCCGTGCGGCGGGCCAACGGATACCGCTCCTACGGCATCCGGGACGCGGTCGCCCTGGCCCGGATCCGCCGGCTGACCGAGCTGGGGCTGAGCCTGGATGAGGTGCGTGACGTCCTCGCGGACGACGCGGGGCGCGAACTGGCCGAGGTGCTCGGCGAGTTGGACGCCGACCTCGCGCGCCAGGAACACGAGATCCAGCGCCGCCGCACGGTACTGGCGGCGCTGCTGGACGGCCCGCTGACACCCGACGCGCCGCTCTCCCCCGCGCTCGTCGAGCTCTGGAAGGCCGCGCCCGCCGCCACGTCACCGGCCGCCGCCAAGGACCGCGAACACCTCATCCTGCTGGAGGGGGCGATCGGCGGGGAGGCGCTGTACACGGCGCTGCGGCCACTGGCCGACGACCCGGCCGTGCCCTCGCTGTACGAGCGGCTGGACGAACTGGACGGGGCGCCGGCGGACGATCCGCGGATCGCGGCGCTGGCCGACGACCTGGCCGCCCTCGTACCGGACGAGGTGCTGGAGGCCGTCTGGGACGGCGGCCCGGCGGTGCCGGGCTTCGGACAGGCCCTGCTCGCCGACTACTCCCCCGCCCAGGCCGACGTGGTGCGCGGAATGATGGAACGGCTGGCCGCCCGGATGGACGGGAGGCCGTCATGAGCGTGCGGACCGCGCGGGCCGCGGTGTGGGCGGCGCTGCCCGCCGAGGCGGCCCTCCTGGGGTGTGCGGTGGCAGGCGTACGGATCCCCGGAGCGGTCCTGGTGACGGCCGAGGCGCTGGTGGCGGCCGTACTCGCGCTGGAGGCCGTGGTCCTGTGGCGGCTGTACGCCGCCCGGCGGCGGGCCGGGGCGGACCGGCGGGACGCCGCGCGAGACGCGCTGCGCACCCCGGTCCCGGTGGCCGTGCGCCGGCTGCTCGCGCACGAGGTCCGCACCCTGCACAGCCTCGGGCTGTGGGTGCTGCGCCGCCGCCACCGGATCCCCGAGGGCGCGCTGGCCGTCGCCTACACCGGACCCCAGACGGCCATCATGTACGCGCTGCTCTTCGTCTCGGTCGTCGAAACGGTCGCGCTGGCCGTGGTGATCCCGTGGCCGGCCGTCCACGCCGTCCTGCTGGTGGTGGACGTGTACGGCGTGGTGCTGGTCCTCGGCCTGCACGCGGCCTGTGTGGTCCGGCCCCATGTCGTGGGAGCGGACGGCTCGCTGCGCCTGCGCTACGGCGCACTGTTCGACCTGCGGGTTCCGGCCGCCGCCATCGCCGCCGCCCGGGTCGATCGGCGCTACCCCGACGGGCGGCTGGTGCGGCTGGGCGCGGACGGGGTGCTCGATCTGGCGGTGGGCAGTCAGACCACGGTGACGGTGGAGCTGACGGAACCGGTGGAGTGCGTGCGTCCGCTCGGTGCGCGGGGCTTCGCCCGTACGCTCCGGTTCCACGCGGACGACCCGCGGGAGGTGGTCGCCGCGCTCACGCGGGTCCGCACCGACGCGTCGCCGTGACCCCTTCTGGTGAGCGTCAGCCGAGGAAGAGCGGCAGTTTCCCGGCCGGCCCGCCGAGTTCGGCCCGCTCCGCGTCGGTCGGCGCCCGGCGGCCGGTGCCGACCATCAGCGCGTCCTTGTCGCTGAACGACGTGGGGAACGCGGCACCGGCGATCTCTTCCAGCATCGCGCGGGAGCGGGCCAGGCCCTCCGGGGGCGGTTCCGCCGCGCCCGGGAGGTGCGCGATCAGGTCGAGGTGGTGCAGCGTCCACTCCAGCACGTACGCGGTGAGGTAGTCGGCCACGGTGAGGACCTCGCCACGGGTGCTCACCCGGGCGCCGGGGTCGGCCAGTTCGGCGGCGCGTCCGGCGGCCGAGCCCACGTCGTCCAGGTGGAACGTGAGCAGGCCCGGCTCCTGGTACGCGGCGGCCAGCCGGACGGTCAGCGCGTCCAGCGGGTCCTCGCCGGTCGGCGGCCGGTCCTGGACCCTCCAGTAGGTCACCGCGTTGACGGTCGGTTCCGTCCCGGCGGGGGTGGCGAGGGTGATCAGCACGTCCTGCGCGTCGATGACCAGGTGACTCACCAGGTCCCGCACGAGCCAGCCGGTGCAGCCGGAGGGCCGCTCGAAGTCCTGGTCGGGCAGTTCGGCGACCGCCGCGCGCAACGCGGCCCAGGAGCGTGAGAAGAGGTCCACATCGGCACCGTAGTGCGGTGCCGGACGGCGGACAACCGCGTTGCGGCGGAGCGCCCGGGCATCCGGAGGGCCACCGCCGGGCAGGTCCGGGCGGCGGCCCCGCGCGGCGTCCGGCGCCGTGTCACGGGTGGGCGCGTATCACGGGCGGGCACATGTCACGGGCGAACGCGTATCACGGGCGGGCACGTGTCACGGGCGGGCACGTGTCACGGGCGGGCGCGTGTCACGGGCGGGCGCGTGGTGTGCGGCCGGGCATCTTGATGTCGTACCGCGCCATCTTGCGGTAGATGGTCGCGCGGCTCATGCCGAGTTTGTCCGCCGCCCCCGCCATGGTCGTCCCCGGCTCGCTCAGACAGCGCACGATCTCCTCGCGTTCGAGGGCTTCGATGCGGCTCAGCCGCCGGCCCGTGCTCGTGAAGATCTCGCCGGGCAAATGTCGGAGATCCACCACATCCGTACGCGATACCGCGTCCCGCACCACGCGTTGCAGCTGCTTGACGTTCTCCGGCCAGTGGTGGTCGGCCAGGGCGCGGGCCGCCGCCGTGGAGAAGGTGACCGGGCGGCCGCGGTGCCGGCGCGCGAAGTGGTGGGCGAGCGGCAGGATGTCGTCGGGGCGCCACCGCAGGGCGGGGGCCTCCACCACGGCGCCGACCAGGACGCGCAGGGGCTCGGGGATGCTCGCGTAGTCCTCGGCCGTGATGACGGACGGCTGCAGGGCCCGCCGGCCCGGCTCCGGGGCCGTGCGGGGAGCGGCGGTGAGCAGCCGCGCCAACTCCTCGGCCACCCACGCCGGGAGCCTGTCCACTCCCGCGGTGATGACACAGGTGTCGTCCTTGGCCAGTTCGGGGGCCCAGAGCGTGAGCCAGAAGTCGATGTCGGCGCCGGCGGGCGGACGGGCGCACAGCAGGCGTTCGCGTGGCTTGATCTCCCGCCGGGCGATCGAGGCGAGGGCCGCCTTGCCCGCGCCCGGCTCACCGACCACGGCGAGGAGCTGCCCCCGGGTCATCGCCGCACGCGCCTCCGCGACCGCGTCGGTCCAGCGCGGGGACAGCAGCGGTGTCCCGCCGCCGTCCCGGGCACGCCCCGGGTACACCTGGAACACCTCGCCGCGCGGGGCCGGCCGGGCCCTCCTGCCGCTCCCGCGGGCCAGCATGAGGGCCTCGGTGTGGCCGGCCGCGGCCTGCGCGAGGGCCAGCAGCAGCGCCGAGGAGGAGTCGGACCAGGTGGTGAGGTTGACGCTGCCGGCCAGCTCACCGGTCATCGGGTCCAGGACCGGCACCGCGGCGCAGGTGTATCCGCGCAGGCTCGTGCAGTAGTGCTCATCGGCCCGCACCAGCGACGGCGCCCGGTCGGCCAGGGCGAGCCCGAGCCCGTTGGTGCCGGCGTTGCTCTCCGCGAAGTAGAAGCCGGGTGCCAGATTGACCCGGTCGAGCGACCGGTTGATGGAGGCGTCGTCGCACAGTCGGCACAGCACCAGGCCGTCGCTGCTGGTGATCATCATGCTGACCGGCTCGTCGGCCAGTGTCGTCCGCAGCCCCTGGAGCACCTCGTGGCCGCATTCGTACAGCAGCGATTCGGTGTCCACCGCCCCCGTGAACACCGGCTGCATCTCCTCCGGCGTCACTCCGTACCGCCGGCTGCGCTGCCATGACGCGCGCAGGCGGGGCGCCAGGACAGCCGCTTCGCCGTCCGCCGCCCCGTACGGGGTGAGGGGTGCCGTGCTGCAGTGAGGGTCCACCGCGACCTCCAAGCCCGTGCGTCAACCTGCGGTCAGGCTACTGCCGGGGCCGGAAAGTGCTCCCGGCCGGTTGTCTCAAAGTGAGACAGCCGACGGCTCCCCGGTGAACACCGGTATGCCTAACGTCGCTTTCCGAAACACGGTCGTCACCGGGACGGAGGCCGGCATGTACAGCAAGGACGGCGAGAACTACTTCATCGTGGACGCGCATGTCGCATTGTGGGACGCGCGCCCCGAGAACCAGATCAACATTCACGGCAAGCAGTTCATCGACTGCTTCTACGACTACCACCGGAATCTCAGCCCGGAATCGGAGAAGTGGTCGTACGAGGAGTACCTCTACTACGGTGGCGAGCGGCTGATGAAGGACCTCTTCACCGACGGGTACGTCGACCACGCCATTTTCCAGCCCGCGCGGCTGGGCGCGTTCTACCGCAACGGCTTCGGGCAGACCGAGGAAGCCTTCGCGCTCACCCAGCGGCACCCCGGCAAGCTGACCTACAACCACTACTGGGACCCCCGCTTCGAACAGGCGGGGCTGGACCAGCTCCGGCGTGACGCCGAGCGGTTCCAGCTCAAGGGGGCCAAGCTCTACACGGCCGAATGGCACGGCGACTCGCGCGGGTACAAACTGGACGATCCGTGGTCCTACCGGTACCTGGAGGCGGCCCAGGAGATGGGGATCAGGAACATCCACATCCACAAGGGCCCGACGATCCGGCCGCTGGACCGGGACGCGTTCGACGTGGCCGACGTGGACAAGGTCGCCACACAATTCCCGGACCTGAATTTCGTCGTCGAGCACTGCGGGCTGCCGCGGCTCGAGGACTTCTGCTGGATCGCCACCCAGGAGCCGAACGTGCACGCGGGTCTGGCGGTCGCGATACCTTTCATCCACACCCGTCCGCGGTATTTCGCGCAGATCATCGGCGAGCTGCTCTACTGGCTGGACGAGAACCGTATTCAGTTCTCCAGTGACTATGCGCTGTGGACGCCCAAGTGGCTGGTCGAGTCGTTCGTCGACTTCCAGATCCCGGAGGACATGCGGGGCGAGTACCCGCCGATCACCGTGGCGCAGAAGAAGAAGATCCTCGGGCTGAACGCGGCGGCGATGTACGGCATCGAGGTGCCCGCCGAGTACACCGTGGCCCAGCCGGCGGGGGTGTGAGATGTCCGCCGGTCCACTGGCGCGCGAGACCGGGAAGGCGCTCGAGCGGCGGGCCAGGAAGGCGCTCGACGCCGTCCACGACCCCGAGTTGGACGAACCGATCACCGACCTCGGCTTCGTCCGGTCCCTGGAGGTCCACTCCGGCCGCCGGCTGACGGTCCATCTGCGGCTGCCGACCTCTTTCTGCTCCCCGAACTTCGCCTACCTCATGGCCTCCGACGCCAAGGACGCCCTGGCGGCCCTGCCCGGCGTCGAGGCCGTCACGGTGCTGCTCGACGACCACCACGACTCGGAGATGATCAACCGTGGACTGGCCGCCGACGCCGACTACCGGGGCACGTTCGGCGCGGAGGCCGAGGAGAGTCTGGACGAGCTGCGGCTGATCTTCCGCCGCAAGGCCCATGCCGCGGCGATGGAGCGGGTCCTCACCTCGCTGCTGCGGCAGGACCCCGCCCGCACCGTGGAGCGGCTGCATGAGGTGGTGATCGGCGACCTCCCCGGGGGGACGGCGACCCACGCGCTGCTGCGCCGGCGCGAGGCGCTCGGCCTCGGTGTGGCGCCGTCCGACCCCGTCCTGGTGGACGAGCACGGACGGCGCTTCCCGCCGGACGAGGTCCCGCTGCGCCTGCGCTTCGCCCGCTCGGTCCGCATCTCGATGGACGGCAACGCGCACTTCTGCCGCGGTCTGCTGCGGACCCGCTATCCGGAGTCCGCTGCCGACCAGTCCCCGCGGGCGGTGGATCCCACCGGTCCCGCATGCGTCACCACCCCCCTGAAGGAGCACGTCTCGTGAAAGCAGTCCAGGTCGTGGGGTACGGCCAGAACCTCGAGATGGCCGAGGTGCCGGAGCCCTCGGTCACCGGTCCGTACGACGTCATCGTCAAGATCGGCGGGGCGGGGGTGTGCCGCACCGACCTCCACATCCTCGAAGGGCAGTGGGCCGAGAAATCCGGTGTGACCCTGCCCTACACGATCGGGCACGAGAACGCCGGCTGGGTGCACGCGGTCGGCAGCGCCGTCACCAACGTCGCCGAGGGCGACAAGGTCATCGTCCACCCGCTGATCACCTGTGGGCTGTGCCGGGCGTGCCGGTCCGGGGACGACGTCCACTGTGAGCAGAGCCTCTTCCCCGGCATCGACACCGCCGGCGGCTACGCCGAGTACCTCAAGACCTCCGCCCGCAGCGTGGTGCGCATCGACGACTCCCTGGAGCCGGCCGATGTCGCCGCGCTGGCCGACGCGGGGCTGACCGCGTACCACGCGGTGGCCAAGGCCGCCCGGAAGCTGCGGCCGGGGGACCGCTGCGTGATCATCGGCGCCGGCGGGCTCGGGCACATCGGTGTGCAGGCGCTGCGGGCCGTCACCGCCGCCGAGATCATCGTGGTCGACCGCAACCCCGACGCGGTGGAGCTGGCCGTCTCCCTGGGCGCCGACCACGGCGTCGTCGCCGCGGGCGAGCAGGTGCCGCGGGTGCTCGAGCTGACCGGCGGCCAGGGGGCCGAGGTGGTGATCGACTTCGTGGGTGAGGGCGGAGCGACCCGGGACGGTGTGCGGATGCTGCGCCGCGCGGGCGACTACCACGTGGTCGGGTACGGCGAGAACATCGACGTGCCGACCATCGACATCATCTCCACCGAGATCAACTTCATCGGCAATCTCGTCGGCTCCTACACCGACCTGTGCGAGCTGATGGTGCTCGCCGCCCAGGGACGGGTCCGGCTGCACACGACCGCGTACCCGCTCGAACGTTTCCAGGACGCCCTGGACGATCTCGACGCCGGCCGGGTCCGCGGACGCGCGATCCTGGTCCCCTGACCTGACCGCTGCGCGCGGGGCCGGACCGGGCTCCGCGCGGGAGGCCGGGTGAACCGTACCGGTCGCGCCGGGACAAACCCCGGCGCGCCGGGCGGCCCGCCGGCCGCCGTACCACCACGACCGACCCGACCCGACCCGATCCGTCCAGGGAGCATCATGATCTTCATCACCGCCAAGTTCCGCGTCCTGCCCGAGCACGCGGACGCCTGGCCCGAGATCACCCGGGAGTTCACGCAGGCGACCCGCGAGGAACCGGGGTGCCTGTGGTTCGACTGGGCCCGCAGCGTGGAGGACCCCACCGAGTACGTGCTGACCGAGGCGTTCCGCGACGACGAGGCCGGGGCGGCGCACGTCCGGTCCGACCACTTCACGACGGCGCGGCGGACGCTGCCTCCGCACCTCGCGGAGACGCCCCGCATCATCAATACGACCGTTCCCCAGGACGACTGGTCCCGCCTGGGGGAGATGGCCGTACCGCAGCAGGACTGAGGACCCGGACGCGGGCCGGTCGTGCGGTGCCCGGGGGTCAAGCACCGCGGACACCGGCGGTCCGCCCCCGCGCCACCGGGGACAGCCGGGCCGGGCCGCCGGGCGGTCCGGCCCGGGCCGGCGGTCCGGCGGCCGGGTGTGTCAGTCGGCTCCGGTCCCCTCGACCAGGACGCGGATGGTGCGCAGCGTGGGGTCGGCGGCGTCGGGGAGGTTCATCCCGGCCTCCAGGCCCGTGCGCAGATAGTCCAGCACCGGCTGCTTCAGCACCTCGCCGGGCAGCACGGCCGGTATGCCCGGCGGGTACGGGGTGATCATCTCGGCCGCCACCCGGCCTGCCGCACCGGCCAGGGGCACATCCGCCACGGAGCCGAAGTAGGCGTCCCTCGGCAGACAGGACTGCTCCATCCGCAGCTCGCCCGGCGACGGCACGGCCACCTCGGGAACCGGCCGCAGCTCGTCCGCGTGGGCGGCCAGCTCGCGCAGCGCCGCCAGCAGCGCCCCGGTCGTCGAGTCGTCGTCCGCGTGGGTCAGCTGGGTGCTGATCCGCCGGTGGTCGGCCAGATGGGCGTTGACGTCGTGGTGTTCCCGGAGCCAGTCGGCCGCCCGGTAGCCGCTCACGCCCAGACCGGTGAGGTCGATGACGACCGGGAGCGGGTCGAAGTCGGCGGCGAGGCCGGGGCCCACGTAGTCCGCGCGCCCGTCCACGTGCAGGCCGTCGATGGCCCCGATCTCCTCGCGCACCGCGTGCGCCCGCCGCAGGGCCGCGCCGAGCAGGGCCTCGCCGTGCGACACCATCTGCCGGCGCCACCCGTCCATCCCCGCGTAGAGGAGCACCGACGGACTGGTGGTGCCGAGCAGATCGGCGCGTGACGTCAGCACGGCCGGATCGATCAGATCGCCCTGCAGGTGGAAGACCGAGCCCTGCTCCAGGCCGCTGCCCATCTTGTGGATGCTGGTCACGCACACGTCCGCGCCCGCGTCCATGGCCCAGCTCGGCAGCTCCGGGCAGAACGGCAGATGCGCTCCCCACGCCTCGTCGACGATCAGCGGGCGCCCGCGCCGGTGGCAGACCTCGGCGATCCGCGCCAGATCGGCGCAGGCCCCGTACGGAGTGGGGCTGGTCACCAGGGCGCCCTTGGCCTCCGGGTGCTCAGCGAAGGCCCGTTCGAACGAGGCGGCGGAGGGCGGATGCGCGATATGGCGGTCCCGGTCCCACTCGGGTTCCACCCAGACCGGGCGGACCCCGGAGATGATCAGGCCGGAGACCACCGACTTGTGCGCGTCACGGCCCACCAGCAAGGTCTCATGGGGACCGGCCACCGCCAGCATCGCCGCCTTGACGGACAGCGAACTGCCGCAGGTCGAGAAGAAGGTGTGGTCGGCGTGCACCGCGTCCGCCATCAGCGCCTCGGCGCGCTCCAGCACATGGCCCGACTGCAGCCGGTCGTCCAGGCCGCCGAAGGCGAGGACGTCGGCGCGGAACACCTCGTCCCCCAGGATCTTGGCGACCTCCGGGTCGGCGCCCCGGCCCTGCTTGTGACCGGGCGGGGTGAACGGGAGGTACCCACGCTCGTGATACCGGGCGAGGGCCTCCAGGACAGGAGCCTCCGTGTGATCCATGCCTGCCGGGTGCCCCGCCGCGCGGCGGGAAAACCGGGCGGCACCGGGCCGGGCCACCGGGCGGGGCGGCCCACGGCACCGCTCACCGGCCCTTTCGGGTCCGGTGGAACAGCACCGCCGCGGGGACGAACCAGCAGCTCACGAACCACACCAGGGCCCCGGCCGCCAGCCACATCGCGGTGGTGCCGGCCACCACGACCCGCAGGATCAGCAGCAGTGCCGACGCCACCGTGCACAACAGCAGCACCAGCCCGGCCACGGTGAAGCGGGAGGCCCAGTGCACGGTTTCCGGTTTCAGCCGCCGTCCGGTGACGATCCGGTGCAGGGAGACCGGGGCGATCAGCGCGCCGGTGGCCGCCGCGCCCAGCAGGACGGTCACGACGTAGATGGACCGGTCCACCTGGCCGAGATCCTGGAACCGCGGGGTGAAGGCGACCGTGAGCAGGAACGCGAACAGAATCTGCACGCCCGTCTGCGTCACCCGCACCTCCTGCAGCAACTCGGCCCACTTGCGGTCCGCCCGCTCCTCCCGGGTCTCCGTACGGCCGGACCGGGTCTCCGCGCGGCCGGACGGCGCTTCGCGGCCGTGCTGCTCAGGCCCCTCGTGGTCCTCGTGCATCAACAGACCTCCTTCGCGTCCCCCACGCTTTCCCGGTACCGCGGAAGGCGAACGTGGCACCCGGCCCGGTACGCCGACGGGCACCTGAGCAGCGCGGCCGCACCGGGATGCGTGCCTCCACGACGCGTCGGGCGGCCGGGCCCGCGGGCCCGGCCGCCGGGGAGGGCCCGCCCGGGGCGGTGGCGGCTCAGGCGGTGGCCGCACACACGGTGACCCTCGGACGGTGGCACACACGGTGACCCTCGGGCGGTGGCGCACACGGTCGCCCTCGGGCGGTGGCCGCTCAGCTGGGGCCGCTCACACGGTGGCCGCGAACGCGACGCAGAACGCCACGAAGAGCAGCACCAGGACCAGGATGAGGATCGTCGGGCCCTTCGCCCAGCCCTTGGTGGGGTTGTACGTCTCCTCCGGCCCCGCGTCCAGGGTGCTGCCTTCGGCCGGTGGGGTCTCCTCCGGGGGCACGCCACCGCTCTGCGGGAGTCCGGGACTGCGGTCCGGGCCCTGGTCAGGGGCCGGGTCGTGCTGGTTCATCGCCGATGCGCTCCTTTCCGCCGTCGGCGTGCCGCCGGGACGCCGGGGACACGTCGCACATGGTGCGTTCCGCGGACCGCCTCGCTCTCTCCACGGTACGGCGGAGCGACACGGCGGAGGACGGACCAGGTCAAGCCCGGTTCACCGGTTCACCCGCCCGCCGGGCGGCCGCTCGCGCCGGTGCGGAACGCCAGCCGTCCGTCCGCGACCTCCACCCGGACCCGGTCGGCCGCGGAGAGCTCACCGTCCAGCAGCAGCCGCGACAGACGGTTGTCGACCTCTCGCTGGATGGTGCGGCGCAGCGGCCGGGCGCCGTACTCGGGCTCGTGGCCGCGCCGGGCGATCCAGTCGACGGCCTCCGGGGCGAATTCCAGGGTGATGCCCTGCGCGTGCAGCCGGCGGCGGGTCTCCTCCAGCAGCAGGTCGGTGATCCGGCGCAGATGCTCGTTGGTGAGCTGCCGGAAGACCACGATGTCGTCGATGCGGTTGAGGAACTCGGGACGGAAGTGCTCGCGCAGCGGTCGCAGGACGCGCTCCCTGCGGGCCCGCTCGTCCGTCTCGGCGTCCGCGCTCCGGAAGCCGAGGGCGGTGCCGCGCCCGCCGATGGCCTCGGAACCCAGGTTGCTGGTCATCACGATCACCGTGTTGCGGAAGTCGACCGTGCGGCCGTGGGCGTCGGTGAGCCGGCCGTCGTCGAGCACTTGCAGCAGTGTGTTGAAGACGTCCGGATGGGCCTTCTCGACCTCGTCCAGCAGGAGCAGCGCGTACGGGCGGCGGCGCACGGCCTCGGTGAGCTGCCCGGCCTCCTCGTGGCCGACGTACCCGGGCGGGGCGCCGACCAGCCGGCTGACGGTGTGCCGCTCCTGGTACTCGCTCATGTCCAGGCGCACCATCAGGTCCTCGCTGCCGAACAGCGCCTCGGCCAGCGCCCGCGCGAGTTCGGTCTTGCCGACGCCGGTCGGGCCGAGGAAGAGGAAACTGCCGATGGGGCGGGACGGATCGGCCAGCCCGGCCCGGGAGCGCAGCACCGCCTCGGCGACGGCGCCGACCGCCTCGTCCTGCCCGATGACGCGCTCGCGGAGGTGTTCCTCCAGGCCGAGCAGGCGGTCCTTCTCCTCCTGGGTGAGGCTGCTGACCGGAATCCCGGTCTGCCGGGACACCACCTCGGCGATGTCCTCGGCGGTGACCTCCAGGCTCTGCCCGTCGTCGGGCCCGGTGCCGCGGCCGGCCTCGATCCGGCAGGTCAACTCGCCGATGCGGTCGCGCAGTTCGGTGGCCCGCTCGTACTGTTCCGCGGCCACCGCCTGGTCCTTGTCCCGGGCGAGCTGCTCGGCCTCCCGTTCCAGCGCCCGGGTGTCGGTGCCCTTGGTGCGGGAGCGCAGGCGCACCCGGGCGCCGGCCTGGTCCACCAGGTCGATGGCCTTGTCGGGCAGGTACCGGTCCGTCAGATAGCGGTCGGACAGCTCCACGGCCGCGAGCAGCGCCTCATCGGTGAAGCGCACCTGGTGATGGGCCTCGTAGCGGTCGCGCAGACCCCGCAGGATCTCCACCGCGTCGGCGGCGGAGGGCTCGGGGACCAGGATGGGCTGGAAGCGGCGGGCCAGCGCCGCGTCCTTCTCGATGTGGCGGCGGTACTCCTCCACCGTGGTGGCGCCGATGACATGCAGTTCGCCACGGGCCAGGGCGGGCTTGAGCATGTTGCCCGCGTCCATGGAACCGCCCTCGCCGCCCGCTCCCGCGCCGACCACGGTGTGCAACTCGTCGATGAAGACGATCAGTTCCTCGGAGTGGGTACGGACCTCGCCGATGATGCCGCTCAGCCGCTCCTCGAAGTCGCCGCGGTAGCGGGTGCCGGCGACGACGGCGGACATGTCCAGGGTGACGACCCGGCGGCCGAGCAGGATGTCGGGGACGTCTCCGTCGGCGACGCGCTGCGCGAGCCCTTCCACGATGGCGGTCTTGCCGACACCGGCGTCGCCGATCAGCACGGGGTTGTTCTTGCCCCGGCGGGACAGCACCTCCACGGTCTGCTCGATCTCCTGTTCGCGGCCGATGACCGGGTCGATGCGGCCGGCGTGGGCGAGGTCGGTCAGATCGCGGCCGAACGTGTCGAGGGTGGGCGTGTCATGCCGTGGCCCGGGCTGCTGCCCGGCCGCCCCCGAGGCCGGTGGACGCCCCGGTGCGCTCCGCGGTCCCGGCTGTGCCTCCGTGGCGTCGAAGGACAGGGAGCCCAGGAGGCGGCCGGCCGTGGAGTCGTGGTTGGCGGCCAGCGCGCCGAGCAGATGCTCGGGGCCGATGTAGGAGGCGCCGCCGGCGCGGGCCAGTTCGTGGGCGTCCAGCAGGGCGCGCTTGACCGCGGGGGTGACGGACAGCTGGTTCCGCGGCGGTCCCTCACCGCTCATCCGGTCGATCTCCGCGGCCAGCGCGTCGGGGTCGGCGCCCGCGCCCGCCAGCAGGCCCCGGGTCGGCTCAGTGGCGAGCGCGGCCCGCAGCAGGTGCTTGGTGTCCAGATCGGCACTGCCGTGCTCGGCGGCGTAGGAGGCCGCGTCGGTGACGAGTTGCCGGGCCGGGCCGCTCATCAGCCGGCCGATGTCGATGTGCCGGAGGCCGGGGCGCGGTCCGCCGCCGAGGAATCGCGCCATGAATTCCTCGAACGGGTCTGGACCGAATCCTCCCGGACCCATGAAACCGCTGCTCATGGCCTTCCGTTCCGCGGCTCCGGCCGGAGGTCCGGTCCGGCGCCGCTGTACTGGTAGGCGTAGATCCTTGCGGGTCGCGGGTGCCCGGAAGGGGTCCGGGATACACCTGCGCTTCCGCGCGGGGCCGTCCGTGGGCGTCGCGGCCGCCGTTTGCCGTGGCGCGGCCCGCCCGCGGGTCAGCCGTGGTCCGCGTCGAGGTTCTTCTCGCTCCAGATGCCCCGTACGTGGCCGATGTGGCGGCGCATGAGGGCTTCGGCGCCGTCCGCGTCACCGGCCTCGATGAGGTCGAGCAGTTCGGTGTGCTCGTGGGAGGAGCTGAACAGCGCGCCGCCCTCGGGAAGCATGCGCAGGCCGTAGATCCGGGAGCTGGTGCGCAGGGACTTCACCGTCTCCAGCAGGCGGGGGTTGCCGGCCAGTTCCAGCAGCGCGAGGTGGAACTGCATGTCGATGGTGACGTGTGCGATGAAGTCGCGGCGGGCCGCCGCCTTTTCGATGCCCGCCGCCAGGGGCCGCAGCCGCTCCAGCGTTTCCGCCGAGACGCCTTGTTCGGTGATGCGGCGGACGGTGGGCGGTTCGATGAGCGCCCTCAGCTCGGTGATGTCGTCGAGCTCCTTCGGGGACAGGGCGGTGACCCGGAAGCCCTTGTTGCGGACGACTTCGACGAGTCCCTCTTTGGCGAGGTCGAGCAGCGCCTCGCGGACGGGGGTCGGGGAGACGCCGAACTGCTCGGCGAGGCTGGGGGCGGAGTAGACGGCGCCCGGCTTCATCTCTCCCGAGATCACCGCTCCGCGGAGGGTTTCGGTGATCTCCTCGCGGAGGTTGCGGCGTCCGCGGAACGAAGGCAGGCGCACCGTCGTGCCGTCGTCCGCGCTCATGTCCGTCGTCCTCACTGTCGCCAGCACCGTCGTTCCGGCCTCGCCCCGCGGTGGGAGCGGTGGCCTTGGCGATCCTATACCGGGGTGCGCTATGTGCTGTATCGCATGGTCGCGCGTACCGTGGCGACGTCCCCGGTGAACCGGCTGGTACGGGGCGCGTACCGGCGTGAGCCGACCGGTGCGCGCCCGGTGTCCGCCGGCCCGTTTCAGGTGCGGCGCCCCGCCACCGGCGGTCACAGTGCGAACCCCGCGGGGAAGGGGTCGTCCGGGTCGCGCAGGTACTGGGCGGTCCCGGTGATCCAGGCGCGGCCGGTGACGGTGGGGATGACCGCCGGCCGGCCGGCGACCTCGGTCTCCTCGACAAGTTCGCCGGTGAAGTGGGTGCCGATGAAGGACTCGTTGCGGAACGCGGTGTGCAGCGGCAGCTGTCCGCGGGCGTGCAGCTGTGCCATGCGGGCGCTGGTGCCGGTGCCGCAGGGAGAGCGGTCGAACATGCCCGGGTGGATGACCATGGCGTGCCGGGAGTGAGCGGCCGTGGAGCCGGGGGCGGCCAGGTAGACGTGGTGGACGCCGTTGATCTCGGGGTTGCCGGGGTGGACGGGGCGGTCCTGTTCGTTGATGGCCGCCATGATGGCCAGGCCCGCCTCCATGATCCGGTTCTTGGCGGCCCGGTCGAAGGGGATCTTCAGGCCGTCCAGCTCGGCGATGGCGTAGAAGTTGCCGCCGAAGGCCATGTCGTAGGCGACCTCACCCCAGGGGGCCACCTCGACCGTGCGGTCCAGGGCGAGCGCGAACGCGGGTACGTTGCGCAGGGTGACGGCCTTGGCGGCGCCGTCCTCGACGCGGACGTCGGCCGTGACGAGCCCGGCGGGGGTGTCCAGGCGGATCGTGGTGACCGGCTCGTGGACGTCGGCCATGCCGGTTTCCACCAGGACGGTGGCCACGCCGATGGTGCCGTGCCCGCACATCGGCAGACAGCCGGAGACCTCGATGAACAGGACGCCGAAGTCCGCGTCCGGGCGGGTGGGGGGCTGGAGGATCGCCCCGCTCATCGCGGAGTGGCCGCGCGGCTCGTTCATCAGCAGGGTGCGGATGTGGTCGAGGTGGTCGATGAAGTACCGGCGCCGGTCGGACATGGTGGCCCCGGGGACGACCCCGACGCCACCGGTGATGACCCGGGTCGGCATTCCCTCGGTGTGCGAGTCGACGGCGTGGAAGACCCGGTCGCTGCGCATGCTCAGGTGAGTCCTTCCGCGATGGCCTTCTCGGTCGCCTCGCGCACCAGCGCCTCGTGTTCGGGGGTGAGCGGGAGGCGTGGCCGGCGGCAGGGGCCGCCGTGGCGGCCGACCAGGTCCATGCTGAACTTGATGGCCTGCACGAATTCGGTGCGCGAGTCCCAGCGCAGCAGCGGGTGCAGGGTGCGGTACAGGGGAAGCGCGGTGGCCAGGTCGCCCTGGGTGGCCGCCGCCCACAGCGCGGCGCAGGCGCGCGGGAAGGCGTTGGGGTAGCCCGCGATCCAGCCCGGCGATCCGGCGATCGCCATCTCCAGGGCCAGGTCGTCGGTGCCGGCCAGGACGTCAAGACCCGGGGCGAGTTCGGTGATCTGGTAGAAGCGGCGGATGTCGCCGGAGAACTCCTTGACCGCGACGATCAGGCCCTCGGCGTACAGCTCGGCGAGCAGTTCGGGGACGAGGTCGACCTTGGTGTCGTGCGGGTTGTTGTAGGCCACCACCGGCACACCGGCCCGGGCGACCCGGCGGTAGTGGTCGATGACGGCCCGGTGGTCGGCGCGGTAGGAGTTGGGCGGGAGCAGCATCACGGCCGGGGCGCCGGCCTCAGCGGCCTGTTCGGCCCAGCGCCGGGCCTCGTCCGCGCCGTAGGCGGCGACGCCCGGCATGACGGTGAAGCCTTCCGGGGCGGCGGACAGGGCGGTGGTGACCACCCTGGCGCGCTCCTCGGGGGACAGGTTCTGGTACTCGCCGAGGGAGCCGTTGGGCGTCACGCCGTCGCAGCCGTTCGCGGCGAGCCAGGCGATGTGGCCGGCGTAGGTGTCGAAGTCGATGGCCGGTCCCCCGCTCCGCGCCGCGCGCAGGGGCAGGGCGGTGGCGACCAGTACCCCGTGCCAGGGCTTCGCCCGCGTCATGAGTCCTCCATGTGGTCGGTGAGCCACCGTCAGAATCAGTAATATATTACATTACACACCTCGGGAGTCCCTGTCACCGGTGGCGCGGGAAACCTTCCCCGGTCAGCCACCGCCGCTGTCGTCGCCGCCGCTGTCGTCGCCGGCGGCGAGGGCGCCCAGCGTGAGGGGGTGCGCGATCGGCCGGGTGGCCATACCGCGCAGGTCGTCGGCGGTGGGCCGGCGGCCGGTGGCGCGGGCGACGAGACAGGTGGTGGCATAACCGCAGACACGGCCCTGGCACAGGCCCATGCCGGGGCGGGCGTAGAGCTTGACCGCGCGGGGGTCGGTCGCGCCGAGGTCGTCGACCGCCTCGCGGATGGCGCCGGCGGTGACCTCCTCGCAGCGGCAGACGGTGGTGTCCCGCTCCAGCCAGGTCTGCCAGCCGTCGGGCACCGGATACGCCCGGTGCAGCGCGGCGGCGAACGACCGCTGGGCGGCACGCCGCCTGAGCAGCCCGGCCAGGCGCCGGCGGTCGGGGGCGGAGCCGGTGGTCGCGTACGCGGCGTGCAGTCCGGCCAGCTCTCCTTCGACGGCGCTGAGCTGGGCGCCGCCGACCCCGCACGCCTCACCGGCGACGTAGACGCCGTCCACCGAGGCGCGCTGCCGGGCGTCGACGCGGGCGACGAGGCTGCCGTCGGCGTCCCGCCTCATCGCGCAGCCGAGTTGCAGGGGGATCTCGGTCTGCGGGGTGAAGCCGTAGCCGACCGCGACGGTGTCGCAGTCGATCTCGCGGGTGCTGCCGGGCACGATCCGCCACCGCTGGTCCAGCCGGGCGACGGTGGCCCCGGTGACGGTGGCGGTGCCGTGTGCGGCGACGACGGTGGTGCGGGTGCGGTAGGGGACGCGGTGTCTGAGGAGGGTGCCCAGGTATCCGGCGCCCTCGGCGAGTTTGGGCAGGTTGCGCAGGGTGGCGAGCGGGTGCCGGCCGAAGGCGGTGGGCAGTCCCGCCTCGAAGACGCCGACGACCCGCACCCCGGCTTCGGCCAGCCCGGCCGCCACGGGGAGCAGGAAGGGCCCGGTGCCCGCGACCGCGATCCGCCGGCCGGCCGGCACGCCGTGGCCCTTGAGGAGGGCCTGGACGGCGCCGGCGGTGAACACCCCGGGGGTGGTCCAGCCGGGGAACGGCAGTTGGCGGTCGTAGGCGCCGGTCGCGACGATCACGGCCTTGGCGCGGACGGTGCGCGGGCTCCCCTCACGCGTGGCGTGCACGGTGAAACCCGCCTCGGTGCGCTCCACGTGCCAGACGCAGTGGCCGGGCCGGTAGTCCGCCCCGTGGGCGCTCAGGCCCCGGCGCAGCCGCCGGAAATGGCCCCAGCCGTGGTGGAGGGCTCCCTCGTCGCCCTCGCGGTGGCGCCAGTACTGCCCGCCCGGACGTGCCCCGGCGTCGATCAGGACGGTCCCGGCGCCCTGTCCCGCGGCGGCGACGGCCGCGGCCAGACCGGCCGGGCCCGCGCCGAGTACGGCGATGTCGTACCGGGTGCCGGGCCGCTCAGCAGGCGAGGTCGTCACGGCCCGCTCCTTCCTGGGTGCTCACCACGTCGCCGGGCCGGACCTCGGCGAGACAGGCCCGGTGGTTGGGGGTTCCGTTGATGGTGACCAGGCAGTCGAAGCACACCCCGATGCCGCAGAACACCCCGCGCGGGCGTCCTTCGGCGCGGGTGTGCCGCCAGGAGCGGTGCCCGGCGGCGATCAGGGCGGCGGCGACGCTCTGTCCGGGCTCCGCCCGGACGAGCCGGCCGTCGAAGGTGAAGGCGAACGGTGGCGGGGTCATGCGGTGGCCTCCTCGAAGCGGTCCGGGCGGAACGGCGTCAGGTCCAGGTCGGGCCGCTCGCCGGTCAGGTGCTGGGCCAGCAGGTGTCCGGTGGCGGCGGCCAGTCCGACCCCGGCTCCCTCGTGGCCGCAGGCGTGCAGCAGTCCGGGGGCGCGCGGGTCCGCGCCGATGACGGGCAGATGGTCCGGGCAGTACGGACGGAACCCCAGGTAACTGCGGAGCAGCAAGACATCGGCGAGGAACGGGAAGAGGCCGATGGCCTGCGCCGCCAGCGTGCGCAGCACCGGCAGGGACACGCCGCGGTCGAAGCCGACCCGCTCGCGGCTGGCGCCGATCAGGACGGTCCCGGCCCGGGTGCCCTCGACCACCACGGAGGTCTCCAGCCCGGCGTCGCTGCTGGCGACGTTGGCCAGGTACTCCGCGGTGTAGACCTTGTGCCGCACCACGCGCGGCAGCGGTTCGGTCACCAGGACGTAGCCCTTGCGCGGCAGGACGGGCACCGGGGCCCCGGCGAGTCGGGACAGCCGTCCCGCCCAGGTGCCCGCGGCATTGATCACCCACCGCGCGGACACCACCGGGACCTCGGCCGAGTCGGTGCGCACTCCGGTGACCGCGCCCCGCCGGTCGCGTACGAAGCCGACGACCCCGGTTCCCGTGTGCACCACCGCTCCGCGCTGCCGGGCCCGGCGCAGCAGGTGGGCGGTGGCCAGCATCGGCTGGACCTGGGCGTCCTGCGGGTAGAACGCCCCGCCGACCGCCTGCCGGGTCACCCGGGGCTCCAGCTCGGACAGCTCGCCGGGGCCGATGTCGACCGCGTCGACGCCCCTCGCGCGCTGCCCCGCGGTCAGGCGCAGCAGACCGTCGGCGGTCTCCCGCGACCCCGCGACCACGACGCCGCCCTTGGCCTCGTACTCGACCGTGCCCCCGCCCAGGTCCTCACTGATCTCCCGCCACCGACGGGAGGACAGCAGGGCCAGGTCGAGTTCGGGGCCGGGCTCCTTGTCGGAGACCAGGATGTTGCCCTCGCCGGCGCTGGTCGTGCCGCCGCCGGCGGCGCCGCGCTCGACCACGGCCACGCGCAACCCGGCGGCGGTGCACGCGTACGCGCACGCCGCGCCCACGACGCCCGCTCCGACGATCAGGACGTCGGGCCGGGAGGATGGATACGTCATGCCCGTAGCATGTCATATTGCACTGCTGTGGGCCGCGGTTCCGCCGAGAGCCGTCGCAGGGCCCGTAAGAGCGGCGTCAAAGGTGTGCGGAGCGCCGTATGGGACCCGTCAACGACGCTCGGATCCGGCCATCGGAGGGGATTTTCTTCTGTGTGTCCGATCCGTTTGCGGATTCCCCGACCTCTTCCAGGAGCTCGCGATGGCCGATCTGGCCTTCGTCGTCACCACGATCGCGGTGTTCGCGCTGGTGGCCTTCGTCGCCAAGGGGGTGACGAAGCTGTGACCGCCGAGAACGCCATCGGCCTGGTCGTGGCCGTCGCCCTGCTGGGCTATCTGATCCTCGCCCTGATCTTCCCGGAGAGGTTCTGAGCACCGTCATGGGTCCCGTACTTGCCGGCGTGGCGCAACTGCTCGCCCTCATGGCGGCGTTGGCACTCGTCTACGTCCCCCTTGGCACCTATATGGCCAGGGTCTACTCCTCCGACAGGCACTGGCGCGTGGAGCGGTGGATCTACAAGGGCATCGGCGCCAACCCGGACGCCGAGATGCGCTGGGCCGCCTACCTGCGCGGTGTGCTGGCCTTCTCGGCGGCCGGGGTGCTCTTCCTGTACCTGCTGCAGCGGCTGCAGGGCAGCCTGCCCGGTTCGCTCGGGTTCTCCTCGATCGAACCGGCGCAGGCGTTCAACACGGCCGCGTCCTTCGTGACGAACACCAACTGGCAGTCGTACTCCGGCGAGCAGGCCATGGGCCATGTCGTGCAGACCTCCGGTCTGGCCGTGCAGAACTTCGTCTCGGCCGCGGTCGGCATGGCCGTCGCGGTGGCGCTGGTGCGCGGCTTCGCGCGCTCGCGCACCGGTGAACTCGGCAACTTCTGGGCCGATCTGGTGCGCGGCACGGTCCGCGTCCTGGTGCCCGTCGCGGCGGTCGCCGCGGTCGTCCTGGTGGCGTGCGGCGCCCTCCAGAACTTCTCCGGCATCCACGAAGTGGGCCAGTTCATGGGCGGCTCGCAAGCGTGGAACGGCGGTGCGGTGGCCTCGCAGGAGGCCATCAAGGAGCTGGGCACCAACGGCGGCGGGTACTTCAACGCCAACAGCGCCCACCCGTTCGAGAACCCGACCCCGTTCACCAACCTCTTCGAGATCTTCCTGATCCTGGTCATCCCCTTGTCGCTGACCCGCACCTTCGGGGTGATGGTCGGCTCGGTCAAGCAGGGGTACGCGATCCTGGCGACCATGGTCACCATCTGGGCCGGCTTCACCGCCCTGATGATGTGGACCGAGTTCGCCCACCACGGCCCGGCCCTGCAGGCCGCGGGTGGCGCGATGGAGGGCAAGGAGGCCCGTTTCGGCGTCGGCGCCTCGTCGATCTTCGCGGTGTCCACCACGCTCACCTCGACCGGAGCGGTGGACTCCTTCCACTCCTCCTTCACGGGCCTGGGCGGCGGCATCACCATGCTCGGCATGATGCTGGGCGAGATCGCGCCCGGTGGTGTGGGATCCGGTCTCTACGGCATGCTGATCATGGCGATCATCGCGGTGTTCATCGCCGGGCTGATGGTCGGCCGGACGCCCGAGTACCTGGGCAAGAAGATCGGCTCGCGCGAGATCAAGCTGGCGGCCTGCTACATCCTGATCACCCCGGCGCTGGTCCTGGTCTTCACCTCCGCCTCCCTGGCCCTGCCGACACCGCCGCACTCGATGCTCAATTCCGGCGCGCACGGCTTCTCCGAGGTCCTGTACGCCTTCACCTCCGCCTCGAACAACAACGGCTCGGCCTTCGCGGGCCTGAACGCGAACACCGACTGGTTCAACACCACGACCGGGCTCGCGATGCTGCTCGGCCGCTTCCTGCCCATGATCTTCGTCCTGGCGCTCGCGGGCTCGCTCGCCGGGCAGCGGCCGGTCCCGGCCACCGCGGGCACCCTGCGCACCGAGAAGCCGCTGTTCTCCGGGCTGCTGGTGGGCGCGATCCTGATCGTCACCGGTCTGACGTACTTCCCGGCCCTGGCGCTGGGGCCGCTGGCCGAGGGGCTGGCGTGATGACCACCCGCACAGAAAACCACGAGGACTCCATGTCCACTGCCACTCCGACCAGGGCGCCGCACAGCGACGTCCCCGCCGGGCGCACCCCGGCCGAGGGCCGTGCCGGCACCGGCCTCTTCCATCCCCAGCAGCTGCTCACCTCGCTGCCGGACGCCTTCCGCAAGCTGGACCCGCGGGTGATGGTCACCTCCCCCGTGATGTTCGTCGTGCTCATCGGGTCCGTCCTGACCACCGCCTTCTCCTTCGCGGACCCGGGTGACTGGTTCGGCTGGACGATCAGCGCCTGGCTGTGGCTGACCGTGCTCTTCGCCAATCTGGCGGAGGCGGTCGCCGAGGGCCGCGGCAAGGCCCAGGCCGACACCCTGCGCAAGGCCAAGACCGACACCGTCGCGCGCCGGCTGCTGGGGGACGGCTCGGAGGAACGGATCCCCGGCGCCGGGCTGACCATCGGTGACCTGGTGGTCTGCGAGGCCGGCGACGTGATCCCCGGCGACGGCGACGTGGTCGAAGGCGTCGCCTCGGTCGACGAGTCGGCGATCACCGGCGAGTCGGCGCCGGTCATCCGTGAGTCCGGTGGCGACCGCTCGGCCGTCACCGGCGGCACCAAGGTCCTCTCCGACCGCATCGTCATCAGGATCACCACCAAGCCCGGCGAGACCTTCATCGACCGGATGATCAACCTGGTCGAGGGCGCCGCACGGCAGAAGACGCCGAACGAGATCGCGCTGAACATCCTGCTCGCCTCGCTGACGATCGTGTTCCTGCTGGCCTGCACCACGCTGACGCCGTTCGCGGACTACGCGGGCACCCATCTGACCATGGTGGTGCTGGTCGCGCTGCTGGTCTGCCTGATCCCCACGACGATCGGCGCCCTGCTGTCGGCGATCGGCATCGCGGGCATGGACCGCCTGGTGCAGCGCAATGTCCTGGCGATGTCGGGCCGCGCGGTCGAGGCCGCCGGTGACGTCTCCACCCTGCTGCTGGACAAGACCGGCACCATCACCCTGGGCAACCGGCAGGCGGCGGAGTTCGTGCCGGTGCGCGGCACCACCGAGGCCGAGGTCGCCGACGCCGCCCAGCTGTCCTCGCTGGCCGACGAGACCCCCGAGGGCCGGTCCATCGTCGTCCTGGCCAAGGAGAAGTACCGGCTGCGCGAGCGCCACCAGGGCGAACTGGTGGGCGCCGGGTGGATCGAGTTCACCGCGCAGACCCGGATGTCGGGGGTGGACGCCGACGGGCGCAGGATCCGCAAGGGCGCGGCCGGTTCGGTCCTGGCCTGGGTCCGGGAGCAGGGCGGTACGGTCGCCGAGGACGCGGACGAGATCGCCGACCGGATCTCCGCGGCCGGTGGCACCCCGCTGCTGGTGGCCGTCCAGGACCGGACGGGCGCTCGCGTCCTGGGCGTCATCCACCTCAAGGACGTCGTCAAGGACGGGATGCGGGAGCGGTTCGGGGAACTGCGCCGCATGGGCATCAAGACCGTCATGATCACGGGTGACAACCCGCTGACCGCGAAGGCGATCGCCGAGGAGGCGGGCGTCGACGACTTCCTCGCGGAGGCCACTCCCGAGGACAAGATGGCGCTCATCAAACGGGAGCAGGCGGGCGGCAAGCTGGTCGCGATGACCGGTGACGGCACCAACGACGCCCCCGCGCTGGCACAGGCGGACGTCGGCGTGGCGATGAACACCGGGACGTCGGCCGCCAAGGAGGCCGGCAACATGGTCGACCTCGACTCCAACCCGACCAAGCTCATCGAGATCGTCGAGATCGGCAAGCAACTGCTGATCACCCGTGGCGCGTTGACGACGTTCTCCATCGCCAACGATGTCGCGAAGTACTTCGCGATCATCCCGGCGTTGTTCGCGGCGGTCTATCCGGGCCTGGACAAGCTGAACGTCATGCGGCTGTCCTCGCCGGACTCGGCGATCCTCTCCGCGGTCGTCTTCAACGCGCTGATCATCATCGCGCTGGTGCCGCTCGCCCTGAAGGGCGTGCGCTACCGGCCGATGAGCGCGGACCGGATGCTGCGGCGCAACCTCGGGATCTACGGCCTCGGCGGCCTGATAGCGCCCTTCCTCGGCATCAAGATCATCGACCTGCTCATCTCCCTCATCCCCGGGATCGGCTGATCGCCATGAACCATTCCGTCATGAACACCGCCCGGCTGTTCGGGGCCGGTCTGCGCGCCCTCCTCATGCTGACCCTGGTGGCGGGCGTCGCCTATCCACTGGTGGTCACCGGCATCGCCCAGGGGCTGTTCCACGACAAGGCGAACGGCTCCGAGATCACGGCGAACGGCAAGGTCGTCGGCTCCTCGCTGATCGGGCAGTCCTACGACCTGCCGCTGAAGAAGGGCGAGCGGACCCCGCGGCCCGATCTGAGGTGGTTCCAGGGACGCCCGGCGAACGGTCTCGGCGGCAACAGCGTCAACACCCAGTACAAGCTGCTGCTGTCCGGAGCCACCAATCTCTCCGCCGACAGCGAGGTCCTCCTGAAGCGGGTTCAGGACGCCAAGGCCGCGGTCATCAGGGACAACTCGGTGCCCGGCTACACCGTCAAGCCCTCTCAGGTGCCCCCCGACGCGGTGACGTCCTCCGGCTCCGGCCTGGACCCGGACATCTCGCCGCGGTACGCGGAGATCCAGGTCCACCGGGTGGCCGCGCGGAACGGGCTGTCCGTCGCCCGGGTGGCGAAGCTGGTCAAGGACAAGACCGAGGGCCGCGTGGCCGGCTTCCTCGGCGAGCCGCGGGTGAACGTCCTCGAACTCAACATCGCGCTCAAGGACCTCATGGCCAAGAGCTGATGGCGCTGCCCGGCCCGGGAAGCGGGAGCCGGCGGCCGGAACCACCTTCCGGCCGCCGGCTCCCGCCGCCATGAGCACAGGTCACGCCACGCCATATGCCCCGCCACGCCACGCTGGGCGTCCGGCGTCCGGCGTCCGGCGTCCGGCGTCCGGCGTCCGGCGTCCGGCGTCCGGCGTCCGGCGCATCTCACCAGGTGCGTCCACACCTCGTCAACGCGTCGTCAAAGCGCCGTCAACGTCCCCCGCGTCGCCGTCAGCGTTCCGTCAGGAGGCGTCCACGGACCGGGCGGGCGGGCATAGCGTCGTCGGTGAGCCCCGGTCCGCCTCCCCGCGTCCGGGGCATCTTCTCCCTCTCCCCCAGCACGTCGGATCCTCCCGGAGGCATCCCATGGCAGAACTCCTCCACGGCGAAGACCCCGAACCCTCCGATCGGTACCCGGCCGGACCCCTGTTCGTCCCGGTCCGGCCGGGCCCCTCACGGTGCGCGACCCGGCTCTTCCGTACGCCCCTCGGCGGCCGTACGGCCGTCGGCTTCACCTCCGAGCACAGGCTGACCGCCACGCTCGGCGCCCACCAGGGGTGGATCCGGCTCGCCGAGCCCGCGCTGCGGGCCCTCACCGCACCGCTCGGCGTCACCACCGTCACGGTGAACCCCCAGTTCGCCGCCCCGGCGCCGGCCCCCGTCCGGTCACCGCTGCCCGAACCGGCGCCGGCCCCGGCACTGCGGATCGGCTGAGAGGAGAGCAGGCGATGACCATCCTCCGCCGGCCCGCCGCCCCCGCCCCCTCCGCCGCACCGTCGGTGTGGCCCGCCTCCACCACCGAACCCCGGCCCGGCGACCCGGCCGTGGGCGGGGTACCGCTCAGCGAGATCGCCGACCGCTTCGGCACCCCCGTCTACGTCCTCGACGAGGCCGAGGTCCGCGCACGCTGCCGCACCTACCGGCGCGCCTTCCCCGACGCCGACGTGCTCTACGCGGCCAAGGCGTTCCTGTGCCGGGCCATGGTCCGCTGGATGGCGGAGGAGGGGCTCGGCCTGGACGTCTGCTCGGCGGGCGAACTGGAACTCGCGGTCACCGCCGGGTTCCGGCCGGAGCGGATCGTGCTGCACGGCAACGCCAAGTCCCCGCATGATCTGGACACCGCCCTCCGGCTCGGCGTCGGCCGCGTCGTCATCGACAGCCCGTCGGAGATCGCCCGGCTGGCCGCCGCCGTCGGCCCCCGAGGCCGCCAGAAGGTGATGGTCCGGGTGGTGCCCGGTATCAGCGCCGGTGGCCACGAGAAGATCCGCACCGGCACGGACGACCAGAAGTTCGGCCTCTCCATCACCGACGGCCACGCCCAGCACGCGATAGCCCGGATCCTCAGCCAGCCCCAGCTGGAACTGACCGGTCTGCACTGCCACCTGGGTTCACAGATCACCAGCGTCAAACCGTATCTGGCCGCCGTGCGGCGGATGGTGGGGCTGATGGCCCGGCTGCGCCGGCAGCACGGTCTGCTCCTGCCCGAGCTCGACCTGGGCGGAGGCCACGGGGTCGCCTACCGCCCCGGCGACGCGGCCCTGGACCTGTCCGCGCTGGCCCGCAGAGTGCGCACGGAACTCGCCGCGGCGTGCGCGGCGGCCGGGCTGCCCGTGCCCCGGCTGATCGTCGAACCGGGACGGGCCGTCGCGGGCCCCGCGGGCATCGCGCTCTACCGCGTGCTGGCCGTGAAGCGCGCCGGCGGCCACGTGTTCGTGGCCGTCGACGGCGGTATGAGCGACAACCCGCGGCCGGCCCTGTACGGCGTGCGGTACGCACCCCGGCTGATCGGCCGCCCTGGCACCGCGGCCGAAGCCGCGGTGACCGTGGCCGGACGGCACTGCGAGGCCGGGGACATCCTGGCCGACGGAGTACCACTTCCGGGCGACGTACGGCCCGGAGACCTGCTGGCGGTGCCGGTGGCGGGCGCCTACCACCTGTCCATGGCCTCGGGCTACAACCTGGTCGGCCGCCCACCGGTGGTCGCCGTCCGCGACGGCCGCGCCCGGCTTCTCGTCCGCAGGGAGTCCCTGGAGGACATCCGCGGCCGCGACGTGGGCCTGTAACCCGCACCGCGGTCCGGGGGACCTGGTCCGCTCCGGCGGTATCGGCTCCCGGGCGGGCCGGCCTCCCCTCCCTCACGCCGGCCGGCCCGCCCGGGCCCTGCCGTGAACGCACCCCCGCCCACGCGCGGCCCTGCCCCCTCCTCCGGCCGTCTCAGCGCCCCGGACGGCCGCGCGCTCGGCGACGACGGGGTACCGGTGCCCGGTCCGTACGCGGCCGGCGAAGCCACCGGCGGGCCGTTCCACGGCGGCTGTCCCGGGGCGCCGCCCTCGTGCGCGCCGCCGTGTTCGGCCGCGCGCCGGGCGGACCGCCTCGACATGACGTCGCCGTGGGCAGGTGGTGACGTTCGGCCGCGCGGCCGGGCGGACCGCCGCGGCCGAGGCCAGCTGCCCCCGTTCGGCGGCCGGCCCGCGCATCGCCCTTCCCCGATGGTGCGCGGGCCGGTGCGGTGCCGGTGCCGGGTCGAACCGTACGGCTCTTGCGCTTCCGTCCCCGCGGCGGTAATTCCGTGGTATGGGG
>NZ_BBOX01000109.1 GCF_001553455.1 Streptomyces hygroscopicus subsp. hygroscopicus
GGGTCGAACCGTACGGCTCTTGCGCTTCCGTCCCCGCGGCGGTAATTCCGTGGTATGGGGCGGGAGGAGACCTGATGGACCAAGGACTCGCGGCCTTCTTCACCGGTCTGGTGGCGCTGCTCGGTGCCCTCGTCGGTGGCGGATTTTCCGCGCGGGCCGCGCGCATCGGTGGCGAGAAGACCGTGGAGGCCGCGCGCCGGCAGGTGCAGGACCAGGCGCAGGCGGAGTCGCGACGATGGCTCCTGCAGGCCCGGCATGACGCCTACCAGGTGATCTTGGGGTCGATCGATCCGTACACGGACGCCCTCCTCGTGCCCACGGCCGAGGCGGAGGCGGCGGAAGCGGCGAAGCAACGGTTCCGCTCGGCCCATCTGCAGGTCACGGTGGTGGGCCCGGAAACGGTCCGCAGCGCGGCCCAGGAGTTGTCGTTCGCCTTCGTCGAGGTGCAACGTGTCCGCGACGAGGGAAGGCTGGTCACGTTCTCGATGGCGCGGAAGATCGAGGTACGTCACACCGCGCTCGTCAAGGCCATCACCGCCGTGTACGCGTGGGAGCCCGATACGGCGCACAAGATTCCGTGACCCGGCGCCGCCGGACGAACACCCCGCAGGCCGGTTCGCCGCGTGCCCCCGGGGGTGAGGGGCGGTCACCTCCCGGCCCAGGGGCCGCGGTAGCGCCTGAAGGTCAGCCGCCGTCGGCGTTCGCGGCGCGGACGGCCCAGCGCTGTTCGACCCTGGCCAGCCGCCAGTAGGCCAGGGCGGCGGCCCACACCACGACGAACAGGCCGACGATGATGAATCCCACGTTGTCCAGGTTCAGTGCGGAGACCCACCCGGTGACGGCGTCCCGCAGCCGGAGCTTGTCGTGGAGGACGCTGATCAGCTCGATGGTGCCGATGAGGAAGGCGACCGCGATCGACAGACCGGTGATGGCGAGGTTGTAGAAGACCTTGCGGACCGGGGTGGAGAACGCCCACTGGTAGGCGAAGTTCATGAAGGTGCCGTCGAGGGTGTCGAACAGGCTCATCCCGGCGGCGAAGAGCAGCGGCAGGCACAGGATCGCGTACCAGGGCAGCCCCGCGGCCGCGCCGCTTCCGGCCATCACCATCAGGGCGACCTCGGTGGCGGTGTCGAAGCCGAGCCCGAAGAGGAACCCGAGCGGGAACATCTGGCCGGGCCGGGTGATGGACTTGGTGAAGCGGCCCAGGACGCGGTTCATGAAACCGCGCGAGTCCAGGTGCGCCTCCAGTTCCGACTCGTCGTACCGTCCGGCCCGCATCGCCCTGAAGACGCGCAGGATGCCCACCAGCGCCACCAGGTTGAGCGCGGCGATGAGGTAGAGGAAGGTCCCGGAGACCGTGGTGCCGACGACACCGAGCACCTGGTGGGTGCCGGAGTCCTCGTTGACCAGGGTGCCGGCCAGCTGGGCCCCGCCGGCGACCAGCGCGGCCAGGGCCACCACGACGCTGGAGTGGCCGAGCGCGAACCAGAAGCCGACGGACACCGGCCGCTTGCCGTCGGCCATCAGTTTGCGGGTGGTGTTGTCGATGGCGGCGATGTGGTCGGCGTCGAAGGCGTGCCGCATGCCCAGGGTGTACGCGGTGATCCCCAGACCGACGCCGAACGTCTTGGAGCCCACCTCGTAGTGGTGGGGCGCCACGACCAGGAAGAGCAGGCCGAAGGCGATGGCGTGCAGAATGAGGATCACCGCCAGGAGCCCGGCGGTCCGGACGGTGTCCTCGCGCCGCCATCGTGATGCGGTGGGCAGGGTCATGTGGTCACGCTCCAGCACCTCGTGGATCATCTCGTGAGATGCCGTGGCCGGTCTCCTGGCTGACGGGTCGACGCGTCCGCCCCTGCCTTCCCGGCCGCGACGTGCGGCCAGTGGCTCCGCGGCCCTGTCCGGAGGACCGCGGAACGGGACGGAAACTTCCCGATCACAGTGGCGAGGGCCGCTCCGGTTTCCCACCGGTCTTCCCGTACACCACGGCCCGCCAACTGTAGGGTGCGCCGGGCGAACGAGGCAAGGCCGCGGCGCCGCGGGGGCGGCCATGGCCAGCGCGTTCACGGGGCGGCCGTGGGCGGCGCGTTCGCGGGGCGGCCGTGGGCGGCGCGTTCGCGGGGCGGCCGTGGGCGGCGTGTTCGCCGCCGCACCCGGTTCCCTACCGCGCCGTCCGCCTGACCCGGTACACGGCCTGGGACGAGAAGCGCGGCGAGCGGCGCGGCG
>NZ_BBOX01000110.1 GCF_001553455.1 Streptomyces hygroscopicus subsp. hygroscopicus
GGGGCGCACCGCCAGGGCCCGGGTGGTGATGGACGGGCTGTCGCGGAAGTGCAGTGTGAAGGTGAGCCGGTCGCCCGGAGAGACGCGGGGCGGCGGTTTGATCATCACGTCCGTGGTCTCCGCGGTCATGCGGAGGGTTCCGCCCGCGGGCACAGTGACGGCGGAGACCATGTCCATGCCCCGCGCCCCCTCGCCGGTCACGACGGAGCGGCTCAGCATGGCGTCGTGTCCGGCCGGTGCCGTGACACCGATCAGCCGGTCGTCGCTGCCGCCGCGGTTGACGAGGGTGAAGAACACCGCCGTGGCCTCGGGGTTCTGCGGTACGAAGACGCGTCCGTCGCGGACGCTCAGGGCGGCGGGGGTGCCCGCCCCGCCCGCGGTCGTCCACGCGACGAGGACGCCGAGGGTCAGCAGGCAGGCCAGCAGCGGGACCGCCGCCGCGCGCAGCGGCCACCGGGGCTCTGGGCCGGTTCCGGGTGCCGGGGCCGGTCGGCCGTCGGCAGGTCGGGGGGTCATGAGGCCGCCTCCCAGGGGGTCGCGGTGCGGGTCCGCCCGGGGCCGTGGCCGAGGGCGCGGGGCCGGGAGGGATTCCAGGCGCGCAGCCGCAGGCTGTTGCCCACGACCAGCAGCGAACTGACCGACATGGCCGCGGCCGCGACCATCGGGTTGAGCCGGCCGACCGCGGCCAGCGGGAGGGTGACGAGGTTGTAGCCGAAGGCCCACACCAGATTGGCGCGAATGGTGGCAAGGGTGTGCCGGGCCAGGCGTACGGCGTCGGGAAGGGCCTGGATGTCCTCGCGGACGAGGGTGACATCGGCGGCGCCGATGGCCACGTCGGTCCCGCCGCCCATGGCGATGCCCAGGTCCGCGGCGGCCAGCGCGGCGGCGTCGTTGACGCCGTCCCCGACGACCGCCACCCGGCTGCCGTGGCCCTGGAGCGTGGTGACGAGCGCGGCCTTGTCCTCGGGCAGCGCCTCCGCGTGGATCTCGGTGATGCCCAGCTGTCCGGCTATGGCCCGTGCGGTGGCCTCCCGGTCCCCGGTGGCCAGGACGGGCCGCAGCCCCAGCCGGCGCAGGTGCTCGACCGCGCGGTAGGCGTCGGGGCGGAGCGTGTCGCCCACGGAGATGACCGCTCGTGGCGCGCCGCCCACGCGGACCAGTACCGCGGTGTGGCCGGCGGTCTCGGCGGTGCGGACCGCCTCCCGGAGGTCGTCGGGGATCCCGCCCAGCTCCCCGGGCCGTGTCACGGCCACCTCCTCGCCGTCCACCAGGGCGCTCACCCCGGAGCCGGGGACGGCGGCGAAGCGGACCGGCCGGGGCAGCGGGTGTCCGTCCGCCTGGCTGCGGGCGTGGGCGACGATGGCGCGTGCCAGCGGGTGTTCGGACCCCTGCTCGACCGCGGCCGCCAGGCGCAGCACCTCGGCCGCGCCGACCCGGTCGTGCCCGCCGGCGCCGGCGCCGGCACGGGCGTGGGCATCGGCACGGGCATCGGCGTCAGCATCGGCGGACACGGTGACGGCGGTGACGTTCATCCGGCCGGTGGTGAGGGTTCCGGTCTTGTCCAGGACCACGGTGTCGACCTTCCTCAGACGCTCCAGCGCCTCGACGCCGCTGACCAGGATGCCGAGCCGCGCCCCACGTCCCGTGGCGGCCAGCAGCGCGGTGGGGGTGGCCAGGCCCAGCGCGCAGGGGCAGGCGACGACCAGCACGGCGACGGCCGCGGTGATCGCTGCCTGCGGGTCGGCTCCGGCGCCCAGCCAGAAGCCGAGCACCGTCACGGACACCGCGATCACGGCGGGGACGAAGACGGCGGCGACGGAGTCGGCGAGCCGCTGGACGGCCGCCTTGCCGGTCTGGGCGTCCTCCACCAGCCGGGTGATCCGGGCCAGTTGGGTGTCGGACCCCACGGCGTCGGCCCGTACCTCCAGCAGGCCGCCGGAGTTCACCGCGCCGCCGGTCACCCGTGAACCGGGTCCGACCTCGACCGGCCGGCTCTCCCCGGTGACCAGGGACAGGTCCAGGGCCGAGCCGCCCTCGACAACGGTGCCGTCGGTGGCCACCCGCTCCCCCGGCCGGACCAGGAACACCTCACCGACCGCCAGGTCAGCCGCCGGGACCCGGCGCTCCACACCGCCGCGCCGGACCGTCACGTCCTTCGCGGCGAGTTCCGCCAGAGCGCGCAGCGCCGACCCCGTGCCCCGGCGGGCCCTGGCCTCCAGCCGCCGCCCGGCCAGGACGAACAGCGGCACACCGACGGTCGCTTCCAGGTAGACACCGGCCACGTCACCGCTCGCGGACGGCAGCAGGCTCAGCGGCATGTCCATCCCCGGCCGGCCCGCTCCGCCCAGGAACAGCGCGTACGCGGACCAGGCGAAGGACGCCGTGACGCCGAGGGAGACCAGGGTGTCCATCGTCGCCGTGCCATGCCGCAGTCCGCGCAGCGCGCGCTGGTGGAAGGGCCACGCGCCCCAGACGGCGACCTGCGCGGCCAGGACGAAGCACAGCCACTGCCAGTTGCGGAACTGCCACCCGGGCACCATCGACAGCGTCAGCACCGGGACGGACAGCAGGGCGGTGATCAGGAGCCGGTCGCGCTCCCGACGCTCGTTGGCCTCTCCGCTCCCGGACGGCCCGTCGGCCGGCTCCCGGCCCGGTGCCGGACGCGCGGTGTCCGCCGCTCCGCCGGGGCGGGCCGGGGGTTCGGCGGGCCGTGCCGCGTATCCGGCGGCTTCCACCACGGTCACGAGGTCCCCGACGGACAGCGCGGCCGGATGGGAGACCTTGGCGCGGCCGGTGGCGAGGTTCACCGTGGCGCTCACCCCATCGAGGCGGCCGAGCTTCCGCTCGACCCGGCCCACGCACGCGGCGCACGTCATGCCGTCCACCACCAGGACGGTGGACACCAGGTCGACGGACACCGGGTCGGCGGGCGAGGCGGGGGACGTGGCGGAAGCGGCGGGAGAGGTCCGGTGTGCCATCACCGGCTCCCGATCGGCCCGGCGCCCGCGGCGGGAGCCCCCATGCCGTGCATACCGCCCATGTCGCCCTGGTCGGCGGGTTTGCCGGGCTCCTGCCCGCCGCCGCCCGCGGGGCGCATTCCGGGAGCCACCGGACCGGTGAGCGTGCCCGCCGCGTACGCCAGCGCGAACAGCAGGGCCAGCAGCGCGACGAAGCCCGCGACCGGCCACGCGGGCCGCGGTCGTTCGCCGGTGGGGGAAGGTGCGGGCCGGGCCTGGCCGGCCGTGGGGGAAGTCATCGCCGCTCCACTGTGGGCAGAGTAGGGAATTCACCGGGAAAGCGCGCATGCGCCGATCACCGCGGTATGCGAAAACACCCGGGGAAGCACCACGGTATAGCCCTCACAGCGCGCGGAATTCCCGCCCCTCGCGGCGGAACCGCCGGGTGTTTTCCGACGACTTCCTCAAAAGGACCGGGGGTCGGCACCGTTCCGCAACCGACGGGAACCCGGAACTCATCCGTCCCGGCCGGTGATGGCCCCGGCCAGCCGGCGCAGCTGCGCGGCGAGCTGGAAGCGCTCCTCGGGCGTGAACCGGGACAGCGCCCGGGTCTGGCGCTCGCGCAACTCGGTGCGCATGGCCGCGAGCTGACGGGCGCCGTGCTCGGTGAGGCGGACCAGGACCTGGCGCTCGTCCTCGGGCGACCGCCGCCGGGTCACCACCTCCTTGGCTTCCAGCTGCTTGAGCATCCGGGTCGCGGTGGGGACGCTGACCTCGGCGGACGCCGCGAGCCTGCTGACCGGCAGCCCCGCTCCCTCCCCCGCCCCGGCCAGGAGGTCGAGCAGCGCCAGCTGCGCCAGCGACAGTCCGTCCGCGGCCTGGCCGGCGGTCGAGGCCCGGGAGCGGCGCATGGCGTAGAAGAGCTGATCGGCGGCCTGGGCCAGCTCCTCCACCCCGGCTCCGGGAGCCTCCTCCACCCCGGCCGCGGGGGCCGGTGCGGGGCTCTCGCCGAGTGCGCGGTTGTCCGTCTCTCGCATGACTGTTAGCTTACTCAACATATTGCTTAGCAAGCTAACCTCTAGGGAGGCAATGATCACCGTGGACCGCCCCGCCCGTATCGACGTTCACCAGCACATCGTCCCGCCCGTCTGGGCGAAGGCCCTGGACTCGCGCGGTCTGGACTCCGGCGGCTGGGCCATCCCCGCCTGGAGCCCGCGGGACGCGCTCGCGATGATGGACCAGCAGGGCATTGCCACCGGGGTGCTGTCCGTCACCGCGCCCGGTGTCCACCTCGGCAGCGACCAGGACGGCCGCACCCTCGCCCGCGCCGTCAACGAGTACGGCGCCGAGGTCGTCAAGGACCGCCCCGACCGCTTCGGCCACTTCGCCAGCGTCCCGCTGCCCGACATCGACGGCGCGGTGGCCGAGGCCGTCCACGCGCTGGACACCCTGGGCGCCGACGGCGTGGTGCTGATGTCCAACGCGCACGGCCGCTACCTCGGCGACCCCCACTTCGAGCCGCTGTGGGCCGAACTCGACCGCCGCCGGGCCAACGTGTTCGTCCACCCTGCCCAGCCGCCGATGCCGCTGCTGCCCGGCACCCCCGCCCCGCTGGCCGACTACGTCTTCGACACCACCCGCACCGCGCTCAACCTGGTGCTGCGCGGGGTCATGGGCCGGTATCCGAACGTACGGGTCATCCTCTCCCACGGCGGCGGTTTCCTGCCCTACGCCGCCTACCGCTTCTCCGGGCTGACCTCCACCGCCGTCGACCCGGACCGCGACGCGGAGGACGTGGTGCGCGACCTCAAGCGGTTCCACTTCGACACCGCCCTGTCCGCCAGCCCCAGCGCGCTGCCCTCCCTGCTCGCCTTCGCGGAGCCCGGCCACGTCCTCTACGGCAGCGACTGGCCCTTCGCTCCCCAGGAGGCGGGCAGCTACTACAACCGATTTCTGGAGGGCTACCCGGACTTCGCCCCCGGCCAGGCCGAGGCGATCGACCGCGGCAGCGCCGAGGTCCTCTTCCCCCGCCTGGCCCGCTGACGCCCGCCGCGGCCCCGGACGCGGTCTGGCGGTCTGTCCGAGGCCACGCAACTGCGGGACGTGGGCGCAGGTCAGGGGGTATTGGCAGGTCATGGGTTGAGACGAGCAGGTGGGGACGGCCCGGCCGAGACCGTTCCGCCCACGGTGCGCAAGCCCTCGCCGTGCGCAAGCCCTCGCCGTTCACCCGCTCCGGTCCGTCCGCCCGGACCGCCCACCGCCCTGGCCACGCTCCCCCTGGCTCTCGGCCTGGGCCTCGGTGTTGGGCGTGAGCGCGTCGCCCGACTCGCCATAGCCGCTGTCCTCCGCGTCGCCGGTCACCCTGGTCTCGGCTTCGGTGATCTCTTCCTCGATCTCCTCGGCCGCCGTCCGGGCGCCCCGTTTCTCTCCGCTCATGGTGATGTCCTCCCTGGTGGCGGGCGGTCGTATGGTCCGGCCGTGTTCCGGCCGACGGTCGGGTGCCCTGGCCTGCGGCGGCCCATGCACGCCGCGGCCTCCCGCCGCCCGCGAGGTCCCACGCCGCTCGGCTGCCCCGCACGGTCGCCGGCCGTCCCGAGGTTTACTCGCCCGGCAGACGGCTACTCCTGTGCGAGGCTCCGTGCAGCGCTACCGAGGAGGGTGCCGTGGCTCAGGTATCGGACTTCGTGCTGACGCGTCTGCGGGAGTGGGGTGTGCACCGGATCTTCGGCTATCCGGGGGACGGGATCAACGGCCTGCTCGGGGCGTTCGACCGGGCCGCCGGGGACCCTGAGTTCATCCAGGTACGGCACGAGGAGATGGCCGCGTTCATGGCCTGCGGCCACGCGAAGTTCACCGGCGAGGTCGGTGTCTGCGTCGCCACTTCCGGCCCCGGCGCCGTCCATCTGCTCAACGGCCTGTACGACGCCAAGCTCGACCACCAGCCGGTGGTCGCCGTCGTGGGCCAGCAGAAGCGGCTCAGCCTGGGCACCCACTACCAGCAGGAAATCCATCTGGACCGGCTGTTCGCCGACGTCTCCGAGTACTGCGAGATGATCACCCACCCCGGTCAGGCGCGGCACGTCATCGACCGTGCCTTCAAGACCGCGCTGACCATGCGCGGTGTGTCGGCCATCGTCATACCCAACGACATCCAGGAGGAGGACGCCCAGCCCTCCCCGCCCAAGGCCCACGGATCGGTCTTCTCCAGCGTGGGCTGGAGCCGCCCCCGGGTCCTGCCCGACCCCGATGAGCTGCGCCGTGCCGCCGATGTCCTCAACGAGGGCGAGAAGGTGGCCATCGTCGCCGGGCAGGGCGCGGCCGATGCCTCCGAGGAGGTCGTCGAGGCGGCGGAGCTGCTGGGCGCGGGCGTGGCCAAGGCGCTGCTGGGCCGTGATGTCCTCCCCGACGAGCTGACGTACGCCACCGGGCCGATCGGTCTGCTGGGAAGCACCGCCAGCGACAAGATGATCAAAGAGTGCGACACCCTCTTCCTGATCGGCACCAGCTTCCCGTACTCCGAGTGGCTGCCGGACGAGGGGCAGGCCCGCGGTGTCGAGATCAACATCGACGGCCGCATGATCGGTATGCGCTACCCCATGGACGCGCACTTGGTGGGCGATGCCAAGGAGACCCTCAAGGCGCTCATACCGCTGCTGCGGCGCAAGGAGAAGCGGAGCTGGCGGGCGAAGATAGAGAAGGACGTGCGGGAGTGGCACGAGATCTGTGACGTGTGGTCCGGCCAGCACTTCGGGGACCTGATCAACCCCCAGTCGGTGGCCGCCGAACTCTCGTCGCGCCTGCCGGACCGGGCGATCCTCACCGCCGACTCCGGCTCCGCCACCAACTGGTGGGCGCGCCATCTGACCCTGCGCGAGGGAATGGACGCCTCGCTGTCCGGCACGCTGGCCACCATGGGCCCCGGGGTGCCGTACGCGATCGCGGCGCGTTTCGCCCATCCGGACCGCCCCGTGATCGCCTTCGTGGGGGACGGCGCGTTCCAGATGAACGGCATGAACGAGATGATCACCGTCAAACGGTATCTGGACCGGCTGGCGGGTGGCCCGCCCTTCGTCTTCTGCGTCTTCAACAACCAGGACCTCAACCAGGTCACCTGGGAACAGCGCGCCATGGCCGGGGACCCGAAGTACCCCGCCTCCCAGGTCATCCCCGACATCCCCTACGGGGCGTACGCCGAGTTGCTGGGGCTGCGGGGCATTCGCTGCGAGGCGCCGGAGAACGTCGGCAGGGCCTGGGACGAGGCGCTGGCCAGCGGCCGTCCGGTGGTGCTGGAGTTCAAGGTCGACCAGGAGATCGCCCCGATCCCCCCGCACCTGATGGTCCCGATGGCGAAGAAGAGCGTGAAGGCCGCCCTGCACGACCCCGAGCTGGCCGGCATCGCCCGGCGGGGCATCCGGCAGAAGGCCGCCCAGTACGCCGAGCGCCTGCCCGGACGCAAGCATGGGTGAGGGCGGGAAGAGGCGCGGGGCGGCCACCTCCCCCACGGCCCCGGCCACCTCCCCCAAGGCCCCCGCGCCCGGACCGGCCGGCCGCACCCGGTCGTCCGAGGTGGACACCGGCGGGCTGGAGCGGGCCCTGCGCGCGGAGGTCGACGCCGAGGTCAGGTTCGACGCGGGCAGCCGGGGGGCGTACGCCACGGACGGGTCCAACTACCGTCAGGTGCCCATCGGCGTCGTCGTCCCGCGCGATGTGGAGGCCGGGGCGCGGGCGGTGGAGGTGTGCGCCCGCTTCGGCGCGCCCGTCCTCTCGCGGGGCGGGGGCACCAGTCTGGCCGGCCAGTCGACGAACACCGCCGTGGTGATCGACTGGAGCAAGTACTGCGACGCCCTGGTCTCGGTGGATCCCGAGGCGCGCACCTGCGTGGTGGAGCCGGGGCTGGTGCTGGACCAGCTCAACCGCCAACTGGCAGGCCACCGGCTCCAGTTCGGTCCGAAGCCGTCCACGCACAGCCACTGCGCGCTGGGCGGCATGATCGGCAACAACTCGTGCGGCGCCTCGGCCCAGGCGTACGGCAAGACCGTGGACAACGTGCGCCGTCTGGAGGTCCTCACCTACGACGGGGTACGGATGTGGGTGGGGCCGACGTCCGAGGACGAGCGCGCCCGCATCGCGGCGGAAGGCGGCCGCCGGGCCGAGATCTACGACGGGCTGGACCGCATCGCCGGTGAGTACCTGGCGGACATCCGGCGCGGCTACCCCAAGATCCCGCGCCGGGTCTCCGGCTACAACCTGGACTCGCTGCTGCCGGAGAACGGCTTCGACGTGGCGCGGGCCCTGGTGGGCAGCGAGGGCACCCTGGTGACCGTGTTGCGCGCCGAGGTCGACCTGGTGCCCGTTCCGCCGTACCAGTCGCTGCTGGTGCTCGGCTACGACGACATCTGCGCCGCCGCCGACGATGTGCCCCGGCTCCTGGAACACTGCGCACCCACCGAGCTGGAGGCCCTCGACGGGCGGATGGCCCAGCTGATGCGCGAGGAGCACGCCTATCTCGCATCGCTCAACGCCCTTCCGGAGGGCGAGAGCTGGCTGCTGGTGCAGTTCAGCGGGGACGACCAGGAGGAGGTCGACGAGCAGGCGCACGCGCTGCTGCGCACGCTGGGGCGGGACGAGAAGGACGCCAGGGTGGCCTTCTCCGACGACCCCGAGCGCGAGCAGCGGATGCTCAGGGCCCGCGAGGCGGGCCTGGGAGTGACCGCGCGGCCACCGGACGACCGGGAGACCTGGGAGGGCTGGGAGGACTCGGCCGTCCCTCCCGAGCGCCTGGGCGACTATCTGCGCGACCTGAAGGGCCTGTTCCAGGAGTTCGGCTACGACCATCCGTCGCTGTACGGGCACTTCGGGCAGGGCTGTGTGCACACCCGCATCCCGTTCGGGATGAAGACCGCCGAGGGGGTGGCCGACTTCCGCCGCTTCGTGGAACGCGCCGCCGACCTGGTGGCCTCCTACGGCGGCTCCCTGTCCGGCGAACACGGGGACGGGCAGGCCCGCGGCGAACTGCTCACCCGGATGTTCGGCGAGCGCCTGGTGACCGCGTTCGGCGAGCTGAAGTCCCTGTTCGACCCGGGGAACCGGATGAACCCCGGCAAGGTCGTCGACCCCGACCCGGTCGACGGCCGGCTGCGCCTGGGCCCGGGGTGGCGGCCCGCCACCCCCGCGACCCGGTTCGGCTACCCGCACGACGACCACTCCTTCACCCGCGCCGTGATGCGCTGCGTCGGCATCGGCAACTGCCGCAGCCACCGCGGCGGTGTGATGTGCCCGTCCTACCGGGCCACCAGGGAGGAGGAGCACTCCACGCGCGGCCGTGCCCGGCTGCTGTTCGAGATGCTCGACGGCCACGCGGACTCCGCCGTCACCGACGGCTGGCGCTCCACCGAGGTCCGGGACGCCCTGGACCTGTGCCTGGCGTGCAAGGGCTGCAAGTCGGACTGCCCGACCGGGGTGGACATGGCGACGCTCAAGGCCGAGTTCCTCGACCACCACTACGCGGGCCGCCCGCGCCCGGCCGCGCACTATTCCCTGGGCTGGCTCCCGGTGTGGGCCCGGCTGTCCCGTATCGCACCGTCACTGGTCAACACGGCGGCCCGGGCACCGGGCCTGGCCCGCCTCGGCAAGCGGCTGGCCGGGGTGGACGGCGCGCGCCAGGCGCCCGCGTTCGCGACGGAGTCCTTCCTCCAGTGGTGGCGCGCCCGCGCCTCCGGGGAGCCGGACCCGGCCGATCCGCGGACCGTCGTGCTGTGGCCGGACACCTTCAGCACCTACTTCCACCCCTCGGTCGCCGTATCGGCCGTACGCGTGCTGGAGAACGCGGGCTTCCGGGTCACCGTGCCCGACAAGCCCGTGTGCTGCGGTCTGACCTGGATCTCCACCGGGCAGCTTGCGGTCGCGAAGAAGGTGCTGCGCCGCACCCTCCGCGTCCTGCGGCCCTACCTCGAAGCGGGCACCCCGGTCATCGGCCTCGAACCCTCCTGCACCGCGGTGTTCCGGGCCGACGCCCCCGAGCTGATGCCCGCCGATCAGGACATCCAGCGTCTGACCGGGCAGTTCCGCACCTTCGCCGAACACCTCGTCCACCACGCGCCCGAGGGCTGGCGGCCACCCGCGCTCGCCCGGCAGGCCGTCGTCCAGACCCACTGCCACCAGCACGCGATCATGAAGGACGACGCGGACCGCGAACTGATGCGCCGCGCCCACCTCGTCACCGACGTCCTCGACGAGGGCTGCTGCGGGCTGGCCGGCAACTTCGGCTTCGAACGCGGCCACCACGAGGTCTCCATGGCCATCGGCGAACAAGGTGTGCTGCCCGCCGTCCGCGCGGCCGCTCCCGGCAGTCTGCTGCTCGCGGACGGCTTCAGCTGCCGCACCCAGATCGAACAGGGCGACACCGGCCGCGGGGCCCTCCACCTGGCCGAGGCACTGGCCCTGGGCCTCGACGGCTCCCTGCCCAGCGAGCGGCCCGAACGGCTGGCGCGGCGGCAGCCGGGGCCCTCGTCCGCGGCCCGGTGGGCGACCACCGCCGGCGCCGCCGCGCTCACGGCGACGGCCGTGGCGGGGGCCGGCCGCGCCGCCGTACGGCAGCTGCGCCGCGCCGAGAGGTGACCTTCGACCGTGACGGACGAACCGGTCGTGGAGCGGGTGGACACCGCCGTCTACACGGTGCCCACCGACGCCCCCGAGGCCGACGGAACCCTGAGCTGGGACAGCACCACGCTGGTCCTGGCCACCGTCCGGTGCGGTGAGGTCACCGGACTGGGCTACACCTACGCCCCGGCGGCCACCGCCCAGGTCGTCGACGACCTGCTCGCCGGTGTGGTCACCGGCTCCCCGGCCATGGACGTGCCACGGGCGAACGAGGCCATGCTGCGCGCCGTGCGCAACGCCGGGCTGCCCGGTGTGGCCGCACAGGCGATCGCCGCCGTGGACATCGCGCTGTGGGACTGCAAGGCCCGGCTGCTCGGCCTGCCGCTCGTCCACCTGCTGGGCGCCGCGCGCCAGGACGTGCCGGTCTACGGCAGCGGTGGCTTCACCACCTACGACACCGAGCGGCAGGACCGCCAGCTGCGCCACTGGACCGAGGAGCAGGGCATCCCGCGGGTCAAAATCAAGATCGGCGAGTCCTGGGGGCAGTGCGAGGAGCGGGACCGGCGGCGCGTCGCCGAGGCCCGCGCGAGCGTCGGCGACACCACCGCCCTCTACGTCGACGCCAACGGCGGCTACGGCTCCAAACAGGCCATTCGCGTCGCGGACGCGCTCGCCGGCCAGGGGGTGACGTGGTTCGAGGAGCCCGTCTCCTCCGACCACCTCACCGGCCTCGCGGCGATCCGCGACCGGGTCCCGATGGACGTCACGGCCGGCGAATACGGCTACACCCTGCCGTACTTCGCGCAGATGCTCGCCGCCGGCGCCGTGGACTGCCTCCAGGCCGACATCACCCGCTGCGGCGGCATCACCGTCTGGCTGCGCGCCGCCGCCCTCGCACACGGCCGCGGCCTGGAGATCTCCGGGCACTGCGCCCCGCACGCCCACGCGCACGCCGCCGCGTCGGTGCCCAACCTGCGCCACCTGGAGTGGTTCCACGACCACGTCCGCGTCGAACGCCTGCTGTTCGACGGCGTCCTCCCGCCCGACGGCGGCGCCGTCACCCCCGGCCACGACGGAGCGCCCGGTCTGGGGCTCACCCTGAACACCGGGCGCGCCCACCCCTACCGGGTGGCCTGAACACGCTCGGGGAAGCCGTCGCCGCCCGCGCCGCGCGGCGTGGCTGAGGGGGTCCGGCCGTGGTGGCGCGCGGGGCGGGTGGCCGTCCGCCCGCCGCCCGGGGCGGGTTCCGTCCCGAGGCCACCCCGGTGACACGGCCTTCCGGTGCCGCCGCGCCGCACCGGGCGGGGCGGCACAGGAAGCGCCGGGAGCACACGAAACGCACCAAGCACACGGAGCACGCGGTGCACACGACAGTCCGGCGGCAGGACCTGGCGGGGCATCAGGGCCGCAGCAGCACGCGGATCGGGTTGCCCTCCCGCTCGCGCAGGCGGCGGATGCCCTCGTGCACCTCCTCCAGGGGCAGGATCGCGCTGACCGACCCGGAGATGTCCAGACGGCCCCGGGCGGTCAGTTCGACCAGGTCCTCCAGGTGTTCCATGCGATACCCGGTGTGTCCGATCACGGTGTGGCGGTTGCGCACGAAGTGGATTTCCGGGCCCACGGCCAGCGGGTCGGGGGAGATACCGACGAGCACCAGACGGCCCCGGTGGCCGAGGGCGCGCTCGGCCTGGGTGAAGGAGGGGGCGCGGCCGACACAGTCGAAGGCGGCGTCCAGGCCCTTGCCGGCCGTGATCTCCTTCAGCCTGGCCGGGGTGTCCTCGTCCGCCGGGTCGAGCGCGAAGTCGGCGCCCAGAGCGAGTGCGCGCTCACGGGCGGCGGGAAGGGGGTCGAGGGCGACGATCGGGGACGCCCCGCAGATGCGGGTCAGCTGGACGAGGTGGGTGCCCAGACCGCCCAGCCCCCAGATGCCCACGGACTCGGCGGACCGCAACTGGGCGGTGTCGATGGCGCCGTACGGGGTGGAGACGGCGTCGGCGAGCACGGCGGCGTGTTCCAGGGGTACGGAGTCGGGCACGGCGATGAGCGTGGTCGCGTCCGTCCGTACGTACTCGGCCCAGGCACCGTCGTAGTGGAAGGCCATGACCTGGAGGTTCTCGCAGGTGTTCGTGCCACCGCCGAACCGGCAGGCGGGACATGTGCCGCACGCCTTCCCGGCGCCCAGGACCACCCGGTCGCCCACCTTCCAGAGCTCGGTACCGTCGCCGACCGCCGCCACCACACCCGACGCCTCGTGCCCGGGGGTGACCACCGGCAGCCGGGGCGCGATGTGCCCGTCGAGCTGGCTCAGGTCCGACTGGCAGATGCCGCACGCGGCCACCTTGACCACGACCTCGCCCGCTCCCGGCCGGGGCACGGGCACCTCCTGGACCGTCAGGGTGCCCGCGGCCGTGTCGAACCGCGCGGCGCGCATCGTGGCCGGGAGTCCGTCCGCCGCCGGGCCCGCCGTCGCGTGCGCGGCGGTTTCCAGGGGTCGTGCGTCCGAAGTCATCCGTGGTTCCTTTCACGTGGCCGGCCAGTTGGCGGGCCGGTTCGCCGGGCGCGAGTGATCATGACGCCGCTCGCAGTCTGCCGCATGCGGCGCCCACCCGGTGGCGCTGCGCCCCACCTGTGGATCAATCCCCAGTTCTCACGCGTACGGTGACCACGTCCACCGCGCCAACTCCGCACGGCCACCGCGCCAGCTCCGGTGCGGGCGGACGTGGCGTTGCCATCGGGCAGATGTACCATCCAGCACCAACACGTTGTGCGCCCAGATGAGGGAGCTTGTAGTGGACACCTCTGCCGACAACGCCAATCTGAAAGCCCAGTACGCGGCGCAGGTCGCCGCCGATCTGGAACGCAACGCCGCCGAGCACGAACGTCTCAGCTCCCAAATTGCCACTCTGCAAAAGGAGTTGGGCGTTCTGGAGGAAAACCGCGCGCTCCTGCTCACCATGCGGCAGGCCCTCGGCGACGGCCTCGCCGATGGCATACCCGAAAGCGGTGACGTGAGCGCCGCCGAAAAGGGTGCGGCCGCCGAGGCCACCCCCGCCGCACCCGAGTCAGCCGAGTCAGCCGAGTCAGCCGAGACCACCCTCACCACACCCGAATCCGGCGAGAGTGCGGCCGCCGGATCCGAGGCCGCCACGCCGCCGGCGCGCAAGCCGCGGAAGAGGGCCGAGGCGACCGGCGGCAAGCGGAAGCGGGCGGAACCGAGCCCGAGCCGCGCCAAGCGGGTGCGGGAGGCGAAGGCGCCCACGCTGCGGGATCTCGTCCATGACACCCTGGTCCGGCACGGCGGGCCCCGCTCCGCCGCCGAGATCACCACCGCCCTCGCCGAGGCCCATCCGGACCGCGAGGTCAAGCCCACGGTCGTGCGCAGCACCCTCGAGTCACTCGTCGCCAAGGGCCAGGCACACCGCACCAAGCAGCAGAAGTCCGTCTTCTATTCGCCTGCCACCCCGGACGCGGCCACCGGCACGGCCGAGCCCGGCGAGGCACGTGCCTGATGAACCGAGGCCGTCCACACCCCGGCAGCCGGGTGCGTCGCCACCGCGGGCGGCGGGCGCGGTGGCGTTCCGGGAGCAGCACCCGAGCGGTGGCCGGCGCCGGCGGACGGGCCGGTGCCAGCAGGCCGGGCCCTTCACGGGCGGGCTGCCGCCGGGCGCGCGGCCCGGCCGCCGTCATCAGGTGGCGCAGGACGGGTGGCCCCAGCCGTCGGAGTTCTTGCTGATGGTGTCGCCCTTGGCGTAGGGCGTACCGCAGCGGCACCGGCCGGGGAACTTCGCCTTGATGGACGCCTTCGAGCGGGCGCCCCTCCCCCGCTGCGCGGCCGTCGTGCGCGGGCGTGCCGGGCCGCCGCGGCCGGCCGGACGTGCCGTCGTGCGGGCCTCGGGGGGCGGCAGGGCGGAGCCGAGCGAGCTGCCCGCGGGCTCCTGGGTGCGGGCGGTGTGACTGGCCGCCCGGTCGGCGGCGTCGTTGAACGGGTCACCGTCGGCCTGGTGTGCCGGAACGTGGACGAATTCCACCGCGCGGCCGTCCAGGAGTTCGTCGATGCGCATCACGAGTTCGCGGTTGGCCACCGGCGATCCCGATGCCGTCTTCCACCCCTTCCTCCGCCATCCGGGCAGCCAGGTGGTGACCGCCTTCATCGCGTACTGGGAGTCCATCCGCACCTGGAGGGGCACGACCGCGTCGGTGGACTCCAGCAGCCTCTGCAGTGCGGTCAGCTCGGCCACGTTGTTGGTCGCGGTGCCGAGCGGCCCGGCCTCCCACCGTTCCACCGCGCCGTCGGCGCCCGCGATGACCCATGCCCAGGCCGCGGGCCCGGGATTTCCCTTCGATGCCCCGTCACACGCGGCGATGATCTGTTCAGCCATACGCCGATACTGCCAGTCCCCCGGTGGCGTCCCGCACGCGGGAAGGTACCGGGCGTTCACCGGATTCGCGCCGAACGGGCACATCATGTACACGTGTTCGGACGTCGCGCATGGCACTCTCCGAGAGCTTGGCCCATGAACACCCGTTCCCGCGCCGCTGGTTGGCGGCGCGGGTGCTCGTCTCGGAGAGGACACCCCCCACACCATGTCCACTCATCGCCCGCGCCGGTCCCGGCGCGTATCCCTGCTGGCGGTAGTGGCCGCGGCCGGTATCGCCGTCCCCTCGGTCGCCGCCGCCGACGCGCCCGCCACACCGGACCTCAACCGGCCCACCGCCGTACGGGTGCTGGACGACACCTACTACCAGGACGCGCTCGGCAAGAGCGGCGCGGAGCTGAAGGCCGCGCTGCACACGATCATCAGCGAGCAGACCAAGATCTCCTACAGCCAGGTCTGGGACGCGCTGAAGGCCACGGACGAGGACCCGGACAACCCGTCGAACGTCATCCTCCTCTACTCCGGCCGCTCCCAGCCCAAGGACGAGAACGGCGGCAACGCCGACGACTGGAACCGCGAGCACGTCTGGGCGAAGTCGCACGGCGACTTCGGCACGTCCACCGGGCCCGGCACCGATCTGCACCACCTGCGCCCGGCCAACGTCACGGTGAACAGCGTCCGCGGCAACAAGGACTTCGACAACGGCGGCGAGGAGGTGCCCGGCGCCCCGGGCAACCTCACCGACGACGACTCCTTCGAACCCCGCGACCAGGTCAAGGGCGATATCGCCCGGATGATCCTCTACATGGCCGTCCGCTACGCAGGCGACGACGGATTCGCCGACCTCGAGCCCAACGACAAGGTCGACAACGGCTCCGCCCCCAACATCGGCCGTCTGTCCGTACTGAAGCAGTGGAACACCGAGGACCCGCCCGACGACTTCGAGAAGAACCGCAACCAGGTCATCTACGACGACTTCCAGCACAACCGGAACCCGTTCATCGACCACCCCGAATGGGTCGACTCCATCTGGGGGTGACCCGAGGCCCCACCGCCCCGGCACACGGCATCGCCTCCTGTGCCGGGGCAGCCGTGCCATCCGGCTCCGGGCGGCCCCGCCACCGCACTCCCCTACGGGGCGGCCGCGTCGGAACGGCCGCCCCGATGCCACGGGAGGGAAGCGCGGGGACGGTACGCCCGCGGGCTCAGTCGTCCACGCACTTGGGGTACTTCGCGCCCCGGACGCAGTCGTGGTAGTCGTACTTGCTCACCCGGAACTTCTTCTCCTCGCCCCCCTTGGCCGGATCGACGACCAAGTAGAACTTCTTCCCGTCCTTGACCTTGTCGGTGACCACCCCGTCAGGGCCCCGGTCAAAGTCTTGCGCGCACCCGGCGAGTGTGAGGGTCGTACAGGCCAGCAGGGCAAGGGCAAGGCGACGCATGTCGTGCTCCGATCAACGTGAGGATTGCGGGACAGTCTAGGGGGATCGGATCATGGACCAGGCAGGGGACCTCGCCGATGTCCGTTCCCCCCGCGGGCGGCTGTCCCGAGACGGCGGCACCCGCCACCGTCACGGCAGGATCTCGACGTACCCCTCGGTTCCGTGCACCCGGATCCGCTGCCCGTCCCGGATCAGCCGGGTGGCCCGCTCCACGCCCACAACGGCCGGCAGGCCGTACTCCCGGGCGATCACCGCGCCATGGGTCATCAGACCGCCCACCTCCGTCACCAGGCCCGCGATCCCGACGAACAGCGGCGACCAGCTGGGGTCCGTGAAGGTTGTGACCAGGATGTCGCCCGCCTCCAGATCGGCCTCCGTCAGATCGAGGATGACGCGGGCCCTCCCCTCGATGGTCCCGGCGGACACCGGTAGGCCGATCAGGGCGCCGGCCGGCACGTCGTCGCGCCGGTAGGCCCCGGTGACGGCCTCGCCGTCCGAGGTGAGCACCCGGGGCGGGGTGAGCGCGTGGTACGACCGGAACGCGTCCTTGCGCCGCTGGATGAGCTGGTCGTCCACCCGGTGGGAGCGCACGGCCTCGTGGAACTCCTGGAACGTGAGGTAGAAGACGTCCTCCTGCTCCGCAAGCACATGGGCCCGCACCAGGCGCCCGGCCTCCTCCAGCAGGGCCCGCTTGTAGAGGAAGTAGCGGCTGACGATGCCGTACTTGGGGTACTCCCGGTACCCGATGAAGGTCCGCACCCGGTCGATCATGCGCTTGGCCTCGTCGGCCTTTCGGTCCCCGTCCGGCAGGGCCCGCAAGCGTGACAGCACGTCCCGTTCCTTCTCACGCGCCATGCGCCGCCCTCGCTCGAAGTGCCGTTCGGCGGCGCCCGGCTCGAAGTTCCGGACGTTGTCGAGGATCGCGGGGACGAGCGTGGTGGGGCGCTCCCGCCACCGCGGCCGGGTGATGTCGATCTCGCCGACGCAGCGCATGCCGTACCGGTCGAGGTAACTCTCCAGGGCGTCGCGCGCCTCGGTCCCGCCCGGGAGCTTCTCCAGCTCGTCCAGGAACCCCTCGTCCAGGAACCCCTCGTCCTCGACGCCCTGGAGGAACGCCACCACCTCCGGCCACGGCCGGATCACGTCCGCGACGTCGAGCAGCGCCAGTCCCATCTGAGAGGTGACGTTGCCGGGGGCGGACAGCGTGAGTGTGTCGGCCGCGTTCTTCTCGCCCAGCCACTCCCGCAGCTTGTCGTTGAGCCACCACGTGGCCTCCATCCCCGCCATGAGCGCCTGAAGGCTCAGCGGATCGCTGAGGACTCGCTTGTGCTCCTCGAAGTCCTCCAGCAGGAAGTCGAACAGCGCCGGTCCGGTCTTCGTCCCGAGGTCGCGCTCCAGGGCGGCGAGGGACGCCCGGCTGCGCTCGATCAGCTCGGTGACGATGGCCGGATCGGTCTCGATCGGGGCGGGCGCACCGCCGGCCGGTGGCCCGCCGGGGGCCGCGTCCGGGAGCGACGGGACGAAATCGTCGCGGTCGAGGACGGTCTCCAGGGCGTCCCTGATCAGCGGATCGCCTCTCCCCATGGCCTCCAGGAGGCCGGCGCGGCTCGCGGGCGAGGCCAGGCGCCGGGTGACGTCGACGAACAGCCTCCCGCCGGCCTCGTGCATCGGCACCATGGCCGTCAGCTGCCACATGGAGAGCCCCAGGGGCTTCATGGGGTCGGTCATCATCTGCCCGTGGCCCACGGAGACGTAGACGTGATTCTCCTGGTCGCCGCTCTCGGGGATGGGGAACAGCGTCGTGATGGGCCGGCTCTGCACGATCTGGAAGCCCTCGTCGTCCAGGCACCATTCGATGTCCTGCGGGCGGCCGAAGTGCGCTTCGATCCGCCGCCCGAGCCGCACGAGCCGTACGACCTGCGCGTCCGTCAGCGCCGGCTGCCGCTGCCGCCGCGGGTCGATGGCCACGTCCCGCGTACCGCCGTCCGGCAGGGCCTGAACGGCGCGCTGTTTGGCGGCGATCGCCCTGGTGACGACTTCGCCGTGGCGCACCGTGAAGACGTCCGGGTTCACCAGGCCGGAGACCAGCGCCTCGCCGAGGCCGAAGCCGGCGTCCACGGTGGCGACCTTGCGGTTGCCCGTGACGGGGTCGGCGGTGAAGAGGACGCCGGCCGCGTGCGGGAAGACCATCCGCTGCACGACCACGGCCATGTGGACCGTACGGTGGTCGATGCCGTTCCGCTGCCGGTAGGTCACGGCCCGCTCGGTGAACAGCGAGGCCCAGCACCGGCTGATGTGCCGGAGGACCGCCGTCCGCCCGACGACGTTCAGATAGGTGTCCTGCTGGCCGGCGAAGGAGGAGGTCGGCAGGTCCTCCGCCGTCGCGCTGGACCGCACGGCACAGGCTGCTCGCTCACCGAGCCGGGCGAGCGCGCTGGTGATCGCCGCCGCGAGATCGGCCGGGATGGCGACCCCTTCGATGGTCCGGCGAATCCGCGCGCTGAGCGTGCGGATCGCCTCCCGGTCGTCCGGGTCCGAGCGCGACAGCTGATCGAGCCGATCGTCGATCGACGGCGCTTCCGCCATGATCCGCCGGAAGGCGTCCGTCGTCACGCAAAAGCCGTCCGGCACCCGGACGCCGTCGATCCGCGACAGCCCGCCCAGGTGCGCGCCCTTGCCGCCAACGACCGTGACGTGCGTCTGGTCAACCTCTCGGAGGTCCAGCACATACTGCTCAGTCATCGCGACACCCCGAGGCAGCCGTGTTCCGTCGCACCGCGGCGGCCGATCGAACCACCGGCGCGTCCCCTGTGTGTCCAACCCCTTGTCGCGCACGTCCTCATCCCTGATCGCCTTCCCTCTGACGCATGGGCCGGCCGCTCCGCCCGGTCCGGCGGCGCGCACCCCGCACCCCCGCGCCCCCGCGCCGAACAACCCGCACCCGCACTGCCGGTCCCACCACTGGTTCGACGTCACCGTGTCCCGGGTACGACGGCGACGACACGTGCCACGTCGTGCTCCCGTCTCCGCGGGTTGTGGCATCGGGCGACGATTCTGCGCGGTGACCGGGGCCTTGTGGCAAGCCCCCCGGTGCGCTATACCTTGAGAGTGGCAAGGAGAGTGTTCTCCTTGCCTTTTCCTTTGCCTCGGTCCTTGGTCCTTGGTCTTGGCCTTTGCCTTGGTCCTTCGCCTTTGTCTTGGCCTTCGCCGGGCTGTCCCACCACCCCGGCCAGCTCCTCCTGGGCGCCACGGGACGCCTGCGGCGGAACCGTCCCTCTGAGCAGGTGTCTGCCCTGTCGAAAAACGTCCCCCTGCCCGTACGCCCGTCTTGCGCGGTGTACGGGATGCCCACGAGCCTTGGGCGAGCCGCGGATCGGCAGGGGGCGCTGAGGGGAGGGGGCGCGCGGTAAGTGTGGCCTGACCGGCACGGCGAAGACGGGTGAACTCAACAGCACTTACCGCAGTCCCGAGGACAAGTCCAACCTGGCCGACATCCACGTTCGGCTGGCCCGCTACGGCGGCGAGAGGTAGCACACGCCACGCGGATGCGGGGCGGGCGGTGACGGTGACGCGGGCCGCTCCTCAGCTGTCGAAGTCGACGGTCAGGCTGTCGGAGACGGGGAAGGTCTGGCAGGTCAGCACGTATCCGGCGGACACCTCGGCGGGTTCCAGGGCGTAGTTGCGGCGCATGTCGGCCTCGCCCTCGGTGATCCGGGCGCGGCAGGTGCCGCAGACGCCGCCCTTGCAGGCGAACGGCAGGTCGGGGCGGACCCGTGAGGCCGAGTCGAGGAGGGTGGCCTCGCGGGAGAGCGCGGATGTGGTGGAGCGGCCGTCCAGGACGACGGTGACCCGGCTGACCGGTCCGTCGGCCGGGGGCTCCTCCCGGCGTACGGTTCCCACCGGCTCCTCACCGGCGAAGAACAGCTCCTGGTGGACGCGGTCGTCCGGGACGCCCAGCCCGGCCAGCACCCGCCGGGCGTCGCGGACCATGCCGTGCGGGCCACACAGCCACCAGTGGTCGGCGCCGGAGACGTCCACGAGCGCCTCGACGAGCGCGGCCAGCCGGCCGGCGTCCAGGCGCCCGGTCAGCAGCTCGGCCTCGCGGGGTTCGCGGGAGAGCACGTGCGCGAGCTGGAACCGGGCGGGGTAGAGGTCCTTCACCTCCGCCAGTTCGTCGGCGAACATCACCGAGTCGGTGCGGCGGTTGCCGTAGAACAGGGTGACCCGGGAGTCCTCGTGGGCGGCGAGGACCGACTCGGCGATGGAGAGCATCGGGGTGATGCCCGAGCCGGCCGCGATGAGCACATGGTGTCCGGGCTCGGTCAGGTCGGGGGTGAAGGCACCGGTCGGGGCCATCACCTCGATGGTGTCGCCCGGCCCGACCTCATGGGCCAGCCAGGAGGAGAACAGGCCGCCGGGCACCACCCGGACACCGATCCGGGGCCGGGAGCCCACCGGGGAGCAGATCGAGTACGAGCGCCGCTCGTCCCGCCCGTCCACCCGGCGCCGGAGGGTGAGGGACTGGCCGGGCGCGAAGGCGAACTCCCCGGCCAGTTCGTCGGGGATGTCGAAGCTCACCGCGACCGCGTCCGCGCACAGCCGGTCGACCGCCGCCACCCGCAACGGGTGGAAGGCCGGGCGGCGGCGGAGGCGCCGCACCGTGACGGGGGCCCCGGTGCCGGGGGCCAACAGGTCCTCCATCAGATCTCCTTGAGGTACTCGAACGGTTCGCGGCAGGCGCGGCAGCGCCACAGCGCCTTGCAGGAGGTGGCACCGAAGCGGGAGGTCTCCTCGGTGTCCGCCGCGCCGCAGCGCGGGCACGGCACCGCGCGCCGGGTGGCGGACAGGACCAGCGGCACCGGGCCGGGCGCCGGGCGCGGCGCCGGCCCGGGGGGCGCGATGCCGTGCTCGGCGAGCTTGCGGCGCCCCTCGGGGGTGATCCAGTCGGTGGTCCACGGCGGGT
>NZ_BBOX01000111.1 GCF_001553455.1 Streptomyces hygroscopicus subsp. hygroscopicus
GTCGAGGACCGTGCGCACCTCCACGCGCTCATAGCCGGCGTCCCTGAGCCGCGCCGCCACCTCGGCCCGCATCTCGGACATGGCCGGGCAGCCGGAGTAGGTCGGCGTGAGGTCGGCGACGACCGTGCCGTCGGGTGTCATCGTCACCGCGCGCAGCACACCGAGGTCGGCGAGGGTGAGCATGGGCAGTTCGGGGTCGGGCACCCGCGCGGCGATGTGCCGGGCGCGCCGGACGCCGGTCAGCGGGGTCGGCATGGTCGGCATGGTCGGCATGGTCACCACGCCGCCTCCGGGTGGGCTCGGGCCACGCTCTGCAGCTCCGCCAGCAGCGGGGCGAGGTGCTCGGTGTGGTCGCCTCGGCGTCCGGAACCGGGCAGCGGCGGCGCGTCCGGCAGGGGCAGCCCCGCGGCCTCGCCGGCCTGCCGCAGGACGGCGAGGACCTCCGTCCCCGTCTCGTGGGCGGCGTACAACTCGCCCAGGTACGGGGCCACCTGGTCGAGGCCGGCCCGCATCCGCCGGTGGGACTCCTCGGTGCCGTCACCGAGCCGGACGAACCACTCCGCCGCGTACTGCCGGTGGTAGGTCAGCTCCTTCACGCCCTTGGCGGCGACGGCGGCGAGCACCGGGTCGGCGGAGGCGGTGAGCCGCTGGAAGTGGGCCAGCCGCCAGCTGGCGAACACCAGCTGGCGGGCGATGGTGAACGCGAAGTCGCCATTGGGGAGTTCGGCCAGGCGTACGTTGCGGAAGTCGTCCGCGTCGCGGAAGTAGGCGTAGGCGTCCTCACCGCGTCCGGTGCCGTCGACCTGCCCGCAGCGGGCGTACAGCAGGCGGGCCTGGCCGAGCAGGTCGAGCCCGATGTTGGCGAGCGCCACCTCCTCCTCCAGCTCCGGTGCGCGCGTGGTCCACTCGGCCAGGCGCTGGGCCGTGACGAGTGCGTCGTCACCGAGCGCCAGGCAGAGCGCGGCCAGCTCCGCCCGGTCGACGTCCTCGGGAACGGCGGTGCTCACGCCGTGCAGCGGGTCCTCGAAACCGGTCCCGAAGGCCCAGCGGGCGTCACCGTCCCCGTGCCCCTCGGCCAGGGACAGGTAGACGTGATCGTCGCTCATTGCCTGCTCCTCGATGTGCGGGTGCTAGATGTGCGGGACGTCGTCGGGGATGTCGTAGAAGGTGGGGTGCCGGTAGACCTTGTCGGCGCTGGGGTCGAAGAAGGGGTCCCGTTCGTCGCGGGTGGAGGCGGTGATGTGCTCGGAGCGCACCACCCAGATGCTCACCCCCTCGTTGCGCCGGGTGTACAGGTCGCGGGCGTGGGTGAGGGCCATCCGGTCGTCGGCGGCGTGCAGGGAGCCGACGTGGACGTGGTTGAGCCCGCGCTTGCCCCGGACGAAGACCTCGTACAGCGGCCAGTCGCCCCTCGTCGTCCGCGTCTCGCTCATGCCGCCACTCCCTTCCGCTGCCGGGCGGCCCGCTTGGCGGCGTGCGCGGCGGCCGCCTCGCGCACCCAGGCGCCCTCCTCGTGCGCGGCCCGGCGCCGCGCCACGCGCTCGGCGTTGCACGGCCCGTCGCCGCTGATCACTCGCTTCAGCTCGGCCCAGTCGGGGGTGCCGAAGTCGTACCGGCCGCGCTCCTCGTTCCAGCGCAGCTCGGGGTCGGGCAGGGTCACGCCGAGCTTCTCGGCCTGTGGCACGGTCATGTCCACGAACCGCTGGCGCAGCTCGTCGTTGCTGTGCCGCTTGATCTTCCAGGCCATGGACCGCGCCGAGTTGGGCGAGTCCTCATCGGGCGGGCCGAACATCATCAGGGACGGCCACCACCAGCGGTTCACCGCGTCCTGGACCATCTCGCGCTGGGCGCCGGTGCCGCGCATCATCGTCATCAGCAGTTCGTAGCCCTGCCGCTGGTGGAAGGACTCCTCCTTGCAGATGCGCACCATGGCGCGGGCGTACGGGCCGTAGGAGCTGCGGCACAGCGGCACCTGGTTGCAGATGGCGGCGCCGTCCACGAGCCAGCCGATGACGCCGACGTCGGCGAAGGTCGGGGTCGGGTAGTTGAAGATCGACGAGTACTTCTGGCGCCCCTCGATCAGCCGCTGGGTGAGGTCCGCGCGGTCGGCGCCCAGGGTCTCGGCCGCCGAGTACAGGTAGAGCCCGTGTCCGGCCTCGTCCTGGACCTTGGCGAACAGGATCGCCTTACGGCGCAGCGACGGCGCGCGGGTGATCCACTCGCCCTCGGGCTGCATGCCGATGATCTCCGAGTGGGCGTGCTGGGCCACCTGCCGGATCAGGGTCTTGCGGTAGCCGTCGGGCATCCAGTCGCGCGGCTCGATCCGCTGGTCCCGCGCGATGGTCTCGTCGAAGAGCTCCTGGAGGTCGCCGTGCGCCCGGCGTCCGGGGGGCGCGCCGTCCTCCGCCGACGAGCCGGCCTGCCGTGCAGTCATCCCTACCACCTATCCCAACCGACCGTTCGTTCGGTACATGATACGACGAGCCCCCCGGGTTCCGGCAACCGCCGGAACGCGGTCGGTTCTCCGCGCGGACGGCGACCGCGCGGACGGCGACGCGCCGGCCATCGGTCACGGCCATGCCGCCAGGTCGTCGGGGCGGACGGAGGCCAGGGCGCCGCCGTAGCGGCCCTGGGGGGTGCGGACTCCGTCGATCAGGCAGACGTCTTCGGGCATCAGGCGGACTCCTCGGGGGCGGCGACGGCGGGACGGCGGGAGCGGAGGGCCGCGGGGCGGCCGGTGACGAAGGCGGCGCCGGAGCGGATGGCGCCGTCGGGGCCGGCCGCGCTGCCGCGGACGTCACCGAAGGCGGCGGACCGGCCGGCGAAGACCCGGCCGGTGAGGTTCCCGGACAGGTGCGCGCCCGCGGCCGGGGCCGCCTCCTCGGCGGCGGCCGGCGCCCGCGGTGCGGAGAAGCCGGGCACGTCAGTGGCCGCGTACGGCATGTGGCTCACCTCTTGACAGGCGACGGCGTGGCTTGATTACTTGACCCTGCCGCACGCTAACCGAATGTTCGGTCGGTACACAAGGTGGTGTAAAACGTGACGGAAGCCATGCAATCGGCCACGGGGCCCGCAGCACGCATGTTCGCCGCGGACAGGGCCTCGCGGCTGCTCGGCATCGAGGTGCTGGAGCAGGGCGACGGAACCGCCGTACTCCGCATGACCGTGACCGCGGCCATGGTCAACGGCCATGGGACCGCCCACGGCGGATACCTGTTCCTGTTCGCCGACACCGCCTTCGCCTGCGCGTGCAACAGCCACGGCCCGGTGACCGTCGCGTCCGGGGCGGACATCACCTTCGTGGCCCCCGCGTACCAGGGAGACGTCCTGGTGGCCACCGCCCGGGAGCTCACCCGCTTCGGCCGCAGCGGCCTCTACGACGTGAGCGTTGCCCGCGGCGACACGGTGATCGCGGAGTTCCGCGGCCGCAGCCGTAGCATCCGGAGCACGGACCCGAGGAGCCGCGATGACCAGTGACCTGACGACCCCGGCGGCCGCCCCGCCGCGCCGGGGTGAGCCCCTTCCGGCGGAGCTGCTGGACGACGCGGAGCGGATGTCGCGTGAGGAGGTGAGGGACCTCCAGCTGCGCCGCCTGCGGCAGACGCTGCGGCACGCCTACGACAACGTCGAGCTGTACCGCACGAAGTTCGACGACGCCGGGGTGGTGCCCGGTGACTGCCGGTCGCTGGAGGATCTGGCGCGGTTCCCCTTCACCACCAAGGCCGATCTCCGCGAGACGTACCCCTTCGGCATGTTCGCCGTGCCCATGTCCGAGGTGCGGCGCATCCACGCCTCCAGCGGTACCACCGGCCGTCCGACGGTGGTCGGGTACACCGACCGGGACCTGTCCACCTGGGCGGACCTGATCGCCCGCTCGATCCGCGCGGCCGGCGGCCGCCCGGGACACAAGGTCCACATCAGCTACGGCTACGGCCTGTTCACCGGCGGCCTCGGTGCCCACTACGGCGCCGAGCGGGCCGGATGCACGGTCATCCCCGCCTCGGGCGGCATGACCGCCCGCCAGGTGCAGATCATCCGGGACTTCGCACCGGACATCATCATGATCACCCCGTCCTACATGCTCACCCTGCTCGACGAGTTCGAACGGCAGGGCGTCGACCCCCGCTCGACCTCACTGAAGATCGGCATCTTCGGCGCCGAACCGTGGACCGAGGAGATGCGCCGCGAGATCGAGGAGCGCATGGACATCCACGCGGTCGACATCTACGGGCTCTCCGAGGTGATGGGTCCGGGCGTCGCGCAGGAGTGCGTGGAGACCAAGGACGGTCCGCACGTGTGGGAGGACCACTTCCACCCGGAGGTCGTCGACCCGATCACGGACCAGGTCCTGGCCGACGGCACATGCGGTGAACTGGTCTTCACCTCCCTCACCAAGGAGGCGCTGCCCGTCATCCGCTACCGCACACGGGACCTGACCCGCCTGCTGCCCGGAACGGCCCGGCCCGGGTTCCGCCGCATCGAGAAGATCACCGGCCGCTGCGACGACATGATCATCGTGCGCGGGGTGAATGTGTTCCCCACGCAGATCGAGGAGATCGTGCTGCGCACCCCCGGTGTCACCCCGCACTTCCAGATCCAGCTCACCAGCCGGGGCCGGATGGACCACATGACCATCCGCGTGGAGGCGCGGCCCGATGCCGGACCGGAGCAGCGCGAGACCGCCGCCCGGGCCATCGCCAGGGGCGTGAAGGACGGTGTCGGCCTGAGCGTGGAGGTGGCGATCGTGGCACCGGAGTCCCTGGAGCGTTCGGTCGGCAAGCTCCGCAGGGTCAAGGACCAGCGCACCGCGTGAACCGCCTCCCCGCCGCCATGACCGCATGAGCGCCGGGCCCTGGGGCCGTGCCGCGGGCCACGGGGGCCGCGAGCCGCGGGGGTCGCGAGCCGCGGGATCCGGCCGGACGCGGCCGCGACTCCCCGCCGGAGGTCGCGGTCGCGGTCGTCGACGAGCGCGGCCACGACGCGCCGGACGCGCCACCACCACACGGCCAGCGCACGGCCACCACGCGCCGGACGTGCCCGACAGCGCACTGCCACCACATCCCGGACGCGCCCGACAGCGCACGGCCACCAACACCCCGGAAGCGCCACACGGCCACCACACCCCGGACGCACCACCACCGCGCCACCACCACGCGCCGGACGTGCCCAACAGGGCCCTGCCACTCGGCACGTCCCGCGCCGCGGTGCGTACCGGAAGGTGGGCCGGCCGTGCGCGTCGGCCAGGGCGAGCACCAGGTCCGCGAGGTCGGCCACCGCCGTGCCACCGGGTGCCGGGTCCGGCAGCAGTGCGGTCGGGGAGCCGCCGTGTCCGGGCAGATCGAAGCGCACCACCCGGAACAGCCCGTTCAGGGCCGGGAGATGAGGCTCCCAGACCCTCATGGACGTGCCCGGCGAGGGCCCGAGGACCAGCAGGGGCGCGTCCGGCGGACCGGAGACCTCGTGGTGTGGCGGCCCGCTCATGCCCTGGCCGCCCTTTTCGTCTCGCCGGCGGCGAGGTCGGAGGGGTGCTGGGCCAGCGGCGTGACCTCGATCGTCAGGTACGGGAACAGCGGCAGGTTCCACAGGATCCGGTGCAGGGTCTCGTTGTCGGCGACGTCGAAGACGCTGATGTTGGCGTACTGGCCCACGCAGCGCACCAGGCATCCACCAGGCCGCGCGGTTCGGGACCGGACGCCGCGCGGGGAAAGGCGGCGGGCGCTCACCGGACCGTGAGCGCCGTGTCCGATTTCCGCCAGCGCACTCCGCCGCCGTGGCGCACAGTGGAGGGTGTGATGAGCGAGGACAGCAGGTACGAGGCGGTGTGCAGCCGCGACGCGCGGTTCGACGGCCAGTTCTTCTTCGGTGTCACCACGACCGGGATCTACTGCCGTCCGAGCTGCCCCGCGACCACCCCCCGGCGGAAGAACGTGCGGTTCTTCCCGACCTCGGCCGCCGCGCAGGGCGCGGGGTTCCGGGCCTGCCGCCGCTGCCGACCGGACGCCGTGCCCGGCTCCGCCGAGTGGAACGCGCGGGCGGATTCCGTCGGCCGTGCGATGCGGATGATCGGCGACGGGGTGGTGGACCGGGAGGGGGTCTCCGGGCTCGCGGCGCGGCTCGGCTACAGCGCCCGGCAGGTGCAGCGGCAGCTGACCGCCGAACTCGGCGCCGGACCGGTCGCGCTCGCCCGCGCCCAGCGCGCCCACACCGCGCGGATCCTGCTGCGGACCACCGACCTGCGGGCCTCGGAGATCGCGTTCGCGGCCGGGTTCTCCAGCGTCCGGCAGTTCAACGACACGTTGCGCGCGATCTACGCCGCCACCCCCACCGAACTGCGCGCCGCCCGGCCGGAGAAACCCTCCCGGTCCGGGCCCGCGGAAGCGGCCGACGGGGTGCCGGGGGCGAGCGGCGGGGCGCTGCCGGGAGCGAGCGGCATGGTGCCGAGGGCGAGCGGCGGAGTGCCGAGAGGGAGCGGCGGGGCGGCCGGGGTGCCGTTGCGGCTCGCCTACCGCGGCCCGTACGACACCGCGCAGGTCTTCGACTACCTCGCCCGGCGCGCCCTCGCCGGGGTGGAGGAGATGGTGGGCGCCCCCGGCGCCCGGACCTACCGCCGCACCCTGCGGCTGCCGCACGCCTGCGCCGTCGTCGAGGTCGACGAACGGCCCGGGGACGGCTGGCTGGAGTGCCGGCTGCGCCTGACCGAGCTGCGCGATCTGACCACCGCGATCCAGCGGATACGGCGCCTGTTCGACCTGGACGCCGATCCGTACGCGGTCGCCGAGCGCCTCGGCGCCGACGCCGCGCTGGCGCCCCTGGTGGCCGCGCGGCCGGGGCTGCGGTCGCCGGGCACCGCCGATCCCACGGAACTCGCCGTCCGCGCCGTCCTCGGCCAGCAGGTCTCGGTGGCCGCGGGGCGCGTGCTGGGCGATGCACTGGTCGCCGCGTACGGGGAACCCCTGGCGCGGCCCGACGGCGGGCTCACCCGGCTCTTCCCCCGCGCGGAGGATCTGGCCGGGGCGCCGCTCACGGAGCTGGGCATGCCGGAGGGCCGACGCGCCACGCTGCGCACGCTCGCCACCGCGCTCGCGGACGGCGCGGTGCGGCTGGACGCCGGAGCCGAGCGCGACCGGGCCGAGAAGGAACTCCTGGGGCTGCGCGGCATCGGCCCCTGGACCGCCGGTTACATCCGGATGCGGGCGCTGGGCGACCCCGATGTGCTGCTGGAGTCGGACGTCGCCGTACGGGCCGGAGCCCGCGCCGCCGGGGCCCATCTGGAGGACTCCGAGAGCTGGCGCCCCTGGCGCTCGTACGCCATGCACCACCTGTGGAACGCCGCCCGGCCCCCGCGGACCGGGTGACCGCCGCGCCCACGGCTCACCGGCGCGCCGGGTGCGGCCCACCGGTGCGCGGG
>NZ_BBOX01000112.1 GCF_001553455.1 Streptomyces hygroscopicus subsp. hygroscopicus
GGGCACCGGGCGCGGGGCGCCGGGCGCGGGGCACCGGGCGCGGTGGCGGCGACGCTGACGCCGCCGTAAAGAACGGCCCGCCCACACGGCGAACGCCCGGGGACAGCCCCGAGGGCGACACCGGCCAGAGCGGCGGCCACGGCGGCGACACCGGCTCCGGCGCCACGTGGGCAGCCTTCCGTGCCACCCGGGACGGCCCCGTACGGAACCGGCGGGACCCCACACAGCGCCCACCAGCAGCGACAACCAACGCCGGACCGGACCGAACCAGACACGCACCCCACACCGGGCCACACACCCCCATGCCAACCCACGCACCCGGCACCGGGCCACCCACCCGTGGGACGAGCCAGAGCCCCCGTACGGAACCGGCGTGCCGGGCCACGAATCCGTGGGACAGGCCAGCCCCGTACCGAACCGGCCGGACCCCACACAGCACCCACCAGCAACGACAACCAACACCGGACCGAACCAAACCAGACACGCACCCGGCACCGGGCCACACACCCCACGCCAACCCACGCACCCCGTGCCAACCCACGGCACCCGTGCCAACCCACGCACCCAGCACCGACCCACGGACCCGGTACCGGGTCCGCGCGGGGCGGGAGTGGCCTCAGCCGGGTGCCAGCTCGCGGATCCTGCGCAGGCCGGCGGTGACATCCGCCAGGGTCGCGCAGTCCCCCACCGCCGCCCCGGCGGGCAGCACGAGGTCCGTCGGGGGGCGGCCGGTGGCGACGGCCTCGGCCAGGTCGGACAGCGCGGCGCGCAGCCGGGCCGCGAGGGCGGGATCGGGGTGCGGGGCGCCCTGGTCGAGCCGTACGCCGCAGGCCGTGGCCGCGTCCACGATCTCCTCGAGCGCGAAGACCACCGGCGCCCATGCCGCCAGGTCCCGTCCGAAGGGCGGGTGTTCGGCGCTTGCCACCTCCACCGCGCGGCGGGCGTCGGCGAGGGCGCGGTACGCCTCGCGGCGCAGCCGCAGCCGGGTGGCGTGCGCCGACCCGGCGGTCAGCACCTGGTCGAGGTGGTCGCGGGTGGCGCGGACGGCGAGCGACAGCCGCACCGACACCTGGGCGCGCGGTCCGCCGAGTCCGGGCAGCGCCCCGGCGGCCAGCACCACGCCGCAGGCCAGCAGCGTGTCGGTGAGCCGGGTGAAGCCGGGGTCGGTGTCGCCGCCGAGGTAGACCAGGGAGAGCAGCAGTGGTGTGAGCACGGCGGTCTGGAGTGCGAAGTGGCGTACCGAGACGGGGATCAGCGCGGCGCAGACCGCCGCGACGGCGACCGGCCAGAGGCCGGGGGCGCCCCCGTCGGCGAGCAGTGTGGCGAGCGCGCCGAAGACGGCCACGCCCACGGCGGTGCCGAGGGCGCGGGAGAGGGCACGGGAGACCAGTGGGCCCATGTCGGGCTTGACCAGGAAGGCGGCCGTGGCGGGGAGCCAGTACCAGTGCGCGCCGGGCAGTTGCCGGGCCAGCACGGTGCTGACGCCGACGCACAGGGCCACCCGGGCGGCGTACTCCCGGCCCGCCGGGCCGAGCGCGCGGCGCAGCCGCTGCCGGTGGCCGGGGCCGACGGCGCCGACGGCGGGCGCCGGTTCGCCGTCGAAGACCCGGGCGGCGAGCAGCACGGCCCGGTGCACGCCGATGTTGCCCGCGGTGTCGGGCACCGGGGCGGGCAGTCGGCCCGGTGGCAGTCCGGTCCGCACCGAGCGGGCCAGCTGGGCGGGGGTGCGGGCGATCCGGCCGGGCACCGGTTCGCCCTCCCACAGCAGGGTCAGGACGGCCTCGCTGAGCGCTCCGGCCACCGCCAGCCGGTCGCGCAGCCGTCGCTCCTCCTCGTCCGGGCGGTGGCGGGGCAGCCGGTGGGCGTAGAGGGCTTCGTACGCGGCGTCGTAGGCGGCGGTCAGCCGGCGCCGGGCGGCCTGGCCGCCGTCGGTGCCGACCGCCGCCATCAGGTCGGCCAGCGCGTCGTACACGGCGGCCACCGCGGCTCGTTCACCGGAGGGCACGGCCCGGCCCGCGGGGAGGGCGCGGGGCAGCGGCGCGGCCATGGCGATCACCCATGCGGCGCCGACGAGCAGCAGGCCCGCCCGGACCGGCGGGGGCATCGGCAGGGGCATGCCCGCGCCGACCACGGCGGCCACCATCAGCTGCACCCCGGCGGAGGAGCTGACCGGGCCGATGGCGCTGACCGCGCCGGAGACCAGTCCGACGGCGGCGAGCGCGAGCGCGATCCACGCCCCGAGGCCCAGGGTGCCCAGCCAGGCGCCGGCCAGCAGTCCGGCGGCCCCGGCGAGGGCGGGCAGGCCGATGCGCACCGGCCGGGTGGCGCGGGTGCCGGGACGGTCGTTGATGTGGGCGAACATCGCGCCCAGCCCGGCGACCACTCCGAACGGTGGGTGTCCCGACGCGACGCCGGCGGCCACCACCGGACCCACGCCCAGGGCTCCGCGGACCACCGCGGCCCAGGGCACCGGGCCCCGCAGCGCCCGCATCCCGCGCAGGGGGTGCGTCAGCCAGTCGGGCGGTGCGGAGAGCGTGCGCAAGGATCCTCCGTGAGGTGGAAATCGGGGGTCTCTCCGACCGTACGGGAGCAATGCGGAACTTTCGTAACCTGCGTATTTCCGCCATGTGAGGCGGTCGTGCCCGGTCCCCCGCCGGTGCGGTCCGCGCCCCGGGAGCCCGGGTGTGACCTGGCGGTTTCAACAATCCCTTCGGGCCGACCGACCGCCTTCCGTGCGGCGCACTTGCCAGGCTCATATGTCCCACGGCATGGCCAGCTTCTTGCGGAGCGTGTTGTGCTGGATACGCAGGAGAACTAGCCTCCGTTCCGCTCGTTACCGAACATTCGTCTGGTAACCGCCTTCCCGTTGATCCCCCATCGTCGGAGAACACTCATGCAGGTGACCGTGCATCAGGACAAATGCGTCGCCTCGGGGCAGTGCGTACTCGCCGCCCAGGACGTGTTCGACCAGCGGGACGAGGACGGTGTCGCCGTCCTCCTGGACGAGCGCCCGCCGACGGAGCTGCACGACGACGTCCGCCAGGCGGCCGCCGTCTGCCCCGCCCTGGCCATCACGCCGGCCGGCTCGTGAGCACACCGCGGAACGTCGTGGTCGTGGGCGCCTCGGTCGCGGGGCTCACCACGGCCGTCACGCTGCGCACCCTGGGGTACGACGGACGGCTCACCCTCATCGGCGACGAGCCGCACACGCCCTACAACCGGCCGCCGTTGTCCAAGCAGATCCTGGCGGGCACCTGGGAGCCGGACCGGATCAAGCTGCGCACCGACGAGGAGCTGTCCGACCTCGACGCGCGGCTGCTGTTCGGCAGGTCCGCCACCGGCCTGGACACCGCCACCCGCCGGGTGACGCTGGACGGCGGCGACAGCGTCGGCTACGACACCCTGGTCATCGCCACCGGTGTCACCCCCAACAGCCTGCCCGGCGCCCACCACCTGGCCGGGGTGCACCTGCTGCGCACGCTGGACGACGCCCTCGCCCTGCGCGCCGATCTGCGCCACCGGCCGGATGTGAGGGTGGCGGTGGTCGGCGCGGGCTTCCTGGGCTCGGAGGCCGCGGCGGCGGCCCGCAGGATGAAGCTGGACGTCACCATGATCGACCCCCGGCCGGTGCCGATGCGGCGGCAGTTCGGGGACCGGATAGCCGCCCTCGTCGGGCGGCTGCACAAGAAGAACGGCGTGTCCATGCGCTGTGGCACGGGGGTACGGCGGTTCTTCGAGTCCGGCGGCCGGGTGACCGGTCTGGAGCTGACCGACGGCACCCTGCTCGGCGCCGATGTCGTGGTGGTCGCCATCGGCTCCGTCCCGGCGATCGGCTGGCTGGCCGGATCCGGCCTGGAGCTGGGCAACGGTGTCGAATGCGACCCCACCTGCCGGGCGGCGCCCGGTGTCTACGCGGCCGGGGACGTCGCCTCCTGGCACAACGACCACTTCGGCTGCCGGATGCGGCTGGAACACCGGCTGAACGCGACGGAGCAGGCCCAGGCCGTGGCCCGCAACGTGCTCGGCGAGAACCGGCCGTTCGCCCCCGTGCCGTACTTCTGGACCGACCAGTACGACGCCCATATCCAGGCGTACGGCATCTTCCCCGCCGACGCCGAACTGGCCGTGCTCCACGGTGAGCTGGAAGGCGGCCACTTCGTCGTCGCCTACGGCCACGCGGGGCGGGTGGTCGGGGTGCTCGGCTGGAACAGCCCGTGCGAGCTGCGCAGACTGCGGCAGCTGGTGGTCGACCGGGCGCCGTGGGCATCGGTCGCGCCCACTCCGCCGGCGGTATGGACCGGCCGACACCTCTCGGCCAGTATCCGGTGACCGCGCGGTCAATTCCCGGCCATGCGCACCGGCGAGCCTGGCGGGGTGCTGGTCCGTCGCCTTCCCGTCGTTCTCCTCCACGGTGCGTCCCTCGCTCCCCGGCACTGCCGGCTCCTGGGGTGCGCCGGGTCGGTGGCCCTGGCGGCGGGCGGGGCCACGGCCGGGGCGCTGCCCGTCGGGGACGTCCTCACCCCTGACTCCGGGAGAGCGGCACTCGGGCTGGTCAGCACCTACTTCGGGCTGGTGCTGCTGGTCGCGGCGTGGTGGCTGCTGGGGCGCGGGGTGCGCGGGCCCCGGCCGCCCGCCCCCCGCTCCCTGCTGCTCACGCTCGCTCTCTGGGCGGCTCCCCTGCTGCCCGGACCGCCGCTGTTCAGCCGGGACGTGTACAGCTATCTCGCCCAGGGCGCCATGGTGCACGCCCGTATCGACGTCTACACCCACGGGCCGATACGCCTCGGCGGGCCGCTGGCGGCCGAGGTGGCGCCGGTGTGGCAGCACACCCCGACGCCGTACGGCCCGGTCTCGCTGGCCTTCGAATCCGCCGTCGCCCACGCCTCGCGCGCCGAACCGTCCCTCGGGGTGCTGGGGCTGCGGCTGATCGCGCTGCTCGGGGTGGCGCTGATGGTGCTGGCGCTGCCCGTGCTGGCCCGCCGCTGCGGCACCGATCCGGGCGCCGCCCTGTGGCTGGGGGCGCTCAACCCGCTCGTGCTGCTGCATCTGGTGGGCGGGGCGCACAATGATGCCGTGATGCTCGGGCTCCTCGGCGCCGGGCTGGTGGCCGCCACGGGTCGGTGGCCGGCCTGCGGCTCGGTGCTGGTCACGCTCGCCGCCCTGGTCAAGGCTCCGGCCGCGCTGGGGCTGCTGGCGGTTGCCACGCTGTGGGCGCGCCGGGTGGAGGGCCGCGCCCGCCGGGCCGGAGCCGTCGCGGCCACCGCCGCGCTCGCCCTGGCCACCACCGGTGTGGCGACGGCCGTCACCGGCACCGGCTACGGCTGGATCGCCGCGCTCAGCACCCCGGCCTCACCGGACAACTGGGCGCTGACCAGCACCCTCGGCCGCGCCACCGGCGCCCTGCTGGCGTCCGCCGGCAGCGGTCTGGCTCCGCTGGCCGCGCCCGTCTGGCGTGCGCTGGGGCTGCTGGCCACCGCCGTGGCCATAGCGGTCGCCTGGCTGCGCCCGCCCCGCCCCCGGCCCGTGTACGCGCTGGGGCTGAGTCTGATGGCGGTGGCCGTGCTGGGCCCGGCGATCCGGCCCTGGTACCTGCTGTGGGGGCTGTTCGTGATCGCGGCGGCCGGGCCCGGGGGCACGGTGCGCAAGGCGGTGGCGGCCGGGAGCGGGGTGCTCGCGCTGGCCGTGCCGCCCAACGGGTTCGCCCCGGACCCGCGGCAGCTGGCGTTCGCCGTGTGCGGGGGCGCGCTGGCGATGTGCGCGCTGTGGTGGGCACGGCACACCCCGGGGCCGGCCGCCGGCGGCGCGCTCCCCGCCGTGCCCGGCGGCCACCGATCGGGGCGTTCGGCATGACGGGGCCCACCACAGCCCGCGGACGGCTGGCGGTCGCGCTGGCCCTCACCGCGGCCGTGACGCTCTTCCTCGCCTTCGTGCCGCTGCACCGGGACTGGTTCGACCTGAACGTCTACTACGGGGCCGTGGAGCACTGGCTGCGCGGCGGCCGCCTCTACGACTTCACCATCCCCGGCTCGGACGGGGCGGACTACGGTTTCACCTATCCGCCCTTCGCCGCGCTGTGCATGCTGCCGCTGGCCCTGTTCGACTGGCCGGCCGCGATCGCCCTCAGCGTGGTGCTCAACGCGGCCGCCTCGGCGGCCCTGCTGACCTGGCTGATCGGCCCGGTCGTCCGGCGGCGCGGCTGGGACAGGTGGTTCGCCTTCGTGGTGGCGGCCTGTCTGTTCGCCCTGCTGGAGCCGGTGCGGGACACCTTCAGCTTCGGGCAGGTCAACCTGGTGCTGCTGGTGCTGGTGTGCTGCGACGCCCGGCTGCTGTCCACCGGGCACGGCCGGTTCGCCGGCTGCGGCATCGGGCTGGCCGCCGCCGTCAAGCTCACCCCGGCGATCTTCATCGGCTATCTGCTGGTCACCCGCCGGTGGCGTCCCGCCGCGACGGCCACCGGCACCGCCGCGGCCGCCACCCTGCTCGCCCTGGTGGTGGCGCCGGGGGCGTCGAAGACCTACTGGACCGAGGCGCTGTGGGACACCGACCGGATCGGGGTGCTCAGCTACGTCTCCAACCAGTCGTGGGAAGGGGTGCTGGCCCGGCTGGTCGATCCGGTGCCGCCGAGCGGCCTGCTGTGGGGGCTCGGCGTGCTCGCCCTGCTGGCCGTATGGGCGTACCGGGTGCGCCGGGCGGTGGCCGCCGGGGACGAGCGGGCCGGTTTCGCGCTGACCGGTGTCGCCGCCTGTCTGATCAGCCCGATCACCTGGGTGCACCATCTGGTGTGGCTGATTCCGGCCCTGGCGGTGCTGCTCGACAGCGGGCTGCGGCCGGACGTCCCGCCGGCCCGGCGCAGGCTGCTGCTCCCGGTCGGCGCGGCGGTGTACGCGCTGTTGTGCAGCAGTGTGGTGTGGCTGTGGCGGTTCGACGCCACGGGGGTGAGCGGCTTCCTCGGCAGCAACGCGTACGTGTGGGTCTGCCTCGGGTTGCTGATCGCGCTCCCGCTGCGCGGTGCGCGTTCCGCGGAGATGCTGAACCCACAGCCGTATCCGGCACGTACCCCATGAACAGGAGTGTCCGGACCGATGCCGAACGCGATGCCGTGCCCCACCGGGCAACCGCTGGACCAGCCCGTGGAGCGGGTGGAGCAGCCCGTGGAGCGGGCCGGGCCCGGGCCCCCGCGCCGGCGGCTCCCGCTGCGCCGGATCCTGTGTCTGCTGCCGCTGCTCGTCGTCGGTGTCTGGGTGGTCCGGCACCGGTCGCTGATCGGCTCCGGCGCCCGTCAGACGCTCACCGCCGATCCGTACTGGCTGCTGGCGGCGGTGGCGACGACCGGGCTCGGCTGGGTCGCGGTGTCCTTCGCCCGGCAGGGCACGGTGCTGGAGCGGCTTCCGGCCGGGCGGCTGTTCGCCACCCAGTTCGCCGCGGGGGCGGCCAACCATCTGCTGCCGTCGGGGATCGGCGCCGGCGCGGTCAACATCCGCTTCATGACGGGCTGCGGGCTGCCGCCCGCCCGCTCCTCGGCCGCGCTCGCCCTGTACGTCCTGGCGGAGGCCGTCACCCGGATGGGGCTGCTGCTGGTGCTCTTCCTCGCCTTTCCCGAGGCGCTGCGGCTGGGTCCGCTGGTCCCGGAGTCGGTGAGCGGGATGGTGGTGGCCGGCGTGGTGGCGGGGGCCGGGGCACTGGTGGCCGGGGTGGCGCTGCTCCGTCCGGTGCGCCGGATCCTGGTGACGTTCGTGCGCACCGCGCTGGCCGACGCCCGTTCGCTGCACACCCGGCCGTCGCGGGCGCTGGCGCTGTGGGGCGGTTCGCTGGCGTTCCCGCTGCTGCAGGCGGCGGGGCTGGTGGCGGTCGCCCTGGCGCTGGAACTGCCGGTGCGGCCGGCGCATGTGGTGCTCGCGTATCTGGCCGCGACGGCGGCGGCCGCCGTCGTCCCCTCCCCCGGCGGTATCGGCTCGGTCGACGCGGCACTGATCATCGCGCTGGCCGCGGCGGGGGCGCCGGTCGACTCGGCCACCTCCGCGGTGCTGGCGTACCGCTTCATCACGGTGTGGCTGCCGCTGATCCCCGGGGCGCTGGTGCTGGGCGGCCTGGTGCGCTCGAAGATCGTCTGACCACGGGGTCAGGGACGGCGCAGGGTGAGGATGTCGTCGGGCCGCAGGCCGATGTGCGAGCCGAGCCCGGACCCGGCCCGGTCGAGGGTTTCGGCCAGCCATGCGGCGTCCGGGTGGCCGGTGTGCTCCAGCCGCATCCGCCGCGCCCGCAGCGGCACCATGCGCAGGCCCAGCAGCCGGCCGGTGTCCGCCTCCACCTCGGGGAAGTAGAGCAGCCGCAGATCGTCGCGGTACCGCTGGTAGCCGCCGATGCCCTCGTAGTCGTCGACCATGTCGCCGCAGCCGTAGAGGACGAGCTTGCCGCGGTACACCTCGAGGGGGCGGGGGTGGTGGGAGGAGTGGCCGTGGACGAGGTCGATCCCGCCGTCGATCAGGGCGTGGGCGAAGCGGATCTGGTCCGGTGGGACGTCGTATCCCCAGTTGCCGCCCCAGTGGACCGAGGCGACGGCGAGGTCGCCGGGCCGTTTCAGCCGCCGTACCCGGTCGGTGATCGCGGCCGCGCGGGCGTCCGTCAGATCGGGCAGGAAGTCGACCCCGGACCGGTCGTCCGTCGCGGCCCACCGGTCCGGGATGCCGCTGGAGGCGGCGCCGAAGGAGAACACCAGGACGCGGCGGTGGTCACCGGCCGGGACGACGGCCGGGCGGCGCGCGGCGGTCACGTCACGGCCCGCTCCGGCCACCCGGAGCCCGGCGGCGGCCAGGGTGTCGAGCGTCTCGTCCAGCCCGCGCCGGCCGCCGTCGAGCACATGGTTGTTGGCCAGCACGCAGACATCGGGGCGGACCGCGGTCAGGCAGGGGAGGTTGTCCGGGCTCATCCGGTAGTGGACGTCCTTCCCCGGGGCGAACTCACCGCTGCGGGTGATGCTCGTCTCCAGGTTGAGCACCCGCACATCGGGCGCCTCCTCGTCCAGTACCGCCAGGGCGTCCCCCCACGGCCAGGAGAAGGGCACCGGGCGCGGGATCGGGCCGTTCGCCTCCTCGGCCAGCTCGACATAGGCCCGGGCGTCGCGGATGAAGGGCTCCTGGAGCTCCGGGTCGCCGGGGTGCGGCAGGATCTGGTCGACCCCGCGGGCGAGCATCACATCGCCGCAGAGGAACAGCGTCACCGCCGGGGAGGGCATATCTCAACGATCGCACACCCCTCCATGAGTGATCCGTGGCTCCGGTGGGGACCCGGGGGTGTGGACACGGCAGGAGGTGCGGCGGATGAACGGCACGAGGACGAGCGAGAGCCCGCTGCGGCCCGGGGACCTGGAGGAGGCCGCGGCCCGGCTCTCGGCGGAGGCGGACCGGCTGCGGTCGGAGCTCGCCCGGGCCCGGGAGGCGGAGTCGGCGCTGCGCGCGGACTGCGATCTCGACGCCGCGGACACCGGCGCGAAGGCCATGACGCTGAACGAGCTGCGCACACGCGCGGAGAGCGACGAGGCGCTGCTGGAGCGGACCGTCGCGGCACTGGACCGGCTGCGCGGCGGGTCCTTCGGGATCTGCACGCGCTGCGGCCGGCCTCAGGGCCGGGAGCGGGCGATGGCCCTGCCCCACGCGGAGCTGTGCGTCCTGTGCGCGGAGGCGCGGGAGGCGGCAGGACCGGACGGATGAGGGGCCGCCGCGCGCAGGCGGCCGTCGCACGCGCGGCCACGGGCGGCGGGGCGCGGGTACTGGGGTCTGTGGTCTGAGATCAACCGGGCTGCCCGGCGGCGAGCGGCCTCTGCTGCGGGGGCACCTCCCCTCGGTGGCTGAAGCGGCATCGTAAGGCGGAGCGTCGTCCTCGTACGGGGCGTCCTAGTACGGGACGTCCTCGGGCGATGCGGCAACGCGGCGAGGCGCGGTGCCAGGCGCCGGGAGCAGGGCGTCCCCTGTGACGCCAGGCTGTGACGGCAGCCCCTAGGCGGCACGGGCGCCGACCTCCGCGCCCAGGCGGGCACAGGTGCGGCTGATCAGGCGGGAGACGTGCATCTGGGAGATGCCGAGCCGGTCGGCGATCCGGCTCTGGGTCTCGTCGCAGAAGAACCGCAGGTAGAGGATCTCCCGTTCGCGTGCGGGGAGCCGGCGCAGACACGGCTTGAGGGATTCGCGCTGCACGACCCGCTCGTAGGAGGGCTCGGTGGAGCCGAGGGTGTCCACCAGGGCGTAGCCGTCGTCCGCCCCGCGCAGCTCCGCGTCCAGCGACAGCGTCCGGAAGCTGTCCAGCGCCTCCATGCCGACGAGGACGTCCTCCTCGCTCAGACCGGTGTGCGCGGCGAGTTCCTTGACGCTGAGCGAGCGGCCGTCGGCGGAGCGGGTCAGATCCTGGACGGCGGCGCGGACCCGGTTGCGCAGCTCCTGGACCCGGCGCGGCACGTGCAGGCCCCACATGTGGTCGCGGAAGTGCCGCTTGACCTCGCCGGTCACGGTCGGCACGGCGTAGCTCTCGAAGGCCGAACCCCGGTCCGGCTCATAGCGCCTGACGGCCTTGACCAGGCCCACCATGGCCACCTGCCGCAGGTCTTCGGGGGCTTCGCCGCGGTTGCGGAACTGCGCGGCGATCCGTTCGGCCATCGGCATCCAGGCCCGGACGACCTCCTGCCGCAGACCGTCCTTCTCCGGCCCGTCGGGCAGGGTGGCGATCCTGCGGAACTCGGCCGAGGTGTCGGGGGCGTCGTCGTGCGAATGGCCGGGGTGTGCTCGGGGATGTGCTCGTGCGGACGTCATGAGCCGGTGTCTCCCTAGAGTTGTCGTCGGTGTCACCACAGGCGAACAATCCGGACAACTCAGACAAAAGTCATGACACGCCTTCCGCAGCCGGGCTGCTCCCGTGGCGTGCCTCCGGTCCGAAGCACACAGGGCGCGTGCCCGTCCTCGGCCCGGCGAAACGGGAATTGTGCGTCCCCGACCCCGGTTTTCCTCCGGGTGAGACTTTTGTCACCGGTCCGGGGCGAGCGGTGGGCCGCACGAGCGCGCGAACGGGCGCGTGGGCAGACCGGCGAGCAAACCCGCGATCACAATTTACGGAGGTTTTCCCGCTGTTTCGCCCAGGGGCCGTTGTCCGTACCGGCCTGGCGGAAGAGACTGCACCGGTTCCCCCCGCTCCCTTTCGGACGCCCAGGAGACCGGACTACATGACCTCCATAGACCGCAGAAGATTCATGCAACTGGCCGGCACCGGCACGGCCATGTCCCTGCTCTCCGCCAGCATCGCACGCGCCGCGGAGATCCCGGCCAACCGCCGGACCGGCAGTCTGCGGGACATCGAGCACATCGTGGTGCTGATGCAGGAGAACCGCTCCTTCGACCACTACTTCGGCACCCTGCGCGGAGTGCGGGGCTTCGGCGATCCGCGCCCGGTGCGGCTGCCCGGCGGGAAACCGGTGTGGCACCAGTCCGACGGCTCCAAGGAGGTCCTGCCGTTCCGGCCCGAAGTGAACGACCTCGGGCTGCAGTTCCTCCAGGACCTGCCGCACGGCTGGAGCGACGGCCACGCCGCGTTCCACGACGGCGCCTACGACAAGTGGGTGCCCGTCAAGTCGCCCACCACCATGGCGTACCTGACCCGCGAGGACATCCCGTTCCACTACGCGCTGGCCGACGCCTTCACCATCTGCGACGCCTACCACTGCTCGTTCATCGGCTCCACGGACCCCAACCGCTACTACCTGTGGTCCGGTTACACGGGCAACGACGGCAAGGGCGGCGGCCCGGTCCTGGACAACGCCGAGGCCGGTTACGGCTGGACCACCTACCCCGAGCGCCTGGAGCGGGCCGGGGTCTCCTGGAAGATCTACCAGGACATCGGCAACGGCCTCGACGCCGCCGGCGGCTGGGGCTGGATCGAGGACGCCTACCGCGGCAACTACGGCGACAACTCGCTGCTGTACTTCCACCAGTACCGCGACGCCAAGCCCGGCGACCCGCTGTACGACAAGGCCCGCACCGGTACCGACGCCAGGAAGGGCGACGGGTTCTTCGACATCCTGCGGGCCGATGTGCGGGCCGGGAGGCTGCCGCAGGTCTCCTGGATCGCGGCGCCCGAAGCGTTCACCGAGCACCCCAACTGGCCCGCCAACTACGGCGCCTGGTACATCGCGCAGGTGCTGGACGCGCTCACCTCCAACCCCGAGGTGTGGAGCAGGACCGCGCTGCTCATCACCTACGACGAGAACGACGGCTTCTTCGACCACGTGGTGCCGCCGTACGCGCCCGCGGCCCGGCGCGGCGCTTCGACCGTGGACACCACCGGGGAGCTGTTCGCCGGTTCCTCCGCACAGCCCCCGGGCCCGTACGGGCTGGGGCAGCGGGTGCCGATGCTGGTGGTGTCGCCGTGGAGCAAGGGCGGCTGGGTGTGCTCGCAGACGCTGGACCACACCTCGGTCATCCGGCTCATCGAGCGGCGCTTCGGCGTCGAGGAGCCGAACATCTCGCCGTGGCGGCGGGCGGTGTGCGACGACCTGACCGCGGCCTTCGACTTCTCCCGGACCGATGTGAAGGTCCCGGCCCTGCCGGACACCAGCGGCTACCGCCCCAAGGACAACGACCGGCACCCCGACTACGTGCCGGACCTCCCGGCGCACCCCTCCCTGCCCCGGCAGGAACCCGGACTGCGCCGGGCCAGGCCGCTGCCGTACGACCTGTCGGCCGATGCCACCACCACCGCCGACGGCGGGCTGCGGATCGACTTCGTCAACCACGGCCGGGAGGCCGGGGCGCACTTCCACGTGACCTCCATGAGCCACCCGGGCGGGCCGTGGGGCTACACCGTCGAGGCGGGCAAGCGGCTGTCCGGCGACTGGCAGCGCTCCTCGGCGGACCGGGGCGCCTATGACCTCGAGGTGCACGGTCCGGCCGGTTTCCTGCGCCGCTTCACCGGCCACGCCACCGGCAAGGGCCCGGAGGTGAGCG
>NZ_BBOX01000113.1 GCF_001553455.1 Streptomyces hygroscopicus subsp. hygroscopicus
TAAGTGGAGTCCACTCGGCGGGGCCCATCGGGTGGGGTCCACTCGGTGGACGATGCCCGGCATCGTCACCACGGCCAGGCGGTGGTGTGCCGCACCCGGGGCAGGGCGCGGGCGTCGCGGCGCGCGGCCGCGTTGCCGATCCGGTTCTGGCGGGGGCGGGGCCGGCGCGACTGCGCGGCGGCGAGTCGACGTCGTCCGGCGTCGCCGTCGGGAGGCTCGGGCAGGTCCGGGCAGGTCCGGGGCGGTAGTCCACCGGCAAGGCCATCCGTCAGCGGGCGACTTCCCGGTTCGTCAGCACCAGCAGGGCCCGCACCAGCGCGGTCACCCACCTCGGATCCGTGTCGCCCACCGTCGCCCACCTCGGATCCGTGCGGACCTTGCCGGGGGCGCGCCAGTTCTTCAGGTGGGCGAAGCCGTGCCCGGCCGGAGGCCGGACCGCGGCGAGTGCCTTGTCGGACAGCTTCTGGCCACGGGTCAAGGGCCGCGTCCGGGCGGCCTTGTAGCCGCCTGATCATCACCGGATCGGTGTCGGGATCGCTGTCGTCGAGGCCGACGAAGCCCAAGTCGGCGATGGTGCCGAGACCGGCCGCCCGCAGGTGGGCGGTGAGCGTGCCGTGGCGGCAGGCGGTGATCTCTCCGGTGCGTCCGGGCCGCACTGCGGAGATCCACAGCAGTCGGCCGCAGTCGTCGTCACACCGGAACCGGGACCTGCGATGTCACCAGGCACGCCACTGGCGTCATGGGCATCCACGCGCTCGGCCTGCTCCCGAACGGGCCCGATGGGAAGAGGTGCCGGAGTCCTGCTATGCCGTGGCCTGTGGAGTCAGCGACTCGGGGTGGAACTGCTCGACGCGGTCGCGCTTGGTGTACATGTTCCAGCAGTGCTCTGCGAGGTCGTCCGGGTCGACGACCGGGAAGTGCGGACCGTCGGCCGACTCGAAGGCGGCCTGGGCCGCGGCGGACACCTCGCTGCGGGCGATCAGGGACGCGATGGTCAGGGCTCCGGCATAGATGCCCGTGTCAGCCAGCTCGGCGTTGAGGGAGTACAGGTAGTTGCGGGTGGCGGACATCACCGGGCCCAGGCCGCTGAGGTGGGGCATCGGCTGCGCCGCTGAGTAGCCCTGAGCGAGCAGGAAGGCACCCTCGCCGCGCTCGGTCCACTCCGGCAGCACTGCCCGGACCACCTCGACCGGGGTGAACAGCAGGAGCGGGGCCAGGTCCTGCAAAGTTGCCGCGTCCAGCTTGGCGGCCGGGGTGAAGCCCTGGTCACCGCTGATCGGCCCGTAGGCGACCACGTCGATCCGGCCGAAGCGGTCACGGATCGCCCCGACGAGAGCGGGCACCTCGGCGGGCTGGGAAAGATCGGCGGAGAACGCGACCGCCTCCATGCCTTCGCCGGCGAGCACCTCGACGAGGGTGTCCAGCCGGTCCTTGCGGCGGGCCACCAGGGCGACCCGGAAACCTTCGCGCCCGAAGCGGCGGGCCACGGACACACCCAGGCCGGTACCGGCACCGAGGACGGCGATCACTTTGGACATGGGACTGCCCTACCTTTCAAGTAGTGGGTTTGAACTGGTCATTCGTAAGATCGGTGAACCCAGGGGCTCTGGGTATGGCTGCATGGGTTTCGCCCCTGATGGCTCAAGGAGCTTGGCCGCCCGGAGCCCCGCGACGACTCGACCGCCAATTGGGAGATGCGACTCGATCGCTGCGTAGGGCAACGTCGGCGAGGTCGTCTGCTGGGCCGTGAACACGCGACAAGCTGGCGGAGGTGACCGTGCCCCGGATATGGGCCGGAGTGGACATCGGCAAGGAACATCACCACTGCGTGGTGATCAACGCGGACGGCGAACGACTGCTGTCCCGCCGGGTCCTGAACGACGAATCGGCCCTGCTGGAGCTGATCGGCGACATCCTGGCACTCGACGAGGACGTGCTGTGGGCGGTCGACCTCAACAGCGGCGGTGCCGCCCTGCTGATCGGCCTGCTGCTCAGCCATGACCAGCCGATGGTCTACATCACCGGCCTGGCCGTGCACCGTGCCCCGGGCTCCTACCGGGGAGAGGGCAAGACAGACGCCAAGGACGCTTTCGTCATCGCCGACCAAGCCCGCATGCGCCGGGACCTGGGCCCGCTGCGGCCCGGCGACGAGGTCGCCGTGGATCTGCGAACTCTGACCACCCGCCGCACCGACCTGGTCGCTGACCGCACTCGCCAGATCAACCGGCTCCGTGCTCAACTGCTGGAGATTTTCCCGGCGTTGGAGCGAACGCTCGACATGACCAACAAGGGCCCGGTCATACTGCTGACGGGCTACCAGACCCCTGCCGCGATCCGCCGCAGCGGGGCCAGGCGCATCGAGACATGGCTGCGCAACCGCAAGGTCCGCGGAGCCGCCGCCCTGGCCCAGGCAGCCGTGGAGGCCGCCGAGGCGCAGCACACCGGGCTGCCCGGAGAGAAGCTGGCTGCCTCGATGGTGGTGCGGCTCGCGAAGGGGGTGATGGCCCTCGACGAGGAGATCACGGAAGTGGAAGCCCTGATCGAGGCCCGGTTTCGCGAGCACCCGCACGCCGAGGTGATCACCAGCCTGCCCGGTATGGGCAAGCTGATGGGAGCCGTGTTCATCGCGGCCACCGGTGGGGACATGGACGCCTTCGGCAGCTCCGACCGGCTCGCCGGCTACGCCGGCCTGGCCCCGGCCCCACGCGACTCCGGGCGCGTCAGCGGCAACCTCCGCAGACCACGCCGCTTCCACCGCGGCCTGCTCAATGCGATGTACTTGTCCGCGCTCTCCAGCCTGAAGAGCTGCCCGGCCTCCAAGGCGTACTACGCGCGCAAGCGCGCCGAGGGCAAGGGACACAAGCAGGCGCTGCTGGCACTCGCCCGCCGACGTCTGAACGTCCTGTGGGCCATGATCCGCGACGGAGCGTGCTACCAAGCCACACCACCGGTCACGGCAGCGGCTTGACATCAGCATTGGGAAGCTCCTTGCCGCAACAGTTCTTGACCCTTGGGTCAACTTGCCTGACGACGGTAACACTCAACATGGCCCGCGGGTCAAGTTAATCTGCTGAGGGAATGCGACCATGGAAGCCGCAATGTCACAGCCAGGAGGAACGACCGGATGCGGGCCGACGCGCAACGGAACGCGGAGAAACTGCGAGCAGCCGCCGCCGAGCTCTTCCAGGAACGCGGCCTGAAGGTGCCCCTGAAAGAAATCGCCCGCCGGGCCGGTGTCAGTCACGGCACGCTCTACAACCTCTTCGGCACCCGCGAGGCGCTCATTGACGAAGTGGTGACCGGACTGGCCGCCGACCGTCTCGACGAAGCCGCCGAACACGCCCTGTCCTTCGAAGACCCCCGGGAGGGGTTCGCGTACTACATCGAGAAAGTCTGTGAACTGCAGGCCACCGATCCCGCGGTCGCCGACGTCGTCAGCGGACGCTTTCCGGCCGCCGAGTGCCTGATGGCCATCTGCGGCCGGGCGCAGGACGCCGCCACACGGATCATCGAACGAGCCCAGCTGGCCGGCGCCATCCGCCCAGACTTCACCAGCGAGGACCTCCTGCTCTTCTTCGGCACCAACGCCCTGCTCGCCCGCGCGGTCGCGGACACCGCGCCCGACGCCTGGCGCCGCCAAGTCGCCTTCCTGCTCCAGGGGCTGGACACCGCACCAGCCCAAGAAGCGCCGTCCGCAGCCCCGCTGACTGGGCAGCAGGTGTACGACGTGATGGGCAGGCTCGCCGGCACGCCATAGCAGGTGCGGACCCTTCAAGGACGGAAAGGACGTCTCACCCCCATCTCTTCAGGCTGCCTGCCCTTCACCTCGCGAGCCGGTGCCCGACGGTCCGAGGCGTCGGCCCCGCCGAGGCGGGCGACCGCGCTGGTGCGCGCCCTGCCGGTGCTGACGAACCGGGAAGTCGCCCGCTGACGGAATGACCTTGATGACCTTGTCGGCGGACTACCGCCCCGGGCCAGCCCGAGCCTCCCGGCGGCTGCACACACCAGACCATCTGACGGGCAGCTTTCACGATGCACAGTGCTCACTGGGGTCCGCCGACGCAGAACGCGTGCACCTGGGGCTGTCCGTCGCCGTCCCGGCGGACGAACTCCTCGTCGCAGATGAGGAAGTGCCCCATGTCGTCGCGGTCCTCACGGACCTCCTCCGGGAGCGGGACCACCCAGGTCACCTTGTCGTCGTCGCAGTCGACCTCGACCATCACCGGCATCACGTACCGGACCCACCGCCACCGCGGCCCCGCCCCTTCACATCGCGTACGGCGGGACGCCACCGGGACCGTGCCCGCCCCTCGGATGGTCAGTCGTGGCCTGGAGAACTGACCACGGCAGGCCAGCACGGACGCTCGCTGATCTGATCCGGATGGTGCGTGGGAGGTGAGGCTCACGCAACTCCTTCTGTGGTCCGGCCCGTGTGTGCTGGGTGCCGGGCTGCTGGGTGTGCTGCGGCGGGGCCGTCACCGGGGCGGGCTGCGGTCGGGGCCGTTGGTGAGGACACGCTCCCGGGCGCCTTCCTGGACCCTGGCGAGGGCGGCCTCGGCGAGCGTCCGGCGGGTCTGCTCCACCGTGTCGACGTCGGTCGTCTGCTCCCGGCCGGCCTTCCGGTCCGAGTGGAACGGCCGCGGGCGCGACCTCGAAGTGGCGGGTACGGCGACGGTGCGCACCCGGTGCGCCTGACCGCCCGGTAGGGCGCACCGGGACGGCGGTGGTGCGGTGCGACGCGCATCGGGGCCCACGCCACCGTCGCACGCTGCACTGATGGCGCTCTGGCGGATCTCGCCACCCCCGCTCGGGACGCCCCGCAAACATGCTCAATCGATCTCCCCGCATCGTCCACGATGCAAGGAAGTGCGCGCAGGGCGATCCGGAGCTCCTCGGCCGCGGTCCGTGGCAGGCCGCCAGTGCGCGCGTAGTTCCTCAGCTGCCGTGCCGGCCTGGGCCTCGCCGGCCTGGCAGGCCGCTGTCCACGCTTCAGGGTCGCTGCGCTCGGCGTCCAGCAGGCGCGCCGTGGGCGAATCGGGGGCCACGAGGTAGGTGCCGTCGGTGGTGGGCAGGGGGTGGCGGTGGGCGAGCGGGTCGATGACCACTACGGTGCGGGCGCCGGCGGCCAGGTCGATGTTGGTGCCGTTTCGCAAGGCGCCGTCCAGGTAACGGCGGCCGTCGACGGCGATGAGCAGGCCCAAGACCAGATCGCGCAGGACCGCCGCCCACTCCATGACGAAGACGTGGCTCGTGGAGGTGAAGCCCTCACGGGACAGCAGCCGCCGGGCGAAGGAGCCTTCGCGTCGCACGGACATGTCCATCGCGGCGTGGCCCTCCATCGACCCGGCCAGCCCGCGCTCGGCCTGTTCGCGCGCCTGCCGGAGCAGCTTGCCGCGCAGGAACAGCCGGAACAGCACCGCCAGCAGGACGATCATGACGTGGCCGCCGACGAACTCGGCGGCGGTGAACTGCCAGCCCATGAGGAGAGCGAGGATCACGCCGAGCTCGACGACGAGGTTGGTGGAGGCGATCTCGAAGGCCATCGCGGCGGTGAAGTTCGCGCCCTTGCGGAACAGGGAGCGGGCCAGTGCCACCGCGGCGTAGGAGCAGGAGGATGACGCCACGCCCAGGCCGGCGGCGACCGTGAGGGTGCGGGGACGGTCGTCGCCGAGGAGGGAAACGACAGTGGACCGGCGGATCACGGCCTGGACGACGGCGGACAGGGCGAAGCCCAGGATCAGGGCCCAGGTGATTTCCCAGGTCATGGATCCGGCGATGGACAGGGCGTGCAGGACGGCGTGCATCGGTGAAGCCTTCCTCCTTCAGCCGGGTCCCGGCTCGGGGACACGCAGAGCCGATGGGCATGGTCCGTGAACCGGGGGTGCGGGGCGCCACCCGCCGGGGTAGCGCCCCGCCGGGATTCAGCCGACGCGCAGCGTCAGGGCCGCGGTGTGGAGCTTGCCGCCGGTCTGGAACTGCAGGAACAGCCGCCAGTTACCCGCCGTGGGCAGCTCGGCGTGGAAGGACAGGTCCGGGCCGCCGTGGTCACCGTCGACCTTCGTGGTGGGGTGCAGATGGGCGAACGCGGCGTCGCCCTCGTGGAAGGCGGTCAGGTGGGCGTAGGTGTCCAGGTAGAGCTGCAGATCGGTGACCGGTTTGCCGTCCTTGGCGACTGAGACGGTCAGCGGGTGCGCCATGCCGGCCATCAGCTCGCCCTTGACGGTCACGGTGTACCCGTCGACCTCCGTGCTGCCAGCCGCCGCGGGCAGCGGCGTCTTGGTGGCCCGGCCCGGGACAGTGACGGTACGGCTGAGTACGAAGTCCTTGCCCTTCTGGGCCCCGTTGTCGGGAGTGAAGGAGGCGAACATGCGCCAGGACCCGGAGGTCAGGGAAGCGAGGTCGGCACTCCAGATGCCATCGGCTGCCATGGTCGGGTGGATGTGTAAGCGGCGGCATCCGGAAAGCCAGGCGACCGTTCTCTCCCCAGTCCAGCGGTGGCGGCCCAGCCGCTGGGAGGACTCGATGCCCTTGCGGGCGATGCGCGGGGTGATGTTCCGTAAGCGGAGCCATCGGCGCAGGTGTTCCAGCCGTCCTTTCCCGCGCCACCACGTCCGGACCACCACGGCTGCGGAGTGGAGATCCTGGCCCCGCAGTGAGCACTGACCGCCAGCCACTGCGCCGGCAAGAACCCGACCGGGGCGAAGGCGGGCGTCCCACAGGGCTGGAAGGTCCGGGTCGGGCCGCTGGACACCACTTCCGGGGGCGAGGTCGCCGAGGTCGACCACTACTACCGCCTGGCGACCAACGCGAAAGGGCTTTGGGGGCCGGGACCTGGCGCTGATGCACCTGCGGACCCCGGTCCGGGCCGAGCCCGTACCCATCGCCTCGACCCGGCCGGCGCAGAACGCCCCCGGCCGCCTCATCGGCTGGGGCACGACCTGCCAGGACGCCGAAGACGACGGGTGCGACCCCACCCGGCTGCGGCAGGCCGACACCGTGGTGCAGCCGCTCTCGGCCTGTCCGGCGGCCGACCCGGCCGACCGGGAGCTGTGCCCCGGCAGCCGGGACGGCTCCGTCGCCGCGGGCAACATGGACTCCGGCGGCCCCGCGCTGGTCCGCGAACGCGGCCGGCGGGCGGCGGCCGGCGTGGTCAGCGGCCCCGGCGGAGCCAAGGCCCCGACGCTGTACACCGACGTCACCCGGTACACCGACTGGATCAACGACATCATCTCCGGCACCGACGTGCCCCCCGACGACAAGATCCCCAACGTGGAAGGCACGGTGGGACTGTACGGCGGTGCGGGCTCCGTGGTCCGCACCGCCGCCTCCCGCCCGACGGACCCGGCGCTGATGCTGACCAACGGACACTGCGTGGACGGGAAACCGCCCGCGCCCGGATCCGCGCCGGCGGACCAGTTCGCCGACCGCGACGTGCCCATCGCCGACCGCCAGGGCTACCCCCAAACCACCGCCCACACCAGCCGGCTGGTGTACGCCACCATGACCGGCACCGACATCGCGCTCTACCGCCTGGAGGAGACCTACGTTGCTGGAGGCCACATCGCGCGGCGACTGGGCCGGGTATCTCGAGGTGGCGGCCCATGCGGACCTGTTCTTCGCCGATCAGCGGACGCGCGCTGACGCCCGCCCCGGCACGGTCCGCTTCACCCCCCAGTGGAACCCCCACCTACGGGCCGAATACCGGGCCCTGTTCACGGAGGGATTCCTCCCGCCGCCCGACCCGGATCTGGTCTTCCAGTCCATGACGCTGGAGTGGTACGCGAGCGTCTGGGACGACAAGGAGGCGCCGTGGATCGCCATCAACCCCGGCACTCCCTGCGAAGCCTTCCTCCCCGCCGGCACCCCGCAGGCCAGGACCCTGTGGCGGCAGCGCGCCGACGGCCGCGACAGCGGCGGCTGCGGCCACGCCCACCCGCACGACCAGCTCCGCGGCCTGTGGGTGGGCGGCCCCCTCCAGGGCCCGGTCGCGCACGGCCTGGCCTGCGGGGCACTGCTCTTCGTCCACAACGGCGAGCTGTGGAACTCCATGGCCCACCACGGCAACGGCTACAACAACGCCAAGCGCAGACTCAAGAAGTGGTGGGGCGTGACCAGCCGAGAGGAGTGGGCCAGCACCCAAAAACGCCTGCTCGACGCCGACATGGTCAGCCCGGTATGGGAGTTCGCGCTGGGCATCCGCCGCTCCCTTGCCCAGGACTTCGCAGGGGAAGCGGAGCAGGTTGCCGACTGCCCCCAGAGCTGTTGCTGATCAAGTTCCCTGCAGGTCATAGGGGTTGGCGACATCGAGTGTCGGTGGGCGCCTGTACCGTCGTGTGACGCGCCCGGTTTGGGCCCGCTTTCCGCTCCTGCCTGACTCACCCGAGGAAATCCCTGATGTCATACGTTCGTGGGCACTACCGCCGCGACGGTTCGTACGTCCGGCCGCACTACCGCCGGTCCAGGCCGTCGACCGGCACCGCTTCACCCGTTCGCCCCGCCACCTACCGCCGAGGTACGACCGCGCCCAGCTTCAGCGCCGTCCCGGGAGGTCCGGTGACACGCGTACGAGGCCACTACCGCAACGGTTCCTACGTCCGGCCGCACTACCGCCGGATCAGCGCTCCGGCTGCTGTCGCGGTGGCCGGCGGGGGTGGCGGCCTGTTACTCCTGCTCATCGTGCTGATGCTCATCGGCGGTGGTGGAAAGGGCTCTCAGGACACGCCGGTCAAGAAACCGACCCCGTCTGTCAGCTCTCAGGTCCACACCGCACCCCGGTAACCGCCCGGACCTGGGCGCGGAAGGAACTGAAGCCTGACCCAGCATCACAACGTCACGTGGGGCGGGAAGCCATGGTGGCTTCCCGGCCCGCTAACTCGTTTCGGCGACCGTCCGGTCAGGATCAGCCGTTAGATTGACACGCCCGCCCTTGGCTGATGCGTAGGCGGCGACAACTCCCCGAGGTGTCCCGGCGCGAACACGCCCTTGGCTACCGCGATCTCGCGGGTGATGACAGGCCGCTCCCGCAACGGAACTCCTTGAGTTCCGTTGCGTCGTTCAACCCCTTGACACATCACCGCCAGGCCGAAGTCAACGGTGTCGCAGCTGGAGTTTAACTGATAGAGCCTCAGAAATTGATGGAGGCTCAGAATTATCGCAGCCCATATCTCTTGACAAAGCACAACCTCTCGCTACTCTTACGGATACCAACGTCCGCATGAATCCGGCCAGATGGCTGGAATCTGGAGTACAGCGCCAGCCCCTCCTTACACCGCGCCGATCACCTTTAGCGAAGGCTGAGTCGGCAAGGGCCACCCCCCAGCAACGGTTGAGTGCATCCATTCAGGATGTTCACAAGGAGTGCCTTATGGCCACAACAATTCCTCAAGCCCCCGGCGCGATACCGCTGATCGGTAACAGCGTGCAGTTGCTACGAGACCCGATTGAGTTCCTGAAATCGTTGCCCGCCAGCGAGGACTTGGTTCAGATCCGGATCGGCCCGATGAAGGCGATCGTACTGCTGGACCGTGAACTGACACAGGAAGTTCTTCGCGACGACCGCACCTTCGACAAGGGTGGACCTTTCTTCGACCGCCTCCGGGAAATAATGGGCAACGGTCTGGGTACCTCCCCGCGCGACGTTCATCGGCGGCAGCGCCGCATGATCCAACCGGCCTTCCACATCTCCCGCATGCCCGGTTATGCGAATATCATGGGAGAGCAGATTGCTGCGGTAACCGGGTCCTGGCGCGACGGACAGGTCATCGACGGCTACTCGGAAATGCTGACTATCACCGCAAAGGTCGTTCTGGCCACGATGTTCTCGGACTCGATGTCGCCTGGCCTGGTCAGGGAAACGACCGAGAACTTCGTCACGATCGTCAGAACCATGTACAAACGCATGATCATGCCGCCGCCCCTGGACAAGCTCCCTCTTCCCGACAAACGCCGCTACGACGCGTGCCGGGCCTTCGTCAAGAACACTGTCAACAGGATCGTTGCCGAGCGGCGGGTCAGCGGTGAGGATCGCGGCGATTTGCTCTCCGTGCTGCTGAGCGAACGCGACGACGCGGGCGAAGGTCTGTCCGGCAGCGAAATCCACGACCATCTGTGCACGTTTTTCCTGGCCGGCGTGATGACGACTGCCAGCGCTCTGTCCTGGACGCTGCACCTCCTGACACAACATCGTGATGTCCAAAGCCAGTTGCAGGCCGAAACCCATGCCGTCCTCAAGGGCGCCGACCCCACCTTCGAGGACGTGCAGAGCCTGGATGTCACCAAACGCGTTATCGCTGAATCGCTCCGCCTGTGGTCACCCGGCTGGTTTGTCACCAGGGTGAGCACAACCGAGAGCGTGCTCGCCGGGCACACCATTCCGGCAGGCACCACAATCATCTACAGCCCCTACATGATCCACCGGGACGGCGACGTATACCCCGATCCGGAAAGTTACGATCCCGACCGCTGGCTGCCCGAGCGCGCCGCCGATGTTCCCCGCAACGCGCACATTCCCTTCGGTGAGGGCCCACGCAAATGCATCGCCGATATTTTCAGCCTCACCCAGTCGTCCCTGGTGATCTCCAGTATCGCCGCCAAATGGAATCTGGAGCCGGCTTCCAGCGAACCGGTCCGTCCCGCCCTCGGCGCCGTTCTCGCTCCGCGCGGACTGCGAATACGCGTCACCTCCCGGGCATGAAGATGTCGGGAAGACCACCGAAGCACTCGGAGGAGTGACGTGCGATTCGAGATCCCCACTCGCTTTCCTGTTCCCTTCACACCTCTCCTGAATCCCTACACCGGTCGCGTGTCACAGCGCTTCTGGGAGTGGATTGAAGACCGGACGCTCGCTCCGACTGATCGTGCCCGCGAACGCCTCCGACGCAGCGGCATAGAACTTGCCTCCTGCTGGTGCTGGCCATGGGCGGACCCGGAGCAGCTTTTGGAGGGCATGAAGTGGATGTTCTTCTTCTTCCGGTTCGACGACCAGATGGAAGAGGGAGTTGCCCAACGGGACTTCGTCCGCGTCAACCGCGCGGTCGAGGAAATCACCGGCATCATGCACAACCAGCGCGAAGCTGGGGACAGCGCACTTGCCCAAGAGCTGCACCGCACCTGGCTGCACACCCAGGAAGGCCGTCCGTCGGACTGGGTGGACACCTTCCGCCGCCACTACTGTGACCTCGTCCGTTCGTACGCAGACCAGTCGCGCTTCAACTACGCACCCGGACAGGGTCAGGTGATGCCGATGGCTGAGTATGAATCCTTCCGTGAGATCACATACGGCATGGAGTGGGTCTACGACTTCATGGAAATGGTCAACTCCTCCGGCACCTACCTGCCGGAGGCGGTGCGTCGGAGCAGCCCGATGCGTACCCTGCGCTGGTCCTCCACCCTTCAGCAGGCACTCCTCAACGACGTCTTCTCCGCTGCCCGCGAAGATCACCAGGAGCGCCAGATCAACAGCGTCGTGATCTACCAGCAGGAAAAGGGTTGCAGCGCCCAAGAAGCAGTTGGGGCCGTGCTGGAACGTATGGCGGAACTTGTCACCGTCTACAAGGATGCCTGCGGGAACCTGCGCGCCGAGCTTCATGGCTCGGGCACCCGGCCCGAGGTCATATCAGCCGTGGAGAGATTCATCACCAACATGGACGCCGTTATAGGCGCCAATCACGACTGGCATCACATCGTCATGCGCTACGCAACCGACGACGTCTCGAGCGGAGAGGGGGCGTACTGCTACCCCGATGACCTGTGACTCAGGGGACGTCCCTCAAGGTCGGCGACCGGCTCGGCACCCGATCGCTGGCGGTCGCTCCGTCGAGTACCGCGCGGTCGGCCGCGGGGGGATGCACGTGGCGACGGCGTCTTTCGCACCGGACAGCTCCCATGCCTTGCAGTGGTGGCGGTTGCCGGCAACTGGTCGGCCGACCGCGACGGCGAGTCGGGTGCCGGCGTCGATGACGACCTGGTGGTCGGTGGAGTACCGGTAGTTCTCGGACTGCTCGGCGATGGTGTGGTCGCGGGTGGGGCCAAGGTGCCGTCCGCGATCGGCACGGTGTCCTTGCGGAACCGCCTTGCGCTGCTGGAGCGCGAGCGCGGAGCCGAGGTGGTCGATGATGCGGTCGGCGGCGGCCGGCTTGGACGCCCCGGCCGCCCCATGCCGGGCTTCCCGGGGCGGCGGGTGGGCGCGCGGTGGCCAACTGGAGGTCAGGGAGTGACGTCCACCAGGACTTTGCCGACCGCGTGGCTCTCGACCGCTCGGTGCGCGTCGGCGGTGCGGTCGAGGGGAAAGCGGATCAGCGGCAGGCCGTGCTTCTCGCCGACCGGCAGCGCGCCGTCGCGTACTGCGGCGGCGATGTCCTGGACGGCCGCGGTGCGTGCCTCCGGACCGGCCGTGTAGAGCACCAGGAACTGGAAGCGTGTGTTCAGCACCATGTTCTGCAGCACGTTCAGTTCGACTGGCTTGCCACCGTCGTTGGCGTAGGTCGAGATCGTGCCGCGGGTTCGCAGCACGGTCAGGTCCAGTGCGAGGTTCGTGCCCAGGGCCACCTCGGCGACCATGTCGACGCCGTCCGGGGCGATCTTGCGGATCTCGGCGGCCGGGTCGCCCTCGCGGTAGTTGATCACGTGGTGGGCTCCGGCGGCGGTGGCCAGCCGGGCTTTCTCCGGGCTGCTGACCGTGCTGATCACGGTGGCGCCGGCCCATCGGGCGAGCTGGATCACCGCGTGCCCGAGCGCTCCGGCCCCGCTCGCGGCGAGCACCACCTTCCCGTCGAGTGCCCCGGGCCGCAGCCGACGCGGGCCGTCCTCGGTGACGGTGAGCGCGCGGTGCGCGGTCAGCGCGGGGACTCCGAGTGCGGCGCCGACGTCGAAGCCGGCCTCGTCGGGCAGCGGCACGGCCTGTTCCGCGGGCACGACGGTGAACTCGGCGGCGGTGCCGGTGGGCCGCCCGGCGGCGGCCATGAACAGTCGGACCCGCTGACCGACCCGGCTCTGGTCGACACCCTCACCGACGGCGTCGATCGTGCCGGCGCCGTCGAGGTGCGGGGTGACCTCGGGGAAGTGCTGGGGGTGGCCGGCGCCGGAGCGTGCCTGCCAGTCGGTCGGGTTGACCCCGGACACGGCGACCCGGACGCGGACCTCGCCGGGGCCGGGCGCCGGCAGGTCACGGTCGACGAACCGCAGAACGTCGGGGGCGCCGTTGTCGCGGTAGATGATGGCCTTCATGATCCGTCCTTGGAGCCTGGTAGAGCAGGGTTTCCCGGCGTGGCCTGGCCGTCCGTCAGTATGTCCGGCGTGTGGTGCGGTCGCGACCCGGGCCGCGTTGGTTCCGGTCAGCCGATGGGGACGTCGTTGGAGCGGGACTCGACGCCATCGAGGGTGGCGAGGGCCGCGGCGTCGAGCGCGATCTCGCTGACCGCGATGTTGGCCTCCAGGTGGGCGGCGTTGGCGGTGCCGGGGATGAGCAGCACGTTCGAGGCGTGGTGCAGCAGCCAGGCGAGGCCGACCTGGGAGGGCGTGGCGCCCAGGGATGCGGCCACGGCGTGCACCGCCGGCTCGGCGGTCGCTTTGGGCAGGCCGGGGAAGGCCCCGCCGAGCGGGAAGAACGGCACCCAGGCGATGCCCTCGGCCGCGCACAGCTGCAGCATGTTCTCGTCCTCGCGGGAGACGAGACTGTAGGCGTTCTGCACGCAGACGACGCCGGCGGGCAGGGCACGGCGCAGGCCGTCGAGCGTGACGCTGCTCAGGCCGATCGCGCCGATCTTGCCCTCGTCGCGCAAGGCGGTCATCGCTGCGAGCTGGTCGTCGAGGTCGACGACCTGGTCCCCCTGGGGACGCAGCCCGGGGCCGGTGTCCAGGCGGCGGAGGTTGACGACCGCGAGCCGGTCGACGCCGAGGCTGCGCAGGTTGTCCTCGACGCTGGCGCGCAGCTGCTCGGGCCGCTGCGCCAGACGCAGCGGCAGGCGCCCGCCCGGGTTGGGGTCAGCCCCCACCTTCGTGACGACCAGGACGTCGTCCTCGGGGCGAAGTGCCTCGCGGATCACGGCGTTGGCGAAACCGAAGCCGTAGAACTCGGCGGTGTCCACGTGGTCGACGCCCAGCTCGACCGCACGGCGCAGCAGCGCGACGGCCTCGTCGCGGCGGTCGTGCAGCCGCTCGAGCTGCAATGCGCCGTAGCCGATCCGGAAAACGGTGCGGGCGGCGAACGAAGCGGTCGCGGTGATCACGACGGTGTCTCCTCGGTCGGTGTTCGCAAGGCGGTGTACAGCAGTTCGGCCTGGTAGAGGGCCATGACCCGGTGGGCGATCGGAGTGGCGTGCTCCCAGGCCCGGGGCGGCTCATGGTGCTCGACCTTGACGAGCCAGGCCGTGACGCAGTCGTGCAGCATCGCGCGCATCCGGTCGGTCATGTCGACGACGATGTCGCGGATGGCCGGGTCGGTGGTCGCCTCACCCCAGGTCTGCACGCCGACCCGAGCCTCGGCCGGATCGATCGCCGCGATCAGACGGGAGAGCAGTTCGTCGGGGCTGGGCGGGGCGTCGGCCGCGGCGTACTCGCCGAGGACATCGGCGCGCTTGGCGAGCACCTCGCGGGCGGCGGCCCGGACCAGGTCGGCCTTGTTGCGGTAGTGCGCATAGATCGAGCCGGCCGAGAGGCCGGACTCGACGGTGATGTCGGCGATCGAGGTCCGCTCCAGGCCGTTGCGGCTGAAGCAGCGGACGGCGGCCTCGGCGATCTGAGTACGCCGGAGTTCCTTGCGCGCGTCGGTGAGCCGAGGCACCAGCACCTCCCACAAAAAGAATGGCTGCTCTGCTTACGGGAGACGTTGGCAGAATCATGGTTCTGTTTGTGATGGACGCCTCCGGCTTCGTCGTACTGCCCCGTCGGTGGGTCGTCGAACGCAGCCTTGCGTGGATGATGCACGCACGTCGCCATGCCCGGGACTGTGAACAGCTCGTCCAGCACTCCGAGACGCTGGTCACCTGGGCCGCCATCACCCTCATGGCCAGGCGCCTGGCCCGGAAAGGCGCCACTTCCAGCTGGCCGAGGAAACCGGCGCCCACCGATGCGTGACCGCTTCCCTTTACTCCTCTTCCTCTTCCGCGTCGCCGATGGCGACGCGGAGGCCGTGGATGCCTTGCAGGATCCCGATGACGGATGCCTCCGCCCGGCCAAGAGCCTGTCGCACGCCTTCCGCATCACCACGGGAATGTCCGATCTCCATGATCACTGCAGCAGGCCAGCCTCGGCCGCCCGGCGGAAGACGTCCCCGCATGTCAGGGACGGCATCGGCGAGCGTTCGGCGAGCACGATCAGCGCATGGCGCAGTTCCCTGCTCAGCTGGAAGAGCCAGCGACTGGCCTGCCCGCCTTTGTAGGCGTATGGCGGAAGAGGTCGACGGCCTGTCCGTCACGGTCGTCGGCAAAGGTGTCCGGAAGCCCGGCGAGCAGTTCGATGTCGCGCTTGCCGGTCGCCGCTTCGGCCACGGCACTGAGGGGTAGAGCATCGAATTCTGCGGCGGACACACCAGCTTCGGCCGCGACGGCGTGGGCAGCCAGAGCTGCGAAGACCTCGACCAGGCACTCGCCTTCGACCGTGTCGATGCCCCAGGTCCGCAGGTTCTCGTGGCGACGAGCCTGTCGCCACGGCTCCTGGTCCATCAGCGGCAGCAGAACATGGCCCAGGTGCGCGCAGCGGCGCCAGAGCATGTCGTGATCCGAGGCCACGGTCGATCCTCTCTACGCCGAGTGGAAGGACTGGGGCCGAGGACCAACCCGACTGCCCCAGGCCCTCCAACTTCCCACTACGCCCAGGGCACGTACAGAACGGGGCTGTTTGCCGTGCCATGGCCGTAGAGCCGCTCGAGCTCACGATGGCCGCGACCGTAGTGGTACGCCAGCCAACCTTCGGGTCACCGGGGTGGTTCACGCAGGTTGCCGCTGCGGTCGACGACCGAAGCGGTGGCGCGCACTTGGACTGGCGTGAGGTCGGGTCGGGCAGGCGAGGTGGGCGCGGATGTTCCTCAACCCCCGGCGGACCCGGGCCGGGGTGAGTCGGCCGGAGCTCGTGGGCTTCTCCCAAGGGCCGACGGATGTCCGCGGCGAGGGGCCGGGCGAGCCGGAGCTGGGTGTGGGCGACGATCAGAATCCAGGTCCAGCGGTCTGCCGCCTCGGGAGTACGAAGTTCCGGGGTGGTCCAGCCGAGGGTCTGCTTCGCGAAGCGGAAGGTGTGCTCCAGACCGAAGCGACGCAGAAATGCCGGCCAGAAGCGGTCCGCGTCGTCCGGGGTGGCGCCGGTCTTGGAGGACCATAACCACACTGGCGGGGCATCCCGTTCCTTCGACAGATGCTCGGCCTTCCGTCGCATCAACCTCCCTTCGGCCAGCGGAAGTTCACCGTCGTGGTCGAGCCAGGAGGAGCCGTGGGTGAGCTGTGGGTGGACCCGGTCCCATGCCTGGGTTCCGGCCTTGCCCTAGTTGGTCGTGTCCGTGACCGTGGTGATCGCAGGCTCGGGCCAGGTCTCCGGTTTGGTGAACCGGAATTCCGGGCCGTGCTCGGGCGGCCGGCCGTGGACGCCGTGCATTCTCGGTGGTTTCGGCAGCCGCATCACACGGCCGGAGCGGACCCGGCCGACCAGTTCGGCCGGCAGGTCGCGCAGGACCCAGGCCAGGCGGGTGACGTCGTAGCCGGCATCGCTGACGATCACGATATGCGGGTCCCCGTCCTGCCATTGACCAGCGGCGATGAGCCGCTCGACGACACCCCGCGACTGGGCGGCGGTGATCGCAGTTGCGTCGTCCGCCGGTGCGAACCGGACCGCGTCCAGGATCGCGGTCCGGGATCGCGGTCCAGGACGTGGCGCCCGGCTCCAGCACAGCCACGAAAGAGCAGGGCCGGCCCGGAATGAACTGCGAGGCTGTCTTCGCGCGCCCGTAGACGTGGCACAACAGGCGCTCCGCCGGGCATGGCGCGTGCGGGCGGAGCCGCGGCGGCTCATCGACCGCCAAGACCCCACGCCCGCCGTCGCACCGCGGCAACGACAGCCCGGCCGGCACCGTCCGCAGCCGATCGACGTCGAGCCGGCCGTGGCTCGAGCCGCCGTACATCGCTTCTGGGTCCCCGTCGATGCCCGGGCAGCAGCGTGAGGTCCACCCGGCGACCTCACCGCACGCCGTCCGCACCCGGCACCGCGTCCGCCAGCTCGAACAATTCGTCACGCCGAGCGGTCGGACCCTCGTGGAACCCGCCGGCGGAAGCGTGACGCTTCCGCCGGCACTTCCCTCCGGACAGCATCAGCCAGCGGGCAGACTCGCCCTCGCGGCCTTCGCCGTGATCACGTGCATGCACCGTGGCCGGAGCACGTGATCAGACGAAGGCCGCCGCCGCGTCCGGCGAACCCCCAGGTGAGCGGCTCAGTCCGAGACACCGTCCGGGGCGGGAAGAAGGAGAACAAGCTCATCGGGCGTCAGGCTCGGGGAGACCGGTGATCCGGATGCCGGCGTGGGTCTTGTAACGCCTGTTGATCCCGATCAGCAGCGCGGTGATCCGCTCGCAGACACCGCTCATGTCCAGCAGGCCGCAGTCGACGGTGCGCAGCCCGGGGATACGGCCGATGAGATCCGCGGCCAGGACCTTGTCGGCCGTGTGATCGCCGCAGAGCAATACGTCCTCCTCCAGCCGGAGCCCGATGTCCTGCAAGGTGGCGGCGCTGACCGTCTGCAGAGCCGAGACCACGCTTGTGCCATCCGGCAGCAGGGCCTGGGCCTGTTCGGCGGCGGAACCGGCCCAGGGGACGATGGGACGCAGGCCGCGGGGGCCGACGGGCAGAAGGGGCGCGGTCGTGTCGATGACCAGTTGTCCGGGCTGGATGGCCTTCGCAAGGGAGCGCATCGTCTCGACGTGTGCGCTGAAGGGCACGGCGACGACCACCGCCGCCGCACCTTCGATCATGGTGGTGTTGTCCCCGCCGACCGCTCCGGGGAGCTTGCCGGCGCAGGCCTGCGCCGCTTCTGGACGCCGGGATCCGATACGGACGTGGACGCCGCTGTGGGCCCACCGGGTGGCGAGCCCCAGACCGAGGGCGCCGGTGCCGCCGACGATGGCGACGGTGTTCTCGTGGTGCGTTGTTGTGGCGGGGAGCGGGCCCGGCGAGGTGACTGTCATGGGTGATCGCCTTCGGTCGGCTGGTTTCGGGGAGAAGACATGCAGGTCATTCGCTGAGGGGGTGGCTCTGTGCGTTGCGTGCGGGGCCGATCCACACGCTCTTGACGTTGGTGAACTGACGGAGTCCGAAGGCGCCCAGCTCGCGTCCGTAGCCGCTGCGCTTGATGCCGCCGAACGGCAGCCGCGGATCGGAGGCGACGATCCCGTTGACGAACACCGCGCCGGCCTCGATACCGGGAATCAGGCGATCGGCGCGCTCGAGGTCGGTTGTCCACAGCGCGGCGCCGAGACCGAATTCGGTGGCGTTGGCGATGTCGACGGCCTGGGCCGGGTCCTTCGCGGAGACCACGGCGGCCACCGGCCCGAACGTCTCTTCCGCTGCGACAGCCATCGCCGGGGTGACCTGGTCGAGGACGGCAGGCATATAGAAGTACCCGGGGCCGTCGGGGACCGTGCCGCCGGTGACGACGCGGGCGCCCGCCGCGGTGCTGCGCTCGACCTGGTCGACGAGGTCGGAGCGAAGACCGGACCGGGCGAGCGGGCCGATCGTTACGTCTCGGCGGAACGGGTCGCCCACGGTCAGGGCAGCGACACCGGCGGCAAACGCGTCGGTGAATTCCTCGACGACCGTTTCCTCGACGATGAACCGTTTGGCGGAGATGCAGCTCTGCCCCGTGTTGTGCATGCGTGCGCTGACCGCCGCCGCGGCGGCGGCCGGGACGTCCGCGTCGGCGAGGACGATGAAGGGGTCCGAGCCGCCGAGTTCGAGGACCTGTGGCTTGAGGTGGTGCGCGGCCATGGCAGCGACGGCAGAGCCCACTTCGGTCGATCCGGTGAGGGTCACGGCGTGGATGCGGGGATCGGCTATGAGGTCCGGCACCGCGTCGGGGCCGACGAGCAGCGTGGTGAACAGACCGGGCGGGCAGCCGGCCCGGTCCCAGATGTCGGCGATGGCCAGGGCACAGCGCGGCACGTTCGAGGCGTGCTTGAGCACGGCGCCATTGCCGGCCAGCAGCGCGGGCGGCGCGAAGCGGAACACCTGCCAGAGCGGATAGTTCCAGGGCATGACCGCCAGGACGAGGCCCAGCGGGTCGAAGGCGACGTGGCTGCGAGTGGCCCCGGTTGCCACCGGCTGGTGCATCAGTAGTTCCGGTCCCTGCGTCGCGTAGTACTCGCAGCACCAGGCGGACTTGTCGACCTCGGCTTCCGCTTCGGCGATGGGCTTGCCCATCTCCTCGGTGATGAGGGCGGCGAGCCGGTCCCGTTCGGCACGCAGCAGCGCGGCGGCCCGCTTGAGGTGCTCGGCCCGCTCCAGCACGGGAACCGTCCGCCATTTTCTGGCGGCGAGGGACGCCCGCTCGACTGCCGCGTCGACAGCTGTCGGCGCGTGGGGGGTGAACTGGGCGATGACTTCCTCGGTGGCCGGGTTGACGGAGTTGATCTGGTGAACGGCCATGGCCGGTCTCACTCCTTGAGGGTTGAGGTGATGGTCCGCACAGGGCGGGCATGTCCGCCGGCCGGCGTCTTCGGGACGCTCCTCGCGTGGCCGGGTCTCCACGCAGGGCGGGCATGCCCGCCGGCCGGCGTCTTCGGCACGCTCCTCGCGTGGCCGGGTCTCCACGCAGAGCGGGCATGCCCACCGGCCGGCGTCTTCGGCACGCTCCTCGCGTGGCCGGGTCTCCACGCAGAGCGGGCATGCCCACCGGCCGGCGTCTTCGGGGCGCTCCTCGCGTGGCCGGGTCAGGCGACGGAAGTGCGGCCGACCAGCTCCGGATCGGGACCGCTCCACAGCACGTCGTCGCCAGCGACCCGCTCGTGCGCGGCGGGCGAGCGGAGCGCTTCGAGGACTTCGCCGGCAACCCGCTCGTACCAGCGCGCCACTTCGGCGGGATAGTCGGCGTAGCTGCCGTTTTCCCGCAGCACGGGCCCCTCGACGGTCGGGATGTCCGTGACGCCGTCGTAGGTGACGGTGTAGGGCTTGCCCAGACGGGCCGCTGTGGGCGCGTCGATGGTCGCGTCCAGCTTGATCCACCGGCCGTTGAGGAAGGCTTCGCCGAGCGAGTGCCAGGGCAGCGGCCGTCCGGCCGGCCCTCCCCACAGAGTGCGGACCTCCGGTGAGAGGAATTCCATCTCCGGGGCGTGGAGCGCCTGGAACGCGACGCGGGCAGGGATACCGGCGGCCCTGCACAGGGCGACGAACGAACTCGCCTTGCCCATGCAGAAGGCGACGCCGTGGGCGAGGACGTCGCTGGCCGCCGATTCGCCCTCGGCGAGATAGCGGAACGAGGCGAGGATGTCGTAGGGCAGGTCGCGGACGTAGTGGTAGATGCGGCCCAGCCGTTCGCTGTCGGTGGTGGCACCGTCGGTCAGCTCTCGTGCGGTGGATACCACGAGCGGGTGGTCGGAGTCGATGTAGGCGGTCGGCCTCAGGTACGCCTCGTCGATGGTGGTGAGCTCGTTGTGTGCGGTCGTCTCGGAGGTCACAAAGTAGCCCTTCGTTGAGTCGTTGGCGTCGTGGTCGCGCGGCTGGGTCAGGCGGGTTGCGCGTGCCGTGCGGGCTTGATGTGGGGCAGGATCTGCTCCCCGACGACGTCGAGATAGGTCGAGTCCGCGACGTCCGGGATGGTGAACAGGAAGTGGTCGATGCCGGCATCCTGGTAGGCGCGGATGCGCTCGACACAGGCTTCCGGCGTCCCGGTGATCAGCCCGGTGTCGGGAATCGACTGGAAGCGGGTACGCAGCTCGTCCCGCTGTGCCGAGGAGTCGGTCGGCGCGAGCAGGGTGGTGATCGACAGGCGCAGGGTCGCCGGGTCGCGGCCGATCGCCTCGCACTCACGGTCCAGCAACGCCCGGCGCTCCGCGCACTTCTCGGCGGGCCACCACCGGACGTTGATGCCATTGGCGTGCCGGGCGGCGATGCGGTGGACCCGCAGCCCCTCGCCGCCCACCCACAGGGGCGGATGCGGCTGCTGGAGCGGGGGCGGATCGCAGACCGCCCCGTCGATGCGGTAGAAGTCGCCGTGGAAGGACGGGTGCGGGTCGGTCCACACCTGGCGCATCACCTGGAGCGACTCGCCGAGCGCGGTGACCCGGTCCCCGGTCGGGGGGAACGGGATGCCGTATGCCTCGTACTCCTGCTGGAACCAGCCCGCTCCCATGCCCAGGTCCAGTCGGCCGCCGGAGATGACATCGAGGGTGGCGGCCATCTTCGCGAGCACGGCGGGGTAGCGGTAGGAGTTGCACAGCACACTGGTGCCCAGGCGCACGGTGGTGGTGTCGCGGGACAGGGCCGACAGCGCGGTCCAGCATTCGAGCAGCGGGACCGACGACGAGCGGCTCTGCTGGGCATCGCCGTCGCTCTCGGGTCCGGCGGTGATGCCCGCGTCCCGGACGTAGTCGTCGGGGCTGAGGGTCAGGAAGTGGTCACACAGCCACACGGAGTCGAATCCGTAGGACTCGGCGGCCTGCGCGGCGCGGACCATGTCGGGATAGTTGCCCACGGCGAGGCCGCGGATGGTCAGGGCCAGGATCAACCCGATGTGCGGCCCGGGCTCGTGGGCGGGACCCGCGCCGGAGGTATCGTCGTCGTTCATGGACGTCGCCTTTCTGTCATATCGGTCATGCCGACCGGGGCACCGGAGACGGTGCGGGGAAGGGTTACGGTGAATCCGTAGCGTTCCGGGCGGTAGTGGAAGATCACGACTTCCAGTGGACGGTCGTCGTGGCCGAAGCTGACCCGCTCCAGGACGAGCACGGGTGCGGACTCGTCGATCTCCAGCGCCGCGGCGACGTCCGGAGAAGCCGCGGCCGCGTGGATCTGGTGCCGGGCCTGCGCGATCCGCACCCCCAGGCGCTGCTCCCACATCGTGTACGTGGTTTCGGTGGCGGGCTCGCCGCAGCGCAGCGGCCCGGCCGCCTCCAGCACCCGCGCCGGAAGATGGATCGTGACGAGCGCGACCGGCTTCTCCCCGTCCCCGTACCGGCGCCGGATCGTCAGTACCTCGGACTCCCCGAGGACCTGCGCGACGTGGGGCGCAGCGGGTTCGACGCCGAAGCCCAGGACATCGATGTGCGGTGTGACGCCCTGTTCGAGCAGGACCTCGGTGATGGTGCGCACGCCGGAGGACAGCTCCTGGTCCACCGGTTCGGAGACGAAGGTGCCCAGTCCTTGCTTGCGTACCACCCAGCCCTGGGACTCCAGTGCGCCCACGGCGGCACGGACCGTGATGCGGCTCAGACCGGTCTCAGCCATCAGCTCCCGTTCCGTGGGCAGCCGCGTTCCCGGCGGCAGCTGCTGCTTGAGGATCAGTGCCTTGATCTGCTCCGCCAGCTGCGTCGTCGCCGGTGTCCGGCCCCGTTCGATCCGGAATCCGGCGGCCGACAGGTCGAAGCGGGGCTCGTTCCCCATGTCAGATGTCATAAGTCGTATTGAACCCGGCAGCAGGCCCGGACGCGTAACAACCCCTTCGGGTGTCACGGTCGGCGGGGGCACCGAACCCTTGACGCGTTCCATAAGACGTTTTATAACGTCTTACATCTGGTGGGCGCAAGTAGCCCCGCCGCCAAGCAAAGGAGTCCCCCGTGCCGGACCAGAACCACGTGACCGTGATCGCCCGCTTCACCCCGGCCGCAGACCGCGCTCCGCAGCTGCGGGCCCTGCTCGAGGGAATGATCGCCCCGACCCGCTCCGAGCCGGGATGCCGCTCCTACGACCTCTACACCACCGAGACGGAGGCCCCGGACTTCGTCCTCCTGGAGCGCTACCAGGACTCCGCAGCCCTGGAGGCGCACCGCACGACGGCCCACTACAAGGCGTACCGCGCCCAGCTGTCCGACCTCCTCGCCCAACCCGTCGAGGTTTCCGTCCTCAGGCCGGTCAACGTCATCGGCTGACAACGGGCACGTCACGCGTCGCGCGACCGCTCAAAGGAGAGCACCATGTCCGACCTGCAAAACGACGTGTCGCCCCCCAGAACTCCCGCCCCGTCCCCAGCCGTGCGCCACATCGACAAAGGCAGCCGCCGCGCACTGTTCGCGTCCTGGCTGGGATGGACCTTCGACGGATTCGAGACCTACGCCCTCGTCCTCGTCGGCCCCACGGCCGTCATGGCGGTGGGCACCGAAGCACAGCTGGCAGACCTTCCCACCTACATCAGCGGCCTGCTCGCAGCCACCCTCGCCGGCTGGGCGCTCGGCGGGATCCTCGCCGGCTTCGCGGCCGACCGGCTCGGCCGCCGCCGCACCCTCATCCTCTCCATCCTCTGGTACGCCCTCTTCACCGGTCTGACCGCACTCGCACCCGACTACTGGTGGCTGCTCACCCTGCGCTTCATCACCGGCATGGGACTGGGAGCGGAGTGGGGCAGTGCCACCGCCCTGATCGGCGAACTCTGGCCGGACCGTTCACGCGGACGAGCCGCCGCAGTACTTCAGTCGGGCTTCGGCGTCGGCGCAGTCATCGCCGCGCTGGCCTGGTACCTGCTGGAGCCCGTGGGCGACAACGCCTGGCGCTACCTCTTCCTGATCGGCACCCTCCCCGCACTCATCGTCCTCTACGTACGGCGGGCCGTCCGCGACCCGGAGATGTGGACCTCGGTCCGCGACCGGCGGCGCAAGGCCAAAGCCGCCCAAGAAGCCGGCAGCGCCGTCGCAGCCGCAGACAGGGAACTCCTGCGCTCCCCCTTCATCGCCGTCTTCAGCCACGCCCACCTACGCCGTCGCGGGCTGCGGCTGCTCGTGCTGACTGTCGTGTCGGTCATCGGCCTGTACGCCGTGTCGGCCTGGATCCCCGCATACACCGCCCAACTCGCCATGGACACCGGCGAGACGGGCACCCGATGGGGTGCCAACGCCGGCCTGGTGTTCAACGGCGCCTCCGTACCCGGCTACCTCCTGCTCGGTTACCTGGCCGACCGCTGGGGCCGAAAACCCACCATGCTCCTCTACTACTCCGTATCCGCGGCCGTCGTCCCGGTCTTCTTCTTCGCCGTCCACACCCCGCAGGCGGCACTGGCCGTGGCAGCCGTGGCCGGGTTCTTCATCCTGGGCCAGTTCGCCTGGATGCCCATCTACATGCCCGAGCTGTTCCCCACCTCGGGTCGCGCCACAGCGATCTCCACGGTGTTCAACTCCGCACGCATCGCAGGCGCACTGGTCACCCTCGGCACCGGAATGCTCATCAGCCTGCTCGGCGGGATCACTGCCGCCGCCACGGTCGTCGGAGTGGTGATGTACCTCATCGCCATCGCCACCGTCTGGTTCGTCGGGCCGGAGACCAAGGGACAACCCCTCCCCCGGTGAGCCGCTTCCAGGTCCCCACCGGCCACGACCGCACAACGGCAGCCGGTGGGACCACCTGGCGAAAGCGCGCCGACGCGGCGACCGGGCCCAGGCTCGCAAGCTGCGTCAGCGGATGGTCAGCCGGCCGAGCCCGGATCCCGGCGATCCGGCATATCGCAGGCTGCGTTACATACGCTACGCGGACGACCACCTCCTGGGTTTCACGGGACCGAAAGCCGAGGCCGAGCAGATCAAACAACGCCTGACTCAGTTCCTGCGCGATGAACTCAAGCTGGAACTGTCCCAGGAAAAGACACTGATCACACATGCCCGCACCGGGGCACCGAGGTTTCTCGGTTACGAGATCACGACTCAGCACAACGCCACGAAGAAAACTGCCCAGAACCGGAACCCGGAACCCGGAACCCGACAATCCGGCCAAGGAGACCTGCTCGACCCCTCACCGAAATGCGACACAGCCCTCAGCCGCGTGCGATGTCCGCGTTCTGGATCAGGGCGCGGAATCCGGTCAGCAATGCGTTGAGGCCGACTTCGAACTCGTCGTCGCTGGTGACCTCCGCGAGGGTGTCGGCGTGCTGGACGAGCAGGGGGAGGGCTGCGGGGTCCCGGGAGCGGTACAGCAGGCGTAGGTGCCGGCTCTCTTCGGGATCCGATCTGTCCAGGCCGAGGTTGAGGTGCACCGAGCCGAGGATGAAGGTGGCCAGTGACGACGCGGCGGCGGATGCGAGGCGGGGGCTGAGGCCGGCGCCGATGAAGAGTTCGAGGGAGTACTGCATCCCGGCCAGCGAGTTGGGGCCGAGCCGCTCGGTGCCGCGGAGGAGTGAGGCCACGCCGGGGTGCCGGCGCAGGTGCTCGCGGAACAGGCGTGCGGACCACGCCGCCTTCTCGACCCAGTCCGCCTCGTCGGGCGAAACCGAACTCGCCACGCTGAGTGCTCGATCGACCAGCAGGGTCACCAGTTCCTCACGGTTGCGCACGTGACGGTAGAGGGACGCCTGCGTGCAGCCGAGGGTCTCGGCGATGTTGCGCATCGTCAGCGCGGTCGCCCCACGTGTGTCGAGCAGGGCCATGGCCGCGTCGAGGACGGCATCGAGGGTCAGTGATCTGCGCCGCCGCTGCCGCGCGGGTTCGCTCTCCCGGGCAAGCCACCAGGCCGCCGTGCCCGGTCTCGGTTCCGCCCGTTGGTTCGTGCGCGGGCCCTCCGGCGGCAGCTTGCCTGTCGTGGCTGTCCTCGTGAGTTCATGCATCGGGCAAGGATAGACATGGGGCGAACACCTATCACTTAACATAAGTTAACAACGTTCGCTTAGTGGTGTTGAAGGGACCCCCATGCGCGCAGTACGCAACACCGATCAGGGCATCCTCGTGGCCGAGGCCGCCGAACCGGAAGCGAACGGTGTACGTCTCGCCGTCGCCTCGGCGGGCATCTGCGGGACCGACGTGAACTTCGCGGCCGGTGGCGTTCAGGGCTACACCTATGGTCACGAGTTCGCCGGTACCGCCGCCGACGGCCGCTGTTACGCCGTCGAGCCCACGGTCCACTGCGGAGAGTGCGCCCAGTGTCGCCTCGGCCATGTCCAGCGGTGCAGCGCCCCGGAGCACGGAACTCTCGGCATATTCCGGGACGGCGGCATGTGCGACGCCGTGACGGTTCCCCAGAACATGCTCGTCCCGCTTCCGTCCGGCCTGGACGTACGTGACGCCTGCCTCGTGGAGCCCGCGTCAGTCGCCTGGCACGGCGTCCGCAGCGCGGCGCTCGTCTCAGGGGAGCGGGTGGCAGTCGTCGGCGGCGGCAGTATCGGGCTGCTGGCCGCCGCCGCGGCCCGGCAAAAGGGCTTCGACGTCGATATCGAGGTGCGCCACAAGCACCAGAGGATCGCGGCGGAACGCCTCGAAGTCGGCTCGGCGGAAGGCGTCTACGACGTCGTGATCGACGCCGCGGGCAGCGAGGCCGGTCTCGCCCGGTGCGCCGAGCTGGCCCGCCCCGGTGGCCGCGTCGTACCCGCGCGCCCTCGGCGGCGCTGCGCGGCCCGGAACGGCCGTTGAGGTCGGTGGCGATGTATCCCGGCGTGGCGGCGTTGATCCTCAGATGCCGCCACTCGGGACGCCGGGCGAAGGCCAGCGCGTACTGAAGGGTGATCATGTTGACGGCCGCCTTCGACGATGCGTACGCCAAGGTGTAGTCGGCCGCCAGCGGTGAGCCCCGCCGCGCGACTGGGCTCACCACGCGAAGAGCGACTGGCTTTGTGTCATCGACTGGAGAATGTGCGCACCACCCGTTCCGTCAGGTGCGGGATGATCTGCTCCGTTGCGATGGTGGCGAAGTGCGGGGACGCGCGGTGTGCCGCGAAGGCCTCGTCGTCCGTGTACCGCTCGAGCACGACGACGTGAAGTGGGTCTTCGACGTCACGGAAGAACTCGTAGGACAGGTTGCCCGGCTCCTGACGGCTGTCTGCCGCGAGGTGGGCGAGTGCCTCGAGCACGGTCTGTTCGGCGCCGCTTTCGATCTGGTAGTCGGCGATGATTTGCAGGTAGGTGTGTGACACGGCTCGAGTCTTTCTGTGTCGTCTCAGGCGGCGTTCCGGGAGCGTGCCAGCTCCTGCAACGCCGGGAGCAGGTACTGCTTGCACAGTGAGTAGTTCTCCGACACGGGGAAGTGGCCGATACCGGGCATGCGGCCGCCTCGTGCTCCCGGGATGCGGGCAAGCGTTGCTTCGGTCTCCTCCGAGCTGCACGCGTAGTCGTACTCGCCGGTGTACAGGTAGACCGGGCAGGTCTCGGTGTCGATCTCGCTCTCGTGCCCGCGCAAGTCGAGTCCGTTGCTGTAGAAGTAGGTGTCACCGCGGTAGATACCAGGGCCGCCCTGGCTGTAGACCCACCAGACCTCTTTGCGGGCGGCGGTGGGGCTGTGCGGTGCCATCAAACCGTAGGTCCAGGACGGCACCACCTGGTTGCTGTTGATGTCGGGGGCCAGGGGCCAGTCCTGGAAGCGGCCCTCCACGGTCGAGGCACCGGAGAAGCCGATGACTCCGCCGAGCTCGGCGCCATGGAGGCGGGCGAGTTCGAGTACCAGGGAGGCGGCCATCGAGCAGCCGACGACGATGGGACGGTCGAGTTCCAGGGCGTGCACGAAGGACATCACGGTGTCGACATAGCGCTCGCTGGTGAGCAGGTACTCCTCCTCCCACCAGCCCTCCGGCGGTAGTGATGTGCCGTGCCAGGGAAGGTCGAAGGCGAGTACGCGGAAGTCGGCGAGGACATCGGCGTCGTTCTGCAGGTGGCGGTACTGACGTGCGTCCGCGCCGGCCGTGTGCAGGCAGACCACAGGTGTACCGGCACCGAGGCGTCTGCGCTGATCGTGCCCGGCCTGGCCGCCCAGCTCGCCGCCGCCCATGCCCAGCGGCAGGCCACCGAGCGCGAGATCGCGGCCCTGCTGGAGGCCCTCCCTCTTTTCCACCTCCTGACGTCACTGCCCGGCCTGGGCGTCAGGACCACGGCCGCCGTGATCGTCGCCATCGGCGACGGCAGCGGTTTCCGCACCGCCGGGCACCTCGCCTCCTACGCCGGACTCGCCCCAGCGACGAAGTCCTCGGGGACATCCATCCGGGGCGAACACGCCCCCCACCGCGGCAACCGCCTGCTCAAACGTGCCCTGTTCCAGGCCGCGTTCGCCGCGATCGGCTGCAAGAGCGACCTGTCCTCGCGGGTCTACTACGACCGCCAGCGATCCCGCGGCAAGACCCACACCCAGGCCATCCTCCGCCTGGCGAGACAACGCGTGAACGTCATCCACGCAATGATCCGCACCGGCACCTTCTACGAACCACGCACCCTCCACCTCGCTGCCTGAACACCCCACCTGCCTCCCCCTCCCGCCCCGTCACACCCGCTCA
>NZ_BBOX01000114.1 GCF_001553455.1 Streptomyces hygroscopicus subsp. hygroscopicus
CCGGCACGGCCACCCCGCCACGCCGGCCACCGACCTGCCCACACGACACCCCATCCACCAGGAACGACACGCGAAGCACGACGTTCCCGGAAACCAGCACGAACCCCCATGAACCAGCCCCGCAAGGGTTGACGAAACAGATAGGGGCACCCCCCTGGCCGCGGTGAAACCGCGCCTGGCAGACGAAGCGGTCCACGACACACACGGCACCGCCCGAGCGGTGCCCGGCCCGGACAAGGGCCGTGACCGGGTCCCGGCCAGGAGACAACGGGGGGGGCGGATTCGACCCTGGCCGCCCGATCCGCCCCACCGGCCCGGCGACGCAGAGTCTTCGTCCGCAGGTCAGCGGACCGAACCTGCGGGGACCACGCCGCGCAACGCGCGGCGGCCACCGCAAGAAGCGTCCGATGCCACACCTGACTCCCTCCCGCACGCCACTGACACCGGAACACGCGGGCATGGTGCTCGGCCTCGACCCAGGTCGAGGGCGACGGGCGGCTCGCTTGTTCTGCTGACCGGCGGAAGTCCCTGAAGGCGTGGGCGGACGCCTGGGGACTTGTCATGGGGGTGTACCGGCCGGCTGCGGGGGTGGGGTCGTCGCGGTGCGCCGGTACGCGCTGGGGCTGATGCCGCGGGCCCGTTTGAACGCCACGCTGAACACGAACGCGTCGGAGTAGCCGACGGTGCGGGCGATCTCCGCGACAGTCACCGTCTCGCGCTCGGTCAGCAGGTCCGCAGCGAGCGTCATGCGCCAGTGGGTGAGGTAGGTCATCGGTGGTTCGCCGACCAGATCGGTGAACCGTTTCGCCAGCGTGGAACGCGACACTCCGGTCCGGTCGGCCAGCGAGGCTACCGTCCACGGCGCTGCCGGTTCCCCGTGCAGCAGGCGCAGCGCGCCGCCCACCACCGGGTCGCGCCCGGCGGAGTACCAGCCCGGCGGAGTGCCGCCGGGCCGGTCGAAGTACTCGCGCAGCGCGCACACCAGCATCCAGTCCAGCAGCCGGTCGAGGACGACCTGCTGGCCCGGCGTGTCGGCGGCGACCTCGGCGGCGAGATGGTCCCACACGGGGTCGGGCCCGCCGCCGGGCCCCACGCGCAGTACGTCGGGCAGCGCGTCCAGTAGCCTGCGACTGATCTCGCCGCGCACCGGATAGGCACCGACGACCAGGGTCGTCGTGCCCTCCCCGCCGGTACCGGCTTCGTGCCAGCCGAGCCGGTACCGGGTCCCGCCCTGCTCGGGCGTCGAGCAGAACGCGCCGCACGCGACGGGTTCGGCCCGGGTGCCCACCTCGTCGACGAAGAGGAACGGCGCGGGGCCCCGCACGATCACTGTCTCGCCGATGCCCAGACGCTCGGGCGGGCGGCGCTCCGGCACGATCCAGCCGCCTCCGGAGAGGACGGTGCACAAGGTCAGCGGCGCGCCGTCCACGAAGTGCAGCGACCAGGGCGGGGTCAGGGTCGAGCTGCCGAACAACGAGCCCTGGGCCCGCACTCCGCGCAGTAGGTCACCGAAAACATCCACCCGCCAAGGCTAAACGATTCAGACGATCACCCAGGTGATCTGGCTTATCACCCATGGAACCGTCCGGGTACGTGCCGTTGACTCGCTGTCATGAACAACGGCATCACTCTTGTCCTCGGTGCGACGGGCAACACCGGCCGGCGGGTGGCCGCCCGGTTGCGGCTGCGCGGCACACCCGTGCGCGCCGCCTCCCGTTCCACTCAGACCCCGTTCGACTGGTTCCACCCCGCCGGCTGGGATCAGGTCCTGCGGGGCGTCACCATCGCCTACGTGGTGCCGCCGCCCGTGCCCGGTCCGGTGCACGACTTCGTGGCGCGGGCCGAGGCCGCCGGTGTGCGGCACCTGGTCCTGCTCTCCGGTCACGGCGCCGACCATTGGGGCGACTCCGCGTTCGGGCTGGACATGCGCTCGGCCGAGGACGCCGTGCGCGGCTCGGCGCTGGAATGGACCGTCCTGCGCGCCTCGAACTTCGCCCAGAACTTCGACGGGCACCCGTTCCGCGTCCCGCTGGCCGCCGGCGAGCTGGCGCTTCCGGCGGGTGCGGTCCCCGAGCCGTTCATCGACCTCGAGGACGTCGCCGACGTAGCGGCCGCGGTGCTGTCCGAGCCCGGCCGACACGCCGGTCGGGTCTATGAGCTGACCGGGCCGCGCGGCCTGACCTGGGCGGAGGCAGTCGAGCTGATCTCCCGGGCGTCCGGGCTGCCCATCGTCTACCGGCGCGTTTCCCCGGCCGAGTACACCGCGACGTTGGTTCAGGAGGGCTGGAGCGAGGACGAGGCCCAGCACCTCGCCGAGATGTTCGTGCTGCTCGAGCGCGGGGCCGCCGCCTGGACGACGGACGACGTCGCCACCGTGCTGGGACGCGCGCCGCGGACCTTCGAGGACTTCGTCCTGCGGGCCACGGCAGCGGAAGCCTGGCGGTGCTGAGTCCCGCGGGCCCCGGCCTGCCGTACTGGACCCCGGGAGGCGGAGCACCGCGCGCCATCCCGCGCATCCACACCACTTGTTGACGTCTGTTCTTCACGTAACTGGAGCCATCGATGCATACCCTGCTGGTCGCCGCCAACCCGGATCCCCGGTCCCTGACGCATTACGTGCTGGGAAGACTTGAGGCAGCGCTTCTCCCCGGTTCGGTCGAGATCGCCGACCTGTCCCAGGAGGAGTTCGACCCCCGGTTCACTCCGGCGGATCGTCGGGCGTACCACGAGGGAGGCGATTATCCGGCTGACGTCATGGCTGAGCACCGTCGTCTTGAGCGTGCCACCGATCTCGTGCTGGTCTTCCCGGTGTACTGGTGGTCGATGCCTGCGCTGTTGAAGGGGTGGATCGACCGTGTCTTCGTCAACGGATGGGCCTTCGAGCACTCCCCGACTTCGGGCCTGCGGCCGAGACTGCAGCACCTCACCACGCATCTTCTGCCCATCGCCGGCGGCGACTCCGGTGCGTACGAGCGCCACGGATACGAGAGTGCGCTGCGGACACAGATCGAGCACGGCATCGTCGACTACTGCGGCAGTCGGCGCGGCTCCACAGCGTTCATCCACGAATCCGAACAACTCTCCCCCGGGGCCACGGTGCGAGGTGTTGACCGCGCGGTGCGGATCATCAGCGAAGCCATCCATGCCCGCCTGGCGGAATGAGGAAGGTCAGACGCCCTCCTCACCCGGTGAGACACTGCGGCAGTGCGGTCAGGGGCGCTGGCTGCTGCGCTTCGAAAGGGACGTCGGAACGCCGAGCCCACCCCGGCTCCAGGCACGATGACCGTCTCGCCGTGAGGGTGTCACCTGTCACCGCGCGGCAGCGCGTCCAGTCCACGGCCCAGGACGTGGGCAGATACAGCTCCCGGTCGACCAGGACGCGTCCGGCTGTGGTGACAGCCGGACGCTTCCCGGCACCTGGCGTGACCTGCGCTGGATGCTCGCGTACTCCTGCTACGGCCCGCTGCTGGCCGTGCTCGCCGTGCCGCTGTGGCTGCTCGGTGTGGTCCTCGACGGCGTGTGGAGCGGCCTGCTGGGCCGCAGGCCGGTGGTGCTGCTGCTGATCGACCGGCTCGCCGACACGGACGCCCACTGGTCGCGGGCGCTGCTCACGCCCTCCCCCGAGGCACTGCTCACCGCCCGCGTCGAGGAGCTGGCCCAGACGCGGGCGGATGCGATCGCCGCGCACGGCGCCGAACTGTGCCGCATCGAGCGCGACCTGCACGACGGGGCCCAGGCGCACCTGGTCTCGTTGTCCATGCGGCTCGGCCGCCGACCTCAGCGACGCGAGCAAACAGCACCTGCAGCACGCCGTCGATCGGGCGCGGGACGCGGGCCTGACCGTCGAGGCCACCGACAGTGTCCCGGGCACCGACCCGGACCGGGCCGGGTTCACCACCGCCCCCGCCGCCGCACGCGACCAGCTCGTCCTGGCCGCCGGCATCATCACCGGCACCGTGACCGACCTGGTCGGAGCCATCGGCCGCCACGTGCTGGCCCACCTCCAGTCCGCCCGGCGGATCCGCACCAAAGACCGCATCGTCAAGCGAGCGATCTCCAAATACAACGCACGCGGACCCGCCATCGACCGGACCACCTACAAACCCACCATCAACATCACCATGCTCACGAGCAGCCCTTGACACCCCCAGCCCCACCCTTAACTGAACGGCGTTGCGTCTAGAGGTCGATGACGACCTTGCCGTGTACGTGCCGGCCGGCCTGGAGCCGGACCGCGCGGCGGATCTGCTCGACGGGGAAGCTCGCCGCGATAGGCACCCGGAGCCGGCCCGCCGCCGCCAGGCGGGCGACCTCTTCCAGAGCGCCGGGAGCCGCGTTCGCACCGTTGGCCGTCGACACGCCGTCGATGCGGGCGGCGATGGTGCAGATGCGGCCGTCCGGGACGCCGAGCTCCCTTGCGGCGTGCACTGTCTCCGTCCCGTGCAGGTCGATGGCGGCGGTGACACCGCCGGGAGCGAGGGCTCGGACGCGATCGGCCAGGCCGTCACCGTAGGCGACCGGCTCAGCTCCGAGATCGCGCAGGTAGTCGGACGATGTCGCCGATCCTGTCCCGATCACGCGCGCTCCTGCCATCCGGGCCAGCTGGACGGCGAAGACACCGACCCCGCCCGCCGCGCCGCCGATCAGCACGGTGTCGTCCGGGCCGGGGTCGATCACGGCGAGGGCGGCGGATGCCGTGCGGCCGGCGATGGCGAGAGTGGCGACGGTGCGGTCGTCGACGCCGTCGGGGGTGTGATGGGCCTCGTTGGCCGCGATCCCGCCGGCCGGGTCGATCACCACGAAGTCGGCGACCGCCCGGGACAGGGCGCTCCCGAACACCCGGTCGCCGGGCGCGAAGCCGCACACCCCGTCACCGGCCTGGTCGACCACTCCCGCGTAGTCGGTCCCGAACCCGGCCGGGAGGCTCAAGCCGAACCGGGCGGCGGTGTCCGCGTCGGCGGTCATGATCCAGTCCATCGGGTTGAGACCGGCAGCGGTGACCCGCACACGGACCTGTCCCGGACCGGCCCGCGGAGCGGGAACCTCGCGGATGTCCAGGACTTCGGGGCCGCCGAAGGAATCGAGCCGGACCGCCCTGCTTCCGCCGATCGGCGGGTGATCGCCTCGTTCCTGCATGTACGTCTGTCTCCTTGCGGATCGAGGGAACGCCTTGAAACGGACTATGCTCCGTTTGCATGGATGACCGTAACGCAAACGGAGCGCGATCCGCTTCTGCTGATGCTCAGATGCGCGCGCCACGGGCGGACGCAGCCCGTAACCGCGATCAGTTGCTCGCGGTGGCGACCCGCGTCTTCGGGTCGGCTGACGCCGAGCCGTCAATGCGTGCGATCGCCCGCGAGGCAGGAGTCGGTATCGCCACGCTCTACCGGCACTTCCCGACCCGCCAGTCGCTGGTCGACGCGGTCTACCAGGACCAGGTCGTGCGGCTGACGACCGGCGCCCGCGAGCTGCTCGGCCAACTTGCCCCAGCTGCGGCGATGCGCCGCTGGATGGACTTGTTCGGGGAGTGGATCGCGACCAAGAACGGCATGCTCGACACGCTGCTCGCAATGATCGAGTCGGGCGAGATCGCCCACGCGCAGACCCGCAGCGAGCTCCTGGCTGCCATCACCACGATCCTCGACGCCGGCCGCACGGCGGGTGACCTCCGCTCCGACGTCACCGCCGAAGACATCGCCGCCTCCCTCATCGGCATCTTCACCGTGGCCCCCCAGCCCGAGCAGGAAGCCAAGGCCGATCGTCTGCTGAACCTCCTGATGGACGGCCTCCGGCCCGCCGCCCGGCCGGCCTGAGCCCGGATCGGGGCGGCTGGTGCTCCGACGATGTCGGGTTCGCGCTCTGACGACGTCGGGCTCGCCGGGCCGGGCAGGCCGCCGTCGGGAGAGGACGTCCGCCCCGGCGGACGCCTTTCTCGCTGCGCATGCGGGCACGTTCCCTGCACTCGGTGGCCAGGACATCGCGGTGGCGGGCGTCGGCGTTGCGCCAGCGCGGGCAGGCGTGCAGGGCTCGGGTCTGCACCGGCCCACCCCTGGAGCAGCACCAGCGGGGCGGGCAGGCCGTACGCGGGGCTGAGTGGTCGCAGGAGGTCAGGGCGGCCGGGTTCATGCGCCCGGCCGGTCACCGCGCACCCGACCGCAGAACCACCATGCGCAGATCAACAGCGCTCCTGTGTGCACGACCACGGTGGCCGCGATGGGGCGGGCAGCGGCGGAGAACAGCCGCAGCCTCCCACGGAAGCGGCGTCCGGCACGTCGAGGTTCATGGCTGCCCAGGTCGAGACATTCGTGGCTGCCCAGGTCGAGACAGCGGGGCGGCGGTGGTGCCGAGCGGGCCGGCCCCCGTCGCGGGCGGCTCATCACCCCACCGCCCGCTCCCGGGCTGTGGGCTCGGGGACCGGTTTCGCAGCCGGGCCGTGGTCTCGGAGATAGACGGTGACCCGCGCCCCGTTGACGTGGGTTGTTCCGTACGCGTGGAAGTGGCGCCGCAGGGTGCTTGTCTTCGCTTCTTCCTGCGGGTTGGCCGGCGAGTGCACACCCACCGCGCGGACGGCGACGATCCGTTCGAATTCCAGCATGCGTGCCGCGATGTCCTGGGCGGGAAGTTCGACACCTGCGAGTGTGTTCGACGAAACGGAATCCTGGGCCAGGGCCAGATCCGTCAGGAAACGGGTGTCCTCGGGGTTGGCCCCGGTCAGGATCCGTTGCCGGCCGGAGAGGTAGAGCAGCCCGTCACCGGGACGGCCTTCCTGGCGTACGGTGGCGCCGACGGCGGTCGCGTCATTGCTCCGGCTCTGGGGCGTCCTCAGCGAAAGGCTCGACGGGACGAGCGCGGCCAGTGCGGCGACCACCGCGATCCACGCGGTGCGGGACCACCGTCGCAGCCGGTGGAAGTAATCCATCCAGGCGCCCAGCAGCAAGGCGATTCCGATGTTGCTGTAGAGCACATACCGGTCGACGAAGAGGGGCCTGACCAGTGAGGCGATCAGCAGCAGAAGGCCCGGAAGCACAAGGATCGGCACAGCCAGTGCCGCAAGCCGTACGGGTCCCCTCCCCCTCAGGGGCGCTCGGGCGCACGCCATGCCCACGACCGCCACCACCAGGAAATAACGCAGCCGCACCGGTCCGCCGATCCAGGACACCTGCTCCGACTGCCCCGCACTGCGGATCGCCAGTGGCAACAGTCCGGCCACGACGCCCGCGGCAGCTGCACTCCACGCCCTCGTCACCGGCCGTGGAACACGGGAGACGACCAGTGTGACGCCGTGTGCGACCAGGGCGAGGACCGCGAACTCATGGAGCAGACAGGCCAGCAGCATGGTGGAGCCATAGACCGCCCACCGCCACCGGGCGCGGTGCCGGACGCTGACCACGAGCGCATAGGTGGCCCAGGTGACCAGGGCACAGACCATGGCATACGAGCGGCCTTCCTGCGCGTACTTCTGTACCTGGGGAAGGAGCGGAAACACCAGCCCGGCCAGCAGCCCGGCGCGGGGTCCCGCCAGGCGCAGTGCCAGAAGCCCGACACCGCTCGCCGCCACGGACATGGCCAGCACGGACGGCAGCCGCAACGTCAGCAGCCCTCCGCCGAAGAGACCGAAGATCTCGTGCATCACGGCGTAGTAGAGGGCATGGACCAGATCAATGTGCTGGGCGGTGTGCCATATCTGCGATAGATCGCGTTGTGCGAGCTGATAGGTGACGGACTCGTCCCCCCACAGGGTGTTCTCCCTGCGGATGCCCCAGAGGCCCAGGGCCAGGGTCAGCGACAAGGGGGCGATGGCGACAACCGCTTCGGCCGGGCTCGGTGATGGTCGGCGGGCGGGCGCGGGAGGGGAAACCGCCCTGGCAACGGCGGGGACAGGTGCGTCAAGAGACATCGGCGGCAGGGCCTTTCAGCAGGGGGCGGAGACGTTCCGCCAGCGTGCCCGGACCGCGTTGACCGGTTGCTGATCCAACCTGACCGGCCGATCAGGGAGGCGGGCCGGCACTGTGCGAGGCTGCACGGCATGCGCATATTGGTGGTCGAAGACGAGGTCGACCTTGCCCACACCCTGCACACCGGCCTGAGCGCCGAGGGCTACAGCGTCGACCTCGCCCATGACGGGCGGCAGGGACTGTGGATGGCCCGGACCGGTGAATACGCCCTCGTCGTCCTGGACTTGATGCTTCCCGGCCTCAACGGCTACAAGGTCTGCGCCCAGTTGCGCCGGGAGGGCGACCCGACCCCCATCCTGGTGCTCACCGCCAAGGACGGGGAGTGGGACCAGGCGGAGGCCCTGGACACCGGGGCCGACGACTACCTGGCCAAGCCCTTCTCCTACCTGGTGCTCGTCGCACGGCTGCGGGCCCTGGTGAGACGAGCCGCCACGGCCGCCCCGCCCGTCCTCGCCGTGGGTGACCTGTCGTTGGACGTCGCCGGCCGGGTGTGCCGCCGGGCCGGGACCCGGGTGGACCTCACCCCGAGGGAGTTCGCCGTGCTGGAGCTGCTGGCTCGCCGAGCGGGCCAGGCGGTCTCCAAAGCGGATCTGCTCTATCACGCATGGCCCGACGAGGCCGAGGATCCCAACCTTGTCGAGGCGCGCGTCAGTTCCCTCCGCAAGAAGGTGGACGCCGCGTTCGACCGGCAGTCCCTGCAGACCGTACGGGGGACCGGCTATCGATTGGTGGACGACCGTGAACGCGTCTGAGCCGCGACGCCGCTGGTGGCCGCGTTCGGTACGAGCCCGTGCGGCCCTGGCGGCCGCCGTGGCCGCCGCCGTCCTCCTGGCCGGCACCGGCTGGTGGGTGCACCGCGAGATCTACCGCAAGAGCACGCAGGTCGCCGTCGAACAGGCCGCGGTGCACGTCTGGTCCCTCGTCGACCAGCTGAAGGAGGGGGTGGTTCCTCCCCGGACGAGCACCGTGCCGTACGAGGTCGTCGCGACCGGCCGGCGCACAGCCGTCGCCTACGGCGGAGGCATGGACGACTTCCATCCCGGCAGCCATCACGTGATGCCCGCCCCGACCGGGGAAGGGGCGCCCACCCACGTCCGGCTGCCTGTGAACCGTGACTACAACCCCGGGCTGAAAGGCGACGTGGCCGGCGGAACCCAACAGGTCGTGTCAGCCGACATCGGACCCGGCGAACTGAGCAGCGACGCAGCCGCCGCTCTGGGCGTCGCCGCCGACGCCAGGGTGCGGGTCTATGTGGTGGTGCTCCCCAGCGCAGCCAAGGACATCACCGAGAGCACCGACGGCATGCTGCTGCGGGCCGGCCTCGCCGGCCTCGTACTGATCGCCGCCGTCGCCTACTTCACCGTCCGCATCGCCCTGCGGCCGGTCGAAGCCATCCGCGTGCTCACCGCCTCGGTCAACGCGAGTGACCCGCGCGAACGCGTCACCGTCCCCGCCACGGGACACGAGATCACCGCCCTGGCCACCACCATCAACACCACCCTCCAGCGCCTCGACGACGCCGCCGCCCAGCAGCGCCGCTTCGTCGCGGACGCCGCTCACGAACTGCGCAGCCCCCTCACCACACTGCTGGCCAGCCTGGAGGTCGCGCTCGCCTACCCGGACCGCACCGACTGGCCCGCCACGGCCACCACCGCCGCACGGCAGACCCGCCGTCTCCAAGCCCTCGCCGAGGACCTGCTGCTCCTCGCCCGCCTCGACACCCGGGCTCCCGTCGCCGACCCGGAAACCGTCGACCTGACCGTCCTCGCCTCCCAGCTGGCCGACCAATACCCCCGCACCGACAGGCCGCTGGCCCTCAGCTGCGACAGCACCGCCCCCGCACACGTCCGCGGAAACCACGACGAGTGCGAACGGCTGCTGCGCAACCTGCTCGACAACGCCGCCCGCCACGCCGCACACCGCGTCCAGGTCTCCGTCCGGAGTGAGGACGACTGGGTCGTCCTCACGGTGCACGACGACGGACCGGGCGTGCCTCCCGAGGACGCCGAGCGCATCTTCGAACGCTTCGTCCGCCTCGACGACGCCCGCTCCCGCGACCAGGGCGGCACCGGTCTGGGCCTCGCCATCGCCCGCGACCTGGCCCACCGTCACCAGGGCACCCTCACCCTCACCCCCCGGGCCCTCGGAGCGTGCTTTCGGCTACGCCTTCCCCGGGCTCCCGCCCCGGCCGAGACATGACGCGCCCGCCTGCCGCCACGACGGCCTGGCCGGCCGACTCCGTGCGGCCGGCCTCGCCGCGGTCGCCGGCTCCGGCTTCGCCGGTCTCGGACCCTCGACGAGGACACCTGGCACCCGCACGTCTACGACTTCTCCCAGCCCGAGGTCACCGACCAGTGGCGCACCGCGAACCCGATGAACGAGCTCATCGCAGCGGCATCGTCCCGGCAGGTGCGCGGCACAGGCGCCCGGGTCGCCGCCTTCGACGCCCCGAGGGGGGAGCCTCCCCGGGCAGCCGGTGCCCCGCGTCCTCACCGCTCCAGTGGGCGGTGGGCGGTCTCGGGCAGTCGGAGGTAGACGGCGGAGGAGACCAGGCACAGCACGGCCACGTACACGGGGAAGAGGCCGGCCTGGCCCAGGTCCTTCAGCAGCGTGCCGATGTAGGGGGCCGTGCCGCCGAAGAGGGCGACGGTGAGCGAGTAGGGGAAGCCGATTCCCGCGGCGCGCACCCGGGCCGGGAACATCTCCGCGTTCACCGCCGCCGAGATGGCGGTGAAGCCGCTGAGCAGGATCATGCCCGCGCACTGCACGAGCAGCAGCGTGACGAAGGAGTCGTCGAGCACGCGCAGCAGCGGCACGCTCAGCAGCGCGAAGCCGACCCCGAACGTCAGCAGCAGCGGCTTGCGCCCCAAGCGGTCGGACACGATGCCCGCAAGGGGCTGGAGCACGGCGAAGAACGTCAGCGAGAGGGTGCCCGCCAGCAGCGCGTCCGATTTCTCCACCCCGGCGTTGAGCTCGGCGTACGTCGGCAGGTACGACGTCCACGTGTAGTAGGCGAGCGTGCCGCCCGCGGTGATGCCGCAGATCAGCAGCGACGCGCGCGGGTGGCGGCGCAGCGCCTCGAAGAGGCCGGGGCGGGGCGCCTTCGCCTGTTCCTCGCTGCGCGTCTCGTGCGCGCCGCGCCGGACCCAGAAGCCGACGAGGCTCAGCAGCGCACCCAGCACGAACGGGACCCGCCAGCCCCAGCTGTCCATGGCGGCGGGCGCGAGATTCGAGACGAGCAGTGCCGCGACGCCGGACGCGACGAGCTGTCCGATGGTCGTCGACACGTACTGGAAGCTGGAGAAGAGTCCGCGCCGGCCGGGCCCGGCGGACTCCACGAGGAACGTGGTCGAGGCGGCGAACTCCCCGCCCACCGACAGTCCCTGCAGCAGCCGGGCCAGGACGAGGACGACCGGCGCGAGGACCCCGGCGGCGGCGTACGTCGGCGTCAGCCCCACCAGGAGGCTGCTGCCTCCCATCAGCAGAATGGTCACCGTCAGCGCCGCACGGCGCCCGCGCCGGTCGGCTACCGCACCCATCAGCAGCCCGCCGATGGGCCGCATGAAGAATCCGACCGCAAAAACCGCGAACGTCGACAACAGCGGCACCAGCGAATTCGCCGCGCCCTTGGGAAAAATCTGCTCCGCGATGTACGTGGCAAGGAAGGTATACGCGTACCAGTCGTACCATTCCACCGCATTGCCGACCGAGGCGGCGAACAACTGCCGCACGGGACGCGCCGGCAGGGCCACCGCCTCCGCATCAGCCCCCTCGCCGGCACCGCAATCCGGCCCGTACCCAGGCGCCGGCTCTCCTCTGAAAGCTGTCATGCTGACGAATCTCCCCGTCTTCGGACACGGCTATGACGCCGCGGCACCCTTCCCGGAATGCGGAGCGCTACACGCCAAGGAGGAACCTCCCCCGGCGACCGCTTCATCGAGACCGCCTGACGCCGAGAGCGAGGAACTCCGCCCTCACAGGGGCTCCGCTCAGGCGCTCGCAGCACTTCTGGCCGGCCGTCAGGCACGTGAGCAGACAGTCAGCATCGACCCTGCCGGAGGTGGCGAAACCCGGCAGCACCCGTACATGAATGGCCACGCGCATGGTAACCCTGGCCTGCGTTTGCTGCGGGTACGGGGTGCTCCTTCGCCTGGACTCCCGCGCAGCATGGGCGCATGGCGCCTCTTCCCATCGCCCCGCGCCCGCTGAACGCCGACGAGCGCGCAGTGCTCGGACACGGGCTGTCAGCGGAGTCCGTCGGCGCGTCACAGCGGCGGAGTCAGCTGGATCGCGCTGAGCTCATCGCCAGGTGGGCCTGACTCTGGTATGTATCGCTGTCCATCAGCGTGACGAGTACTGTCCGCTCAGATCCAGGAGCGGTCGTGCTCAGGTCGTTGTCGTAGATGTACTTGCCGGGGCCATCGCTCAGGTCATAGCGCAGGGTGTAGTGCGTACGGGGTTCGGCAGCGGTGCCGGTCTCCTTTCGCACCACCCATGAAAGATGATCCCCGGGGGCAGGCACGCACCTCACCGTCGCTACCACGTGGGCCGCAGAACGAGTGGGCTTCCCGTCCAGCGTCAGGACGACATCCTCGTCCGACGTACCGCACACAGCGCTGGAACCCGCTGGCGTCGGGTGGACAGGGGCCGAGGCCACGGCGGCGGGCGTCGTCACGGCCCGGAAGGGTGGCCGGCGGCCGGGCCGGGGACGGCCCGGGCCGACCGGTGTGCGGCGTTCCTCACCCGCGGGTCCACCTCTGGTTGCCCTGGCCGTTGCAGGTCCACAGGATCAGCGGGGTTCCGTTGGCGGTGCCGGCGTGGTCGACGTCCAGGCACAGGCCGGCGTGGACGTTGCGGATCGAGCCGCTCGTGTCGAATGTCCACTTCTGGTTGTCCTGTCCATTGCAGGGCCAGGTGATGACGCGTGTGCCGTTGGCGGTGCCCTGGTCGTAGGCGTCCAGGCACTTGTCGCCGAAGACGCGTAACTCGCCGCCGGCCCAGGTGGTCCACAGTTGGGCGGCGGCCGCGTGACAGTCCTGGATCAGCACCCTCGCCCCGGCCGCGGTCGAGGCGTTCTCCACGTCCAGACAACGGCCGGACCCGTCACCGCGCAGCCGGGACGTGGTGGCGGCCAGTGGCGTGCCGCCGGTCATCCGGAAGGCGGCCACGCCGTGGGCGGGCACACTCGCCGAGACCTGTCCGGTCGTGTGCGATGTGCTGCCGGTCCACAGGTCGGTGAGGGTGAACGACGCGCCGGACAGACCGATCTGTGCCGCCGTGGCGCTGACAGCCGCCGTGCTGTTGCCCCGGTTGAACAGGCCCACCGCGACCGAGCCGTCGGACAGGGGCTTGGCGAACACCTCGGTGTCTCCGTCGTCGCGCACCCTGCGCCCGGCCGCGCCCAGCGGGTCCTGGTTCACCGCCAGCAGGCGCGGGTTGCGCAGGACCGCGCTCACATCGGCCGACATGGTGCGGATGTCGTTACCCGCCATGAGCGGCGCGGCCATCAGGGCCCACAGGGCGAAGTGGGAGCGGGACTCGGTCAGCGACAGCCCGGGGCGGCCGACGACGAGCATGTCGGGGTCGTTCCAGTGGCCCGGACCCGACTGCGCGGCCAGCGGCGCGGTGACGTCCACGACGTTGCCCACGCCCATCGGATAGCTGTTGGTGTTGCCGTTCTGCCAGATGTCGAGCAGGTCCTCGGTCGTCCGCCACAGGTCGGCGACCTCGCCCCAGTTGTAGGTGTCGCCGGTGATGGCGTGGTAGCTGTTGGGGTTGATGCTGTAGACGATCGGGCGTCCGGTCGCGCGCAGCGCGTCGCGCATGAGGGTGAACCGCGCGACCTGCTCGTCCCGGGTGCCCGCGGAGGAGCACCAGTCGTACTTGAGGTAGTCCACACCCCACGAGGCGAACGTGCGAGCGTCCTGGGTCTCATGCCCCTTGCTGCCGGTGGCCCCGGGGTAGCCGCCCCCGCCCTGCGCACACGTGCGCTCGTTGGGCACCTGGTAGATACCGAACTTCAAGCCCTTCCCGTGGATGTAGTCCCCGAGCGCCTTCATCCCGCTCGGGAACTTCGACGGGCTGGCCCGCAGGTTGCCCGCGGTGTCGCGTTGCGGATCGAACCAGCAGTCGTCGACCACCACGTATCGGTAACCGGCGTCCCGCATGCCCGAGGAGACCATCGCGTCGGCGGCCTGGCGGACCTGTGCCTCGGTGACCCCGCACCCGAAGCTGTTCCAGCTGTTCCAGCCCAGCGGTGGGGTGAGCGCCGGACTGCCCGGGGCCGCCCGGGCGGCCGAGTGGCCGGAGGCGGTGGTGAAGACGGTGCCGATCAGCGCGGCAGCCGTGAGGAAGCGGAGTAATCGTCCGCGTGGTTCCGACACGGGATGGTTCCTTCCTGGATGGCTCGAGGCGGTCGTCCGCGGTGTGCGCGACGCGGCGGTCGACGGGGCCGGGGGCCGCGGGTTCAGCGGTAGCCGGCGGCGGCGATGTTGGCCTGCACGGCGTTCTCCGTCTGGTCGGAGGGGTAGCCGGAGACCATGGCGCCCTCGTAGAACGTGCCGGCGCTGAGGTTGGTGTTGCCGTTGCAGCAGTCACCGCCGCTGCCAAGGATGATGGCCCCCTGCTTCTTCATGGGGTTGTAGCCGGCGGGGAGGGGGCCGGCGTACAGGGTGGCCAGGCTCCCGGACTGCGCGTTGCTGCCTTTGATCGCGAACCGGGTCGTCCCGTTGTTCTTGAGCGTGGCGGTGACGAACTTGCTGGTGAAGGCCCTCTGGTTCGGGTTCCAGGACTGGCTGCCCCCGGAGTACAGACCCCATTCGAGGTCTGCCTGGACCCATGGGCCGTTCCCGGAACACCCGCCGAACCAGCACTGTGTGCTGAAGTTGATGGCGTCCATGGCTCCGGGGCCGTCGGCCTTGCGGGTGGTCTCGCTGTTGCCGTAGTCGAAGCAGCAGCCGCTGTTGACGTGCGTGCCGCTGGTCACCATGTACATGCCCTCGGGTGCGCTGCCGGTGGGGACGCCTGTCGTGTGACCGTCACGCCAGTAGCTGTTTCTGGGGTTGATGTAGAGCGAGTAGGCCCTGTTGCCCCCGACCGTCAGGGATTCACTCGTCGCGTTCGCGGCGGTGTCGGAGCCACCGACTCCGCCCGGCCCCTGGTAGCCCAGGTTGTTGCCGTGCCCGGACTGGTCGTAGACCCAGGTGATGACGCATGAGGTACCCGCGCAGAACGAGTCCTGGGCGGCGGCGTCGGCGACGCCGCCCGCCGCCAGGGGGCCGATGTCCCGGGTCGCGTTGTCGGACGAGCGCCTGACTTGGTACAGCTTGCCGGCGTACGAGCCGTAGAGCGCCCGCACTGTACTGTGCGCGGCCACACAAGGCGTGCCGCCCGACGCATAGATGTCACAGGGACCGGTGCCGGCGGCGGACGCCGGTCCCGGCCGGTAGACCATCGCCACCAGGACCGCGAGCAGCATCAGCGCCGAGCCCGCGGCCATGGTGGCGGGTGAGCGCCGTCCGCGGGACACACCGCCCGGCACGGAAACCCGTAAAGGCCGCACTGGCTCCTCCCAAGGCAATCATGGACATGACATATCCCCCGCCGGATATCCACCGGACGCCGTGGGGGGACGGAACCGTGCGTCCGGCATTTCGAACCACTGTCGAGACATCGGACATGGATGGATGATAAGGAAGCGCTGACGACTGTCAATACCGCCCACCGGGCCGACTCGGAGGCGCGATGGAAACGCAGATGGCCCCGCGGCGCGGAACGGCCGGCGACCTGTGGGTACGGTCTCCCCCCGCCGCGACGCCGCAGAACCGTCGCCCGCATGGGGCAGTCGACCCCTGGATCGTCCGGGCCTCGCACCCCTTGACAGCTCCTGAGATCCCATGGGACCCCTGAGAGGCATGGGACGTACCGGGTGCGCCCTGCCACCGTCCCGTACGCGCACATCTCCGCCTCCGCGCATGCCGACAGAAGGTCATGTCATGACGATCGACAGGCACGCCTCCCCCTCCGTCCCGGACGCGGCAATCCCGGGCCGGCCACCCCGCGACGGCCATCGCCACCCTGGACGGCGGCCACTTCACCCGGCCGCTGAGGTGACGCCTGTGGCGGTGGTGGTCGCGGCACCGCCGGACTGACGTTCCCCGGGATACCGGTCGCCGCGGCCCGCTCAGCTTGCCGATCATTGCCCGGCATGTCGAACGATGGGTGCACCGGATCCGCTCGGCGACGCCCTTCCTCCGGATCGCCCGCGACCGTACTCGCACCACCCGTACGGACAAGGCCCCACGCGTTGCCGCCATGAGCAACCTCCGCGGGGCTCCCCACTCACACCGGTGCGCGGCGCCCGCGCGCCCCGCTCACCCCTACCACGACAAGGAGTCACCCATGTCGATGCGACGGCGAACCTTACTGGGCCTCGGCGCGGCCGCGGCCACGGGCATGTCCCTGCTCGGCAGCAGCGCGGCCGCCGGCACCCCGTCGCCACGCATGGCCGCACCGCGGCAGGCACCCACCACGCAGTTCGCCATCGGTGTGCGCCAGTTCTCCTGGTCGCGCGGCAACCGCCAGCTGACCACGAAGATCTTCTACCCGGCCGCCGGCACCGCGGGCGGCAACCCCATCCCCAACGCCCCCATCGCCGACGGCATCTTCCCCGTCGCCGAATGGAGCCACGGCATGGGGTGCACCTCCGACTGCTACGCCTCCCAGACCCACGATCTGGCCTCCGCGGGCTTCATCTGCCCCGCCCCCTCGTTCTCCGACAACACCAACATCGGCAGCGTCTACAACGGCAACTGGTCGAAGGACGTCTCCGAGGTCCTCACCCGGACACTGGCGCTCGGCGACACCGCGGGCGACCCGTTCGCCGGACACATCGACACCCGCGCCGGTGTCGGTGTGTCAGGTCACTCGATGGGCGGGATGACCACCCACGGCCTGCTCACCGCCTGGCCGGACAACCGCATCGTCGCCGCAGTCCCGGTCGCCTGCGTGGACATGGGCAACCCTGCCGGCCTCCACGCCAATGTGCTGTTCATCCACGGTGACCACGACCCGACCTGCGACTACACCTCGGCCCGCGCCGCGTACGCGGAGCTTCCGTCCCCCAAGGCGTTCCTCACGCACGTCGGGGCGGACCACGGCCAGTACCTGACCCCGGACTACCGGTACTACGCCCAGACCAGGAACACCTTCCTGGACTGGTTCCGCTGGAGCCTGTACGGCGACACCGCCGCCCGCGACCGCCTGGGGGGCGACGCCACCAGCAACGGCACCTCCTGGCAGGCGGCCCTCGGCCAGTGAGCCGGCCGGCCCGTCCAGCCGGTTGGCCGCCGCGCCGGCGCCCGCCGCGCCCCGCCGGACAGCTCGGCGGGGCGGGCTCCTCCCCCGGCCACCGCGCGAACCCCCGGCCCCGCGCCGGATCCGGGCAGGCGCGGCAGAGGCCCGTCGGGCGCGCCAACAGCCGACGGCGTCGAGTGTTTCCGGAAATTTTCGACCGCTGTTCGGTCCTGTGCGGTTGGCTGATTTCGCATGCCGTGGCTGACCTGTGGGCTGTTGGATCGTGGTGGAAGCGCGGTGTCGGCTGGCTGAGGGCTTCATGGGCGGCGAAATCACCGAAAATGGTTCCGAAAATTTCGGTCCTGCGTGCGATGCCGTCGGTGGTCAGCACGTTCGGTGGTGGGCGGGTGGGACTGCCGGGGAACCGCCCGTCCTCACGGCGTGTCGCATCGCGATGGGCGAGCGGGGGCGGATTCCGGACGCCGCACGGGAAGAACGCCGGCTTCGGGAGTACCTGGAGGCGCCTTGAGCCAACTCCGGTTACAGCATTGTCGGACATCATGGCCATGCCTAACTTCGGTGAGAGAGTCCCGTGATCACCAGGAGGGGTTGGACCATGACCGCGATCAGAACCGTACTGGCGGCGCTCGCCGGCGCCTTGGCACTCCTCGTCTCCGGTCTCGTCTTCGCACCGCGGGCAACGGCGGCTTCGCTCGTGGAGGTGACCAGCTTCGGCAGCAACCCGGGCAACCTGCGCATGCACCTGTACGTGCCGGACTCCCACCCGGCCAAACCGGCGATCGTGGTCGCCATGCACGGCTGCGGCGGCTCGGGCCCCGGCTTCCACCAGAGCAGCGAGTTCGCGTCGCTGGCCGACCAGCGCGGCTTCGTCGTCATCTACCCGACCGCCACGAAGCAGACGGCGATGAGCAACTGCTTCGACGTGTGGTCCGATGCGTCGAAACACCACAACGGCGGAAGCGACCCGGCCTCGGTCATCTCGATGGTGTCCTATGTGGAACAGCACTACAACGGCGACCCGCAGCGGGTCTTCGTCACCGGCAGTTCGTCCGGCGGCATGGAGACCACCGCGCTGCTGGCCGACTACCCGGACGTCTTCAAGGCCGGGTCGGCGTTCATGGGCGTCCCCTTCGGTTGCTTCGCGAACGAGGCCGACTTCCCGCCGTGGACCAGCACGTGCGTGGGGGGAAACATGCACAAGACGGCACAGGCATGGGGCGACCTGGTCCGGCAGGCGTACCCGGGCTACTCCGGCACCCGTCCTCGCGTTCAGCTGTGGCACGGCACCAACGACACACTCGTGCCGTTCCAGCTCCTGCAGGAAGAGACCAAGCAGTGGACGGACGTCTTCGGGCTGAGCCAGACGCCGACGTCGACGGACCAGCCGCAGCCGAGCTGGACGCGGCAGCGTTTCGCCGGCACCGACGGCGCCGTGCGACTGGAAGCCATCAGCGTCTCCGGGGCCGGGCACCAACTGCCGATGGGCGGCATGGCCGCGGCCGCCGTGCAGTTCTTCGGCCTCTGAGCCCGCCACCCGGCCTCGGCTGCTTCCCCCTGACCCGCTGATCCCGCGCCCTTCCTGCGACAGTGGGGCGGCCGTCCCCCGCCGCACTGCGAGGCGTCGAGCGACGTCGTGCGGATGAGCGTCCGCCGGCCGAACCGCCCGGGAGGCATCCGGTGCTCGTACAGGCACCCCGCCACCCCGGGTGGAGGTGCTGGGCCGATCTCGCGAGTCCCTGCCGGCAGGCGGGCGGGGCAGCCGGGGTCTCCGAGCCCCGTCCGGACTCCTCGCCGCCGGTGCGGCCGACTCCCGCCCTTGTGTCCGGCCCCGCCGCACCGGGTCTTGTCCGGGAGCGCTCGGGGTCCTACATTCCGGGGAGCTATGGGAGCGCTCCCATAGCTCCCCGCCATCGAGGAGGGAATGTCGTGACCACTCCCGTGAGGTCGGTGACGCTGGCACTGCTGACCGCGCTGGCGTCCCTGTGCGGTCTGCTGACCGCGGCGTTACCCGCACACGCGGACACGGTGCTGTGCGACCAGTACGCCAGCACCACCATCCAGGGCCGTTACGTGGTGCAGAACAACCGCTGGGGCACGAGCGCGACCCAGTGCATCAACGCCACCGGCAGCGGCTTCACCATCACCCAGGCGGACGGCTCCGTGCCCACCAACGGGGCCCCGAAGTCCTATCCATCGGTCTTCTACGGCTGCCACTACACCAACTGCTCGCCGGGAACCACCCTGCCCAAGCAGCTCAGTTCGATCGGCAGCGCATCCACCAGCACGTCCTTCACCTACGCCAGTGGCGCCGTCTTCGACGCCTCGTACGACATATGGCTCGACCCGGCACCGAAGACCGACGGAGTGAACCAGACCGAGATCATGGTCTGGTACAACAAGGCCGGGCCGATCGCCCCCGTCGGTTCCCAGGTCGGCACCGCCACCGTCGGCGGCCGGTCCTGGCAGGTGTGGACCGGCTGGAACGGCACCAACAACGTGATCACGTTCGTGTCGTCGTCCACGCTCTCCAGCTGGGGCTTCAACGTCATGGACTTCGTCAATCAGGCGGTCAACCGCGGCCTGGCCACCCGCTCCTGGTACCTGACGAGCATCCAGTCCGGCTTCGAACCGTGGTCAGGAGGGGCAGGTCTCGCGGTGAACTCGTTCTCCGCTTCCGTCAACTGAGGCGGATCCGCCCCGACGGAAGTCACCCGGCACGCTCGGTGACCTGAGAAGTGCTTCTTCCTCCGCAGCCGACAAAAACGCTCGACAACCCCTGTCGTTGCAGGTCAGAAGCACTTCTTGAGGCTGATCCGGTTGTTGCCGGGGCCCCGGCCACGATGCCGTCGATTTCACCAGGGTTACTGACCCTCCCGGCCTCCAACTCCTTTCGTCATCAGGCCACTGAGTCGGCGGTACGCAGCAGCGGGTGCAGCGGGTGCACACCCGCTACGTCCTCGCCGCGGACGTCGGCTGTCCGGACTGTTCGACTGCGGCATGAACCCCTGCCGACGCCCGAACTCAGACCCCACGTCCTGAGCGGCGGGGACCCAAGGCAGCGAGTGTCCTGACCTCGGCCGGCTCGATCACGTAGTTACCGCAGCGATGAGTCACCGTGGCGATCCGCGTCCGGCCAGCGCATTGAACCAACGCGCCACCTGCGGTGCCGACACCGCGAAGGACCCGAAGTGGTCCGCCTCGCCCTGGTTCACCACGGGAACGTGTGCCTGGTGAGCGGCAAGCTGGAGCGCACAACTGCGCGCGTTCCCGATCGGCACGTCGGTGTCGGCCGCCCCCGCGTACAGCCGCACCGGGGCGTCGGGCTTCCAGTCGCAGGTGTGATCGGCCGCGCGCATGGCGTCCAGCAGCGGGCCGGTCGGGTACCGCAGACGGTCGTAGAAGGCGGGCGTGAGCAGTTGCTTCACCGAGGGGGCGAGGCCCTTGATCACCTCCTCCTCATCGTGCGTTCCATCGAAGAGTGACTCCACGCGGCTCGCGTACGGCGCACGGAAGACCTCGCCCGGATCCTCGTAGAAGTGATACAGCCGGTTCTGGGCGACCAGCCAGTACGAGATGTAGAAGACGCCGCTGGTGTCGTTGACCCGACCGTCGAACAGGGCCGGGACCTCCTGGCCCTCCAGGTCGTACGGCCCGCTCACCGGGGCCAGCCCCTTCAGCCGGAAATGCTGGTCCGCACCCCCGTCCAGCGCCCGGCCGAGCGCCATCGCGACCTGGCCGCCCTGCGAGAAGCCGGTCGCGTAGACGTCACCGGTGAGCGGACGGCCGAGCCGGTCCGCGGTCGCGCGGGCGGCGCGCAGCATGTCGACGGAGGCGGTGACCGCGGAGCGGGTGTCCATGTACGGATGCAGGCCCGGCCCCTCACCGAGCCCCAGGTAGTCGGGCGCGGCGACCGCACGACCCGCCGAGGCGTTCAGATACGACGGCACACGGCCCAAGTCCTCGCTCGCGGAGGGCGCGTAGGTGCGCTTGACCATGGTGCCATGCGTGTCCGAGACGAGGTCGAGCCGCTGGGTTCCGCCCTTGGGAAGGGTGAGGAGACCGGTTGCCGTCGTGGGTTTCCCATATGGGTCCACGGTCCGGTACGTCAACCGGTACGCCCGTACGCCGTACCGCACCGAATCGGTCGCGATGTCGCTCCCGGCCAGGAAGTCTCTGACCTGCCCGGCGTCACGGTCGGCGACCGGGACGACGGAGACGACAGTGCCGCGGTGGGCGGTGTCGCGCTCCGCCGCCGTGGCGACCGGCGCGACAGCGAATCCGGCGAATCCGGCGAATCCGGCGAGGAGCATGGCCGCCACGCCGGAGAGCCTTTTTCGCATCGCCCAACTGGTCTGTCTTTCTTGGGTTTTGCATCTCTCATCACTCATGTCGGAGACGTTACGGACTCACCGTTCGCATCGACATCCCGGACGCCCCCGGGTCCATGGTGCACTCAAGCCCACCATGGACAAGACGATCCCGTCCTCTGCCACCGGACCGCGGTGGCGCACCCACCGCGATCCGGGTGACGGCGGGGACTGAGCTGGTCTCCTGCTGCCCTTCTCGCCACGACGTCACCTTTTTCGGTGCAACCGGTTCGGTCCCGGCTCACAGACGCTGGGCGATGGTCCAGGTCCGCGCGCGGTCCTCCGCATCGAAGAGGTCGGTGTGGGTGATCATGACCTCGGTGGCCCCGGCGTCGAGATAGCGGCGCAAACCGGCGGCGACGGTGTCCTCGTCGCCGGCGATCAGCAGGTCCGCCGCGCTCGACAATCCCTCGGCCGCGATGACCTTCTGGTAGGACGGGATGCTGTCGTAGAAGCCGAGGGCGGCCGATACGCGGTCGCGGGCGGCTGCGGCATCGTCGGTGACCACCGCGGGCACCCCGGCCACGATCTGCGGGGCCGGCCGCCCGGCCGCGGCGGCGGCTTCGGTGATGACCGGCACGATCCGTTCGGCGAGCGTACGAGGCCCGGCGAGGAACGGATTCGTTCCCTCGGCCAACTCGCCCGCAGCCGCCAGGGCCCGCGGCCCCATCGCGGCCACCAGAACCGGGACCGCCGGGGAAGCCCCGGCCACGGCCGTCGAGCCGACCGGGCGCGACGCCAGCGTCTTGCCCACGAAGGCGGTGTCGTCGCCGTCCAGCAGCGGGCGCAGCGCGGTGAGGTACTCGCGCAGGTGCTGGATCTGCGGCGGATACGGCAGGCCGAACTGCGGCTCGAGTACAGTGCGTGCGCCGAGCCCGACACCGAGCCGGAAACGCCCTGCGGTAGATGCCTGCGCCGTCTTCGCCGCCGCTGCGAGCAGCAGAGGATGGCGAGGGTACATCGGCACCACCGAGGTGCCTACGAAGACCCTGGGCTCCGCCCGGCCCACCAGCGCCGCGAGCTGGGGCGCGTCGTAATCCGCCCCCTGCCCGAACCACACGGTGTGCACACCGGCGTCGGCCACCTCGTGGGCGAGCTCCACCGCCCGGTCCACAAGGTTGGTCATGCCGGCTTCCTGCGCGAACGTGCCTCCCAGAAACACTCCGACCCGCGTTCCGGCAGCGTTCATCACAAGCTCCTTCGCCTGATCCGGTCCATAGGACTCACATCGTCTGCATCGCCGCAGCCTCTGTCCCGCACCACCACAGTGATGACAGGTTCTGAAATCACCGTACACCTTGATTGCAGTCTCTGCAGTCACTACTCTGCGTGCCATGGGACGATGGCCGGCCGGCACGCAGGAACGACTGCAGGAAGCTGCGATCGAGTTGTTCACCGAGCGCGGCTACGAACGCACGACAGTCGCCGAGATCGCGACACGAGCCGGCCTGACCGAGCGCACCTTCTACAACCACTTCGCCGACAAGCGCGAGGTGCTCTTCCCCGACCAGGACTGGTTCATCGCCGAGGTCCGCGAAGCGGTGGGCGCGGCACCCGCGGAGCAGTCCCCGCTCGACGCGATCGCCGGAGCGTTCGCGGCCCGCAGTCACTGGTTCGACCAGCGCCGGGCCGCAGCACGGCGCCGCCGGCACATCCTCGACGCACATACCGATCTGCAGGAACGCGAACGGGCGAAACTGGCAGCCCTCGCCGAGGCGATCGCCGACGCACTGCGCACGCGGGGAATCCCCGACCCGGCGGCCACCCTGACCGCCACCGTCTCCGTCGCCGCCTACCAGCTCGCCTCAGCCCGGTGGCTGGCCGACCCGCAGCACACCCCCCTCGGACACCACCTGCACGCAAGCTTCGAGGATCTGCACCGCACCGCACGCACCTGGTAGCGCTCCATCCACACCGGCTGTGGCCGTCCCTACCGGCTGTGACCGTCGGGGTTCTTCCAGCTGATCTCAAACCGCTACGAACGCGCGTCCGCGATCGTCACCAGCAACAAGCCCTTCGGGCAAGCGCATATGTTCCGGCGAAGATGCGCAAGGTCGTGCCGCGGTGCAACAGGTTCAGCCCGGGGTTTCGATGCCGATGGTCACGGTGTCTGGCGCTGCTGCCACGAGGTGATCTGTCCAGCAATCGGACTGTTGAGTTGCCACTTCAGCACCACAGCCACGGCAGACAAGGTTCGGTCCATCCAGACCGTCGAGTCCGCAGCACCCATTACGCCGCCCACGGTCAGGATGTGGAGCGGTGCCCGGCAGGTCGCCGGGATGCAGGATGATCATTCCCGTCTTGGGGCTGATGGCGTAGGTTCCCTGGGACACCCGAGGCGGGGCAACGCGGTGGCCCTCGACCTTCTTGGCAGCGGGCGGCATCGGGACTCCTTGAAGTTCGCCGGTGAGTGGTTGCCGGCAGTTCGCGCAGGCAATGACGGGCATCGACCTATTGTGTCCGTTGACCGTTGCTCACCCGTTGCGGGAGGCGCCCGGGATCGATGCGGTCGGCGAGTTCGGCTGTCGCCTCCGCATCGACTCGACTGCCGATTCGGCGTTCGATGCCCGATGTGTCGGGCTGCTCGTTGCGGGCCTGCCAGCAGTCGCGGCGGTGAGGACGGCGGAGGGGGGCGTCCTCGGTGTGCTGGTGGAATTGCTCCACCACCCGCTGCCGTCCGGTGATCGCGCCGTCGACGGGGACCTCGCTGTAGTCCTCGCCTCGGAATGGACGTGATCCGCTCACTGAGGGCGCTGATCGCAGGGGGCGCGCCGGTGGCGTGGGAGCGGCCGTCGGCGTGCTCGTAGCGGGTCGGGAGGCTGGCCTCGCAGTCGGTCCACCAGCGGCCGTCAGCCGTGCGGGCCCCTTGAGTGAGGATGACGTCGAGCTCGTGGTGCATCCGGCACCGCCGCACCTCGCCCCCGGACCGGCGTTCACGCACCACTGCTCTGCACCCATGATGCGGATTTTCGTTCGCATCATGGGTGCAGGCTGCGCCGATTGATCCCTCAGCAATCATCCCTTGGGCGGGAGCCGGCCCCAGGGGAATCGAGGGAAGTACCTCTGGCCGGGCTCTGCCCGGAGCGGGACGGTTTTTCTTTGGCCTCGTATGGGGTTATTGGGCACGTAGCTCACCGGTCAGGCCCGGGGTGTCCCCGGCGTTCCGCCCGTGACGCGAGCGTGTCTTCCGGTGAGGCGGCCCTCCGCCCCCGGGCTTACATCCCCGCGTTGACCGGGCCGATGAAGGTCCCCGGGCGGGTGGCGGCCGACTGGTCCAGCAGCGCGCCGCCGTAGGGCCAGTCCAGCACGAGGTTCCTGCGCTCGTTCGGCGGGGTGATGACCACCTGGGCCGGCGCGAACTTCCGGTCGTCGTCGCGGGTCGAGGCCAGGAACGTGATGTCGAAGGCGACCTGCTCGCCGGGACTGACCGTCACGGGCTTGGGCTTCTCGTTGTCCCGCCGCAGG